>NZ_JACONW010000062.1 GCF_014357575.1 Pseudomonas folii | reverse complement strand
GTTCTAAGCAATCCCATAGCCCCGTGTAATCAATTCCAGACGTGCAATTCAGCCGGTGTCGGGTTGTAGCCGTTGCACGGGTTGTTCAATTGCGGGCAGTTGGAGATCAGCACGATCACGTCCATCTCTGCGCGCAGTTCCACGTACTTGCCGGGCGCGGAAATGCCGTCTTCGAAGGTCAGCCCGCCGTCAGCAGTCACCGGCACGTTCATGAAGAAGTTGATGTTCGGCCCGATGTCGCCTTTGCCTAAACGGCCGTCATGAACGCAGGCGCGCAGGTAGTTATCCCGGCAGCTGTGCATGTGGCGTTTTTCCAGGGCGTAACGCACGGTGTTGCTCTCTTGTGCGCAGGCACCACCGAGGGTGTCGTGGCGACCGCAGGTGTCATCGACGATAGTCAGCATCGGCTTGCCGAGGTTGGAATACAGCACGCTGCCCGTCGTCAGATAAACGCTGCCCTGACGGCGTAACGTACGTTGTACGTCATAACGCTCGCGAGGGTTGGCAAGGCTGAAGAACAGCGTATCGACCGCCTGATTTCCTTCCAGATCAAGGATGCGCAGGGTTTGCCCGGCCTTGAGTTCGGTCAGCGACGGCTCGCCTGCCGGGATATGTGTAGTAGTGGTCGGGATGTTGGAATGCAGACTCATGACAGAGCTCCTCAGGCGAACAGGCGGTCGGTGTTGATGAAACCGCGCTCGTTTTCCGGGCGGGACGTGCGGCAGTGCTCGGCGACGCTGGCGTCGGCTCTCATCCAGCTCAGCTGGAGTGGCTGCGGCGCGTATTCCGGGTTGGGGTCCATGGGGTGTTGCAGGGCCGTAAGGACCACCAGCGTGTCCATCGGCGCATACAGCTCGATGTAGTCACCCGCTTTGGAGTTGTTCGGTACGAAGTGCAGCTTGCCAGCGTCGTCAACGCTGACGCGGCTGAACAGGTTCAAGGTCATCAGCAGGTCGGACAACCCCAGTCCCCATTTGCCCAGCTCGACCAGCAGGTTGTCGACGCCGTTGCGGAAGAAGCCGTTGCGCAGTTCCTGATAGCGGCCCTGGCCGTATTTTTCCGCGACTTCGTCTGCACAGAGCACGCCGCCGATGCTGTCGCTCCAGCCGCAGGTGTCAGCCGTAATCGCAGTCAGTACACGGCCCATGTCCGAATACAGACAGTGACCGCTGGTAAGCTTGGCGGTGTGTTGGCATTTGAGGCTGTCGGGCAGGTTCAGGCGCTCGGTTTTTTCGTGGGCGTTGAGCATCGTCAGGCTGACGTTGGCGTTGCCGTTCAAGTCGGTGAGGCGCAGCAGTTCACCACGCTTGAGGATGAACGAACGATGGCCGCCACCGGGCAGCAGTTCTTCAGCAAATACCGGGAATAATGTGTGGGTTGTCATGAGTAGAATCCTTTAAGCCTGTTGCAGCGAATCAAGCGCGGCGCGTGCGGCGCGGCGGTCGCTGTTCAGAGGGATGTCGTAAGTGATGCGCGCGCCATAAGCGCCGGGGGCGTGTGGGTCGATGCGCACTTTGTCGAAGACCAACAGCCGAGTGCCGAGGTTGAAGCCTTCGGACAGGTCGTGAGTGACCATGAACACGGTCAGTTGGGTCTCGCGCCACAGCTCCAGCAACAAGGCGTGCATGTCTTTGCGAATGCCGGGGTCGAGGGCACCAAACGGCTCGTCGAGCAGCAATACTCTAGGTTTCATGATCAGCGCCTGAGCGATGGCCAGACGCTGTTGCATGCCGCCAGACAGCTGCGCGGGGTATTTATCCAGCGCGTGACCGAGGCCGACTTTTTGCAGCAGTTGTGCAGCCTGTTCCCGAGCTTCGCGCTTGGCGGTGCCAAACAACCGACCTAGCAGTGCCGAGCGCGGTAATTCGAGGCCCAACGCGACGTTGTCCAGAACGGAAAGATGCGGGAACACCGAGTAGCGCTGGAACACCACGCCGCGACTGGCATCCGGCTCGCTCGCCAGTGCCTTGCCGTCCAGGGTGATGCTGCCTTTACTGGCGACTTCCTGACCCAGCAACAGGCGCAGAAAGGTTGACTTGCCGCAGCCCGAAGCGCCCACCAGGGTGCAGAACTCACCTTCAGCGACGCTCAGGTTCAGGCCTTCGAGCACCACCAGATCGTCGTACTGCTGCCAGACGTTATTGACTGAAATGAAGCTCATCCGCGCGCCCCCTCATACCAGGGAAAAGCTTTACGGGTCAGCGCCTTGAGGCCCCAGTCCATCAACCAGGCCAGCAGGGTGATCCAGATCACGTAAGGCAGAATCACATCCATGGCCAGGTAACGCCGCACCAGGAAGATTCGATAGCCCAGGCCATCGGTGGAAGCGATGGCTTCGGCAGCGATCAGGAACAGCCACGCCGAGCCCAGCACCAGTCGCAGAGCAATCAGCAGACGTGGCAGCAATTGCGGCAGGATCACCCGCAGGATCAGCGTCCAGGTGGAGGCGCCCAGGGTTTGCGCCTTGATCAATAGTTCGACGGGGATTTCCCGGGCGCGCTGTTCAAGGTCTCGCGCCAGAATCGGCGTGATACCGATCACGATCAGCATCACTTTCGACAGCTCGCCCAACCCGAAGACAATGAACAGGATCGGCAGAATCGCCAGCGGCGGCACCATCGACAGCACCGTCAGCAGAGGCGATAACGGCGCGCCGAATAACGGCAGGATCCCCGAGGCAATGCCCAGACACAGGCCCAGCAACGCGCTGATACCCAAGCCGATCCCCAAACGTTGCAGACTGGAACCGGTGTCCTGCCACAGCAGATAGCCGCCGCTGCGTTGGTCCTCGGTGAAGGCCATGCGTTTTACCGCGTCGGCCATCTGTACCGCGCTGGGCAGCAGCTTGTCGTTGGGGTTTTCCGTCAGCCGTGTTGCCGAGCCCGTGAAATAGGCGAACAGCAGCAAGGCAAACGGCAGGAGTACCAGAATCAGACGGCTGGCGCGATCCGGGCGGCGATTTATCAAGCGCATGGCAATGACCTTTCAGCGGGACCCGGATTACAACTTGCCGTCGGCAGCCATCTGCACGTAAGTCGGATCGAAGTGCAGCTTCTGGTTGGCCTTGTCACCGGAGGTCACGCCATTGGCGAAGGTCATGCCCACTGCGCTGGAGTCTTTGGCACCCTCACCCAGCAGGCCATGTTCGAAGGAGAAGTTGGCGACTTTGCGCATGGTGTCCGGCAGTTGTTTGCTGGTCGCGAACTCAAGCGCTTCCTTGGGGGTTGCGAACAGTTTGGTTGTGTCCAGTTGCGCCTGGAACCCGGCCAGATCGGTACCCGATGCTTTGGCCATGTGCTCAAGAGCAGCTTTGCTTTGGGCGTTTTTCGCGTTCATCAGGGCGACCACTTCAAACCATGCGCCGGTCAGGGCCTTGCCCAGTGCCGGGTTATCTTTCAGGGTCTGGGTGTTGACCACCATCATGTCCATGATTTCGCCAGGGATCTGGCTGGAGTTGAACACTTCGGTGACGCCGGGCTTGGCCTTGATATCCGCCAGCATCGGGTTCCAGGTGGTGACAGCTTGCACGTCATCGGTGTTGAAAGCCGCAGAGATATCCGCGTCGGACGTGTTAACGACTTTCAGGTCCTTTTCTGCAAGATCGACGCTGTCCAGCGCGCGGGCCAACAGGTAGTGGGAAACGGAGAGCTCTACCAGATTGACGTCCATGCCTTTGAGGTCGGCGACTTTCTTGCCAGCGCCCTTGATCACGATGCCGTCGTTACCGTTGGAGAAGTCGCTGACCACCAGTGCGGTGCTTTCCACGCCGCCCGCGGCCGGGATGGTCAGTGCGTCCATGTTGGTCATGGTGCAGCCATCGAACTGGCCAGCGGTGTATTGGTTGATGGATTCGACGTAATCGTTGAGCTGAGTGACATCGATTTTGATGTCGTACTTTTTCGCCCATTTATCGACGATGCCTTGGGTGCCTGCGTATTCCCAGGGCATCCAGCCGGCATAAATCGTCCAGCAAACGTTGAATTCTTTTTTAACGGCGGCGTTCGCCGGGGAGAGGATCGATGCAGCGATGAGGCCTGCGGTGAGCAGACCTAATAGACGGGACTTTTGCATGTGTTTACCTCCAGTAGCGAAAGAAAGGCGATCAGGAGCAACGCGACACCACTGGTGTCCTGTCTCCCGGGCTTTTATCCCGCCGTGTAACCTCTACTGGAGGTCGCCAACTCTCGGACCAGCCACTCGCCAAAGGCGAGCCGGAACCCTAGTCAGCTATTGCAAATTGTGGTGCCGCGAACCTGAGTTGACTCCTGCACACGGTTTGGTAAGCGAGAGTTGTGCCAAGTCACGGGGAAGCCCGCACACCGTGGCTGACAGCGAAATTCCTGGTTCAACAGGCGCTTGTTTTTGCCGCGACATGGTGCGCAGGCGCACCGCGATGGAGCGGCAGTTCGTCAGGTGACAGGCGGATAAGGGCACTGGAGGGCCTTTTTAATGTCTTATTTTCGTCTGTTGCAGCTTGATAGACGCCGACCAGCGTCGCTGGTGTGTGCCCTACTGCGGTCCAGGAGGCCGCCATGTATCGACGAACCTTGCTCATCGTTTTGCTGGCCCTGAGTTTTGCAGGTTGCTACACCGACTCAGGCTACTATTCCTCCCGGGTGACGGAGTTGCCGACCACTTACGGAACCAGTGTTTACTCCTACGACAATGGCTACAGCTCCAATTACTATCAGGAGCAGCGCATTTATGTAGCGCCTCAGCCTCGCTACTATTCAGTGCCACAGGTGCGTTATTACTCACCTCCACCTGTGCGCTACTACGCACCGCCTCCGGTGCCACGTTATTACCAGCCAGGCCGTCCACCCGGCTACGGATGGGGGGACAACCGTTATCGCGGCAACCCCGGTTATCGCCATCCGCCGCGTAATGATTTTCGTGGCAGTCCAGGTCGGCCCGGCCCTTCGTGGGGGGATGGTCATGGAGATGGCAGAGGCCACGGCGGTCCCGGCAGGGGCGGTGGACGAGGTGACGGTCGAGGCGGTCGCGGTGGCGATGGTCGTGGCGGGCATCGGTAGGTGAATCAAAAACGGCGCTCCATTGGGGCGCCGTTTTTCTGTCTGATATGTACCTTCGGACTATCTGCTCATCACGTTTATCAACCTGCAGCTTTATAGTCACGCATGGTGACTAAGATATTCTCGAAGCGCTTTACGTGTCAGGTCATTAAGTGAAATTTTATCGCGGGTCGCGGCAACGCTGGCTGCCAAATGCAGGTCATGCCCGACCCTGACATTGAACGAGCCTTTGCAGGGCAATTCCGGGTCTTGCCCGAGAGTTGAGCAAGTATCCAGATAGTCATCTACCGCGTTACGAAAGGATTGAGATAGCTCCGCCACGGTTTCGCCTTCATAGTTCACCAGTGCGCGTATGAACTGAAGTTTTCCGAACAGGCAGTTATCTTCAGGGCTGGCTTCAATTGAACCGTAATAGCCCCGGTGCTGTAACAGCGTACTCATGAAATCAGACCTCCCGCTTTCAGATGCTCGATAACCTGTCGTTTAACGTATGCCTTTATCTCATTGCCTGGATGGGGGCGATGCAGGTTTATCATCGCTTGAGCATTGCCGTTATCAAATTTGACGCGGCTGCCATCACCCTCGATTTGCTTGTAGCCGAAACCTTTCAACAGCGCGACCAGTTCTGGCCAGCTAAATCCCGATTGCCTGTTCAGTAGCTTGGCGAGCAGCTTTTCTTGCTTGGACATCCAGCCTCCATTCCGTGCGACTGATTCTAGTCGCGCGCGGAAAAGAGGTCAAACGGAGCTTGGCCCGGTGATGTCGAGCAAAAAATTCAATATGCCGACAAATCCGCCAACGGATGTCGTCCTTCCCACGCCTTGCTGAAGTGCGCATCGATCACCGCCAGCGGAATCGTCGCGACGTCCTGCCAGTGCCAGTGGGGCGTGTTGTCCTTGTCGATCAGCCGCGCACGCACGCCCTCGCTGAACTCCGGATGGCGGCAACAATTGAGGCTGATGGCGTATTCCATTTGCAGAACTTCAGCCAGCGACATGTGGCGGGCGCGCTGGATTTGTTCCCAGACGAGGTGTGCAGTGAGCGGGCAGCCGTGGGTCAGGTTTTTTGCGGCGCGAGCTAATTGTGCATCGTCGCTGTGCTGTAAATGGCTGAGTGCAGTCCATGCGCAGGGCAGGTTGCCGACGTCGAGCAACTCGTCGATCTGCGCCCGGCGTGGCAGCCATTGCGCTTCAGGCAATTGGCTAAGGGCTTCATGTTGCAGGGCCTTGAGCAGGCTATTGAGCTGGACTGACGTTTGCTCCTGCCAGTTCAGTTGCTGCAGGCCTCCGATCAAATCCTCCTGTTGCTCATCCAGCATGAAGCGATCGGCCAGATCCAGATCGAGCGCGTCGTGAGCATTGATGTGAGCGCCGGTCAGACCGAGGAACAGGCCGAGCTTGCCGGGCAGACGCGACAGGAACCAACTGGCGCCGACGTCTGGAAACAGCCCGATGCTGATTTCCGGCATTGCGAGCCGACTGCTCGGCGTCACGATGCGGGTACTTGCTCCCTGTAACAGGCCCATGCCGCCGCCGAGCACATAGCCGTGGCCCCAGCAAATCAAGGGTTTTGGAAAAGTGTGCAGGCTGTAATCGAGCCGATACTCGGCCGCGAAGAAACTGGCGGCCAGCGGTGGGACTTCGCCTGGATGTTCACGACACTGATCCACCAGCGAGCGCACGTCGCCCCCGGCACAAAAGGCTTTCGCGCCATTGCCACGCAGCATCACACAGACGACTTTTTCGTCACTGGCCCAGCTATCAAGCTGATCCTGCAGGGCGAGGATCATGGGCAATGACAGCGCATTCAGTGATTGTTCGGCGTCCAGGGTGGCGATGCCGATGCGTGCGCCATCCTGAGCCGGAAATTCTTCAAATTGCAGATTCATCGTGACCTCTCGAGGGCAATGCGTGTATCCAACACAGGTGTGATAGTCCTGCATCGGGTTAAGTTGCATGAGGTTCAGTGTAGGAAAGGGCAGGGCGCGACGCGCTGATTGACATTGGCGGCCAGCTTTCCTAGTGTCCGCGCATTGATTTCAGGGTATGACCATGACAAGCGATGACCGTATCAAACTTGAACCCAGCTGGAAGCAGGCACTGCGTGAGGAATTCGAGAAGCCTTACATGGGCCAGTTGCGCGAGTTCCTGCGCCAGGAGCATGCAGCAGGCAAGGAAATCTACCCGCCGGGTCCGCTGATTTTCAACGCGCTGAATTCAACGCCGCTGGACAAGGTCAAGGTAGTGATTCTGGGGCAGGATCCTTACCACGGTCCGGGTCAGGCGCACGGACTGTGCTTCTCGGTTCAGCCAGGCGTGCCTGCTCCACCGTCGCTGGTCAACATCTATAAAGAGCTCAAGCGCGACCTGAACATTGATATGCCTCGCCACGGTCACCTGCAATCCTGGGCTGATCAAGGGGTGTTGATGCTCAATACCACGCTGACCGTGGAGCGCGCCAATGCAGCGTCCCACGCGGGTAAAGGCTGGCAGCATTTCACCGATAAAGTCATCGAAACGGTCAGTGCTCAGCAGCCGCATCTGGTGTTCATGCTGTGGGGCGCCCATGCCCAGAGCAAACAGAAACTGGTGGATGCCACCAAACATCTGGTACTGACCTCGGTTCACCCGTCACCGCTGTCGGCCTATAAAGGTTTCCTGGGTTGCGGGCACTTCAGCCGGGCGAACAAGTATCTTGAGCAAAACGGTATGGCGCCGATTGAGTGGCGATTGCCGCAGGATTGATGAGATCACATCTTTTGTACGAGCTGCCGAAGGCTGCGAAGGCGATGTGACATGGAAATCGTTTCGCAGCCTTCGGCAGCTCCTACAGAAAACGCTAATCTCCGGGTCGTTTGTTCCAATACCGAAAAATCGGCTCGGCCAAAAACAGTACAAACAACAATCTCATCACCTGCATCGCAGTCACCAAAGGTACTGATAGCTGCAGGACTTCGGCTGTCAGGCTCATCTCTGCAATGCCACCAGGCATCATTCCCAGGGTCAAAGAGCGCAAATCGAGATGAGTCGCGGTGCTCAGGGCGAAAGCGGCGAGGGCGGCGATAAGCATGGTCAGGGCGGTGCCGAGCAGTGTCCTGGCTATAAAAGACGGTGCGCGGCGAAAGAACTGACGATTGAAGTGGCAACCCAGCCCGCTGCCGATCAACCACTGACCGATCTGGCTGCTGCCGTCTGGCAGACCAATGTGCAGGTCGAAGCTGACACTGATGGCTGCACTGACCAGTAACGGGCCGAATAACCAGGGGTTCGGCTGCTTCAGCCGTTGCCAGAGCCAGGCCACTGCGGCACCCAGCGGGAACAATACTGCCAGCCATAGCCAGTTGACGCTTCCGGCATGGACAATCGGCGTGCCTTCGCCCATCAGGTATTTGAAAATTGCCGGAATGCAAAGCACCACCATCAGTACCCGCAGGCTTTGCCCGGCGGCGACGCTACTGAGAATGGCGCCATTGCGCGAACCGAGGTTGACCATTTCCCCCGAGCCACCGGGCATGCTGGAGAAGTACGCCGTTGCGCGGTCTTCTCCGGTACGAAGCATGAGCCACACGCCGACGACACTGGAAAGACTGGTGATCAGTGCAGCGAGAAAAATCAGCCCGAAATGTGCCATCACTTGCTCGATCACGACCGGGGTGAAGTGCAAGCCAATGCCGATGCCGACAATCCATTGGCCGCATTTGCGGCCGCCGGGAATTTCGGCCAGTTGCCAGGGTGTCAGGCAACGAACGAGGATGATCGCCAACAGCGAGCCGACCATCCAGGGAAGAGGCCAGCCGACCTGGCTGGCGAGGTAGCCGCCAGCCAGACCGACCAGCGGTGTTGCCCACCAGCTTTTGAACGGTCGTTCAGACACTGGTCGCTGCACGGCGTTGGGCAGAGCGTTTGCGCCAGATACGGACGACCGGGAACAGCAACATGAAGATGGTCAGCGCCCAGACGCCCATGGTGATCGGGCTGGACCAGAGAATCTCCATCGCACCGTTGGAAATCGACAACGCGCGACGCAGGTTCTGCTCCATCAAACCGCCCAGAATGAAGCCCAGCAGGATTGGCGACAGCGGGAAATCCAGCTTGCGCAGGATGTAACCGAAGATGCCGATGCCGACCATCAGGAACAGATCGAAGGTGGTGGCGTGTACGGCATAGACGCCGATCCCGGTGATGATTGCGATCACGGGCACCAGTGCCCAGTTCGGCACATTGAGGATGCGGGTGAAGATGCGGATCATCGGAATGTTAAGGATCACCAGCATGACGTTGGCGATGAACAACGAAGCGATCAGGCCCCAGACGATATCCGGCTGCTGTTGGAACAGCATCGGCCCCGGTGTGATGTTGTACAGCGACAAGGCGCCGATCATCACCGCTGTGGTGCCGGAACCTGGAACGCCGAGTGTCAGCATGGGCACCAGAGCGCCGCACGCCGAAGCACCGATTGCGGTTTCAGGCGCAGCCAGACCGCGCATATCGCCCTGGCCGAACTTGCCACTGGCACCGGCAATACGTTTCTCTGTCATGTACGCCACGGCGCTGGCCAGTGTCGCACCGGCGCCCGGCAGTACGCCCATGATGAAGCCCAGCAAACCGCAGCGGATGTTAACCACGAACACCGCGCCCGCTTCCTTGAGGTTGAACAACATGCGCCCGGTGGCTTGCACCGCTTCCTGACCACGATGGGTTTTTTCCAGCAGCAAGAGGATTTCGCTGATGGAAAACAGACCCAGTACCAACACCACGAACTGGATACCGTCAGTCAGGTGGATGTTGTCACCGGTGAATCGGTACACGCCGCTGTTGGCATCGATCCCGACGGCCGACAGGAACAGACCAATCAGGGCTGCAATAAAGGTTTTGACGGGCCGATCACCTGCCATACCGCCAAGGCAGACGATGGCAAATACCATCAGCACGAAATATTCCGCAGGTCCGAAGGCAATCGCCCATTTCGCCAGTATCGGAGCGAACAGCACCATGCCGCAGGTGGCGATAAAGGCACCAATGAACGAACTCCATGCCGACAGCGACAGGGCAACGCCTGCCAGGCCCTGACGTGCCATTGGGTAGCCGTCGAGCGTGGTCATGACGGTCGATGCTTCGCCTGGAATGTTCAGCAGGATCGAGCTGATCCGGCCGCCGTATTCACAGCCCAGATACACCGCTGCCAACAGGATCAGCGCCGATTCCGGCGGCAGGCCCAGAGCAAAGGCAATCGGGATCAATAGCGCGACGCCGTTGATAGGCCCCAGGCCCGGCAGCAGCCCGACCACGGTACCGATCAGCGTCCCGCACAGTGCGGTAATGAGATTGTATGGAGTCAGTGCAACGCCGAAGCCCTGGCCCAGATAGCTGAAAGTATCCATTTATTAGTTCTCCAGAACGTTGAGCAGGCCCAGAGGCAACGGAACGTCCATGGCTTTATCGAACAGCAGGTAAAGGCCGACGCTCATCAGAATCACCACGATCACGCTGGGCACCCAGTGGCCGCCATACAGGCGTGCCATGGGAATGCCGATCAGGATGCTGCTGAGGATGAAGCCCAATGGCTCGAAGGTGCCGGCAAAAATCAGCAGCAAGACCACGCACGCGACGATCTTGACGATGGTTTCGCGATCCAGTGCAGGCTCTTCTTCGGTGTGCACGATGGGGGCCGGGCGGAACAGCATGTAGATCAAGGCCAGGCTCATCAACCCGAGCATCAGCAGAGGAAAAGCCCGGGGGCCAACCGGCTCGTAGGAGAACGGCGCCTGATAGGGCCAGGCCATGACTGCCAGACCGGCACAGACCAGTAGCAGTACGGCGGCAAAAATACGTTGGATCACCATGGTGAAAACTCCCGGGTTGCGCTGCCGCGCAGGCAGCTGCAACCGCTAGTCAGTCAGTTGATCACTGAATCAGGCCGAATTCCTTGGCCAGGGTCTTGTAGTCAGCAACCTGCTTCTTCACATAGGTGTCCAGCTCTGCACCGGTCATGGCGAACGGGAACAGTTCACGCTGGTCACGCAGCTTGGCGAACTCCTCCGAAGCCAGCAGTTTGTCGAACGCGGCTTTCCACCAGTCGTACTCTGCATCGGTGACTTTTGGCCCCAGGTAGAAACCACGAACAACGGGCCAGACGATGTCGTAGCCTTGCTCTTTGGCGGTCGGAATGTTCTTCATTTCGGGCTCGTCCAGACGCTTCTCGGAGAACACGGCCAGCAGGCGCATGTCACCACTGAGGATGTGCGGCATGGAGTCGGAAATGTCGGTACTGCCCACCTGAATGTGGCCGCCGAGCAGTGCGGTGGCGATTTCACCGCCGCCTTCGAGGGCGACATATCGCAAGTCACGCGGGTTGATACCGGCCGCCTTGGCGATCAGGGCGGTTTGCATCCAGTCCTGGCTGCCGACGGTGCCACCGGAGCCGATCACGACTTTGCTTGGATCGGCCTTGAGCGCCTTGACCAGATCGTCGAGGGTTTTGTAAGGCGAATCGCTCTTCACGGCGATGGCACCGTAGCTGGTTCCCACTGCGGCCAGCCAGCGCACAGCCCCTTCATCAAAACGTCCGAACTTGCCTTGCGCCAGGTTCAGCAACGAACCGCTTGACCAGGCTACCAGCGTACCCGCGTCAGCGGGGCGCTGGGCAACGACCGCGTTGTAAGCCACAGCGCCAACCCCACCGGGCATGTAGGTTACGCGCATCGGTTTGGTAAGGATTTTCTCGTTGATCAGTGCGCTCTGTACCAGCTTGCAGGTCAGGTCGAATCCGCCACCCGGCGAGGCCGGGGCGATACATTCAGGGCGCTTGGGTTCGTCGGCCGCGAACAGTTGCGTGGCGAGCATCATGCAGCCAGCAGCCAGCGCGAAACGACGCAAGGATAAAGTCATGGTCAGTCTCCAGATTTTTGTTTTTGGATGTACAACGGTGTTCGATTCGGTTTTACAGGCGGCCACAACAGGGCGAGCCAGTAAGCGGCGTCATCGCAGTGAATGAATATCGAAAGGCAACGAGAATGCGCCCGCAATGGAATGCGTGCAGCGGCCGGTCAAGGCGAAAGCGTCGGGATGGGAATTACAGGCGGGCGGGATAGCCCTGGACATTGGCTGTGTCATGGTCGACTCCATTCTTGTTCTTATTGTGAAAGCACATCATGGTGCTTTTCTTTAACGGCCGCTGAAACGGCACGTCTTGTCGCAAACAGCCCGATGTTAATCAGCGAAACTTTCATAAACCTTTCAGCTACCTTTCAATGACCATTTAAATTGCGTTTAGAGTGGTTTCAGTGCTTCACAGCCCGTGGCGCGCCTGTAAACTCCGGGCTCCACAAAAGCCACGCACTCAGGAGAAGTCGATGCGTGTTCTTCTCGTCGAAGATCATCTGCAATTAGCCGAAAGCGTTGCCCAGGCTCTCAAAGGGGCCGGGTTGACCGTCGATGTATTGCACGATGGTGTGGCGGCTGATCTGGCGTTGAGCAGCGAGGAATATGCTGTGGTGATTCTCGATGTCGGCCTGCCGCGCATGGATGGCTTTGAAGTACTGGCGCGGCTGCGCGGGAGGGGCAAGAACCTGCCCGTCCTGATGCTGACTGCGCGCAGTGAAGTGAAGGACCGCGTACATGGCCTCAATCTCGGGGCCGACGATTATCTGGCCAAACCGTTTGAGCTTTCCGAGCTGGAAGCCCGGGTCAAAGCCTTGTTGCGCCGCAGCGTGTTGGGTGGAGAACGGCAACAGCGTTGCGGGGTGCTGGCCTACGATCTGGATACACGCCGATTCACCTTGGGTGATGAATTGCTGACCCTTACGTCTCGGGAGCAGGCAGTGCTTGAAGCGCTGATTGCCCGGCCGGGACGGGTGATGAGCAAGGAGCAGGTGGCTTCTCAGGTGTTTGGCCTGGATGAAGAAGCCAGCGCAGACGCTATCGAAATCTACGTGCATCGGCTGCGTAAAAAGCTCGACGGCCATCCGGTGGCGATCGTGACTTTCCGGGGCCTTGGCTATCTGCTGGAAAGCCGCGATGAGCAGCCATAACAGTCTGCGTTGGCGGCTACTGTGGAATCTGGGCGTATTGCTCACCGTGCTGATGCTGGCCAGCGGACTCAGCGCTTACTGGAACGGTCGGGAAGCCGCTGACATTGCCTATGACCGAACCTTGCTGGCTTCGGCGCGAACCATTGCGGCCGGGGTTTCACAGCGTGATGGGACGCTGAGTGCCGATGTGCCCTACATCGCTCTGGATACCTTCGCCTATGACAGCGCGGGTCGCATCTATTACCAGGTCAATGACATCAACCGTAAGCTGATTTCTGGTTACGAAAATCTGCCGCCTCCACCTCCCGGTACGTTGCGCACCGATGATTACCCGGCGTTGGCGAGCTTCTACACTGCTCGCTATCAGGGACAATCAGTGCGAGTGGTCAGTCTGCTCAAGCCGGTCAGCGAGCCAAACATGAACGGCATGGCCGAGATTCGCGTTGCCGAGACTGAAGAAGCTCGTGTCAGCATGGCGCGCAGCTTGATGGCCGACACGTTGTTGCGCCTGGGTATGTTGGGTGCCGGTGCGTTGTTGCTTGTTTGGTTCACGGTCAGCGCTGCCCTGCGGCCGCTGGAACGCTTGCGCAGCGAAGTCGAATCACGTCAGCCCGATGATTTGCGCGCCTTGCCTTTGGTCGAGGTTCAGCACGAGCTGCATCCATTGGTTAACGCACTCAACCATTTTACCGAGCGTCTGCGTCAGCAGTTCGAGCGACAGGCGCAATTTATCGCTGATGCCGCCCATGAGCTGCGCACACCTTTAGCAGCACTCAAAGCGCGGGTCGAGTTGGGTCTGCGTGACCCCGAGCCTGCGCATTGGCGTACCACGCTTGAAGCCGCGGCCCAGGGCACTGACCGCCTGACTCATCTGGCCAATCAGTTGTTGTCACTGGCACGCATCGAGAATGGTGCGCGTGCGATTGCCGAGGGTGGGGCGCAAACCCTGGACCTTAGCCAGTTGGCGCGCGAACTGGGCATGGCGATGGCACCGCTGGCCCATGCTCATGGTGTTTCCCTCGCCCTTGAGGCGGATGAGCCGGTCTGGTTGCGGGGCGAGCCGACGCTGCTTAACGAGTTGTTGAGCAATCTTATCGATAATGCGCTGGCGCACACGCCTTCGGGCGGCAACGTGATCCTGCGGGTCAGCGCGCCGGGGGTACTTGAGGTCGAGGATGATGGTCCCGGCATTCCCGAAGCTGAGCGCAGCCGCGTCTTCGAGCGCTTCTACCGCAGCCGTCAGCAGGGAAAGGGATCAGGTCTGGGGTTGGCGATTGTCGGCGAGATATGCCGCGCGCATCTGGCGCAGATCAGCCTTCATGACGGCGCTGCAGGTGGGCTTAAAGTGCGGGTGAGTTTTATAGCGGCGCAGTAGGTGCGACTTACTTTCAGTAGCCTGCAACTGAAGCACCGCGCGGCTGCTTCCCTAAAAATCTAAAATTTTGAATTGGGGGCATTCTCTGTAGGAGTTGCCCCGGTGTTGATGGCACCGCGCTGTCTCGCGGCAAACATAGGGCCTGTAGGAGCTGCCGAAGGCTGCGATCGCGGTGTATCAGGACAAATGCTTCGCAGCCTTCGGCAGCTCTACAGAGAATGCATTTCAATCCAGTGGCTTGCATGGTGTTTGATGAGAGCGCACGGAGGTTACGACGCCCGCGATAGCAGTGTGTCAGGCAGACCGCTATCGCTGCCTCGCGTTGCTCGTGAGCTCCTACAAAGCCTGTGCTTGTTCCGGTATCGCGTTCCTAGTAAAGCATCATCTTCGCTTCATCCATTTCGGCACCCAAAGTTCCGCCGCTCGTGTCCAGCCCCAGCTGATGAAACGCCGGAAGGCTGCTCAGCTCGATCTGACTATAAGGATGGCTCGTGCCCTGATAGATGTGGACGGTGGCGATTTGCACCAGATCGATGTAATCCGCTGATTGCGATACTCGGGTGAAGTCCTGGAAGCTTCCGGGAACGGAGGCCAGCATGTCGGGGAAATCCCACGAACGCAGCAGCCGCTCGCCGATAACCGGGTGGATGGCCTCGATAACATGGTTGAGGCTGACCGGGTCAGCCAGCAGTTCGAAGTGATCTTCAGCGTAAGTCAGGATCGGTAGTACGCCGATCAGATGGATCAACCCGGCGAGCGTTGCCTTGTCTGGCTTGAGTGAAGGTCGACGATAGCTCAGCGCATAGCTGATGCCTGCTACTTGCAGGCTCTGCTTCCAGATTTCGCGCAACTTGCGTTCAACCACTTCGGACTTGGCGTGGAACATTTGTTCTACCACCAGCCCAATGGCCAGGTTACAGGTGTAGTTGACACCAAGCCGGGTAATCGCCGTATTGACGTCACTGACTTCAAAGTTCGGGCGCAACAGAGGGCTGTTCACCACTTTGATCAGGCGTGCTGAAAGTGCGGTATCGCTACCAATCACCCGGCTCAGCTCGGCAACGCTGATTTCGGTATTTTCGGCAGCCAGGCGAATCTTTAATGCTACTTCCGGAAGGGTAGGCAAGAACAAGGCGTCTCTATCGATCGCCTTGATCAAGTTCCTTTGCACCTCTTCAGCCATCTCGCTCATGTCGCATCTCGTAGACGTTTGGGTAGTCCCGTGCCTCTTCTTGCCAGGGGCGCGAAGAGGCGGAACAGGTATGCAGACATTTCCAGCGTGAAGGTGTTCGCCTGGGTCAGCGCTGTGTTTCGAGTTTACTGTCCAGCGTGTACGGCAACTCATCCAGCTGCAGAGCAGGCCCTTCCGGTGAGCCGAGTAGAATCTGGGCGTTTTCGACCGCATCGGCCTGAAGCACAGCCAGCAGTTCTAGCCCGTTTTCAGCCCGTGCCGCGAGGACAACGTTGCCGACGGCGCTGGCATGCACCGGCGAAAACAGCGCCGTGCCGGGCTCTGGAAGTTCCTGGTCAGCCAGCGTCAAACGATAAAGGCGGCGTTTGAGCTTGCCGAGATACTGCATGCGCGCAACGATTTCCTGGCCGGTGTAGCAGCCTTTTTTGAAGCTCACACCGCCAACCGCCTGCAGGTTGAGCATTTGCGGGATGAACTCTTCGCGCGTGGCACCGAACACCTGACCGATACCGGCACGGATCTGACCCAGCTGCCAATCGTTCAGCGTGCCTTCGCCCAGTTGGGCCGCCAGACGTGATTGAACGTCGCTGGCGTGATCGGCGCGAGCCCACAATTCGGCTCTGGCGGGGGAGACCCGAATGGCAATCATGTCGTTGGCGCGGACCACCGAATCGGTGTCCTGGGGGAGGTCAAGGCCAAGATTGACCAGCGCGCCGTCGCCGTTATTCAGGCCGAATCGCACCCAGGAGGCACTTTCATCGGTCAACTTCGATTTAGAGAATACGGCGTATTTTTTCAGATCAGCCAGTTGGGGCTCGATCAGTTCGCTGGCCATCGCCAGCAGGCAGCCGTCGCCTTCAAGCAGGATGCGAAAGCTTGATTGCATGCGGCCCTTTTGCGTGCAGCGCGCACCCAGAGTGGCTTTGGCGTCACTCAGGTAATTGAGGTTGCAGGTCAATTGGCCCTGCAGGAATTTGCTGGCATCGACGCCGCGGACGGCGAGAACACCTTCATGGGAAAGCGGGCAGTAGAAAGCTGTATCGGCCATGAGTCATCGCAACGGGAAAAAAGTCTGGGGCACATGATAGTGCCGAGTCCGGATAATAGGTACATGAAAACTACTGCGACTATTGCGAGGTTCGCTCATGCGGCCTGCGGTTGTATACTCGCCGCCTATTTTGAGGAGCGCTCCATGGTCGAAGACGTCGAACTCAACCGCCTTTACTGGCACAGCCGCCGTGGCATGCTTGAACTGGATGTGCTGCTGGTACCGTTTGTCCGGGAAGTTTACCCGACGCTCAATGATGTCGACCGCGATCTGTATCGCCGCCTGTTGACCTGTGAAGATCAGGACATGTTTGGCTGGTTCATGCAGCGTGCCGAATCCGAAGATGCAGAGCTGCAGCGCATGGTTCGCATGATTCTGGATCGTGTCCAGCCAAAGTGACCGTTTTGAATGCCACTGGCATGCCTCACGGGCACTGCTGGTGGCGTATGGGGTTGCGCAACTTCTGGCGCTGATCTCGCTTTATATGCTCGCAGTCCCAGGTTGGGCGTTGGTTCTCGGCCTTATTTTGTGTGTAGCGCAAGGCATCTGCGTGTTACCCGGCTCAATTCTGCTGAGTCGTTCCACTGCCTTTACCGGGCTGCGGCGCAATGCCGAAGGCTGGCAGTTGTGGAGTCAGCGCCACGGCTGGCAGCCCGTGCAGTTGTGTCGCGACAGCATGGCGCTGCCTCTGATGGTCGTGCTGCGCTTTCGCCTTGCGGGTGAAAGTCGCAGCAGATGGCGTATGACGCGCGGTCTGTGTATCCCTCGCGACGCCATGGAGCCGGATGTTCACCGGCGTCTGCGACTACGACTGAAGTTCAGCCGACGTAGGTGGGCGGCACCAGAATAGTGTCGAGCGCTTCAGGCAGCATGTCCGGATAGTCCAGCGTGTAGTGCAGGCCGCGAGACTCTTTGCGCTCCATGGCTGACCTGATCATCAGTTCCGCTACCTGAGCAAGGTTCCTCAGTTCAATCAGGTCTCTGCTGACTTTGTAGTTGCTGTAGAACTCATCGATTTCATCAAGCAGCAGGCGCACCCGGTGTTGGGCGCGCTGCAAACGTTTATTGGTCCGCACGATCCCCACGTAGTCCCACATGAAGCGACGCAGCTCGTCCCAGTTGTGGGCGATGATGACGTCTTCATCGGAGTCGGTCACCTGACTGGCATCCCACATCGGCAAAGGCGTGACTTCCGGGATCTGCGGCAATTGTTCAAGAATGTCTGCTGCCGCCGAGCGGGCATAGACGAAGCACTCAAGCAGCGAGTTGCTTGCCATGCGGTTGGCACCGTGCAGACCAGTGCAACTGGTTTCGCCAATGGCATACAGATTGGGCACGTCGGTGCGCCCGCGAGAGTCCACTACCACGCCGCCACAGGTGTAATGCGCCGCGGGTACCACAGGAATCGGCTGGCGGGTGATGTCGATGGCGAACTCCTGGCAGCGCTCATAGACCGTCGGGAAATGGCTCTTGATGAAGGCCTCAGGCTTATGGCTGATGTCCAGGTAGACGCAATCAATGCCCAGACGCTTCATTTCGTGGTCGATGGCGCGGGCAACGATGTCTCGAGGGGCCAATTCGGCACGGGGGTCGAAGCGCTGCATGAAGCGTTCGCCGTTGGGAAGTTTGAGGTAGGCGCCTTCACCGCGAAGGGCTTCAGTCACCAGGAAGCTTTTGGCCTGTGGGTGATAGAGGCAAGTGGGGTGAAACTGGTTGAATTCCAGATTGGCTACCCGGCAACCTGATCGCCAGGCCATGGCGATGCCATCCCCGCAAGCGCCGTCAGGGTTGCTGGTATAGAGATAGACCTTGGCTGCACCACCAGATGCCAGAACAGTGAAACGTGCGCCATAAGTGTCGACTTCGCCGCTGCTGCGATTAAGTACGTAAGCGCCCAAGCAGCGTTGTCCGTCCAGGCCAAGACGGCGTTCGGTGATCAAGTCGATGGCGACCTTTTGCTCCAGCAACTCGATATTTGGCCGTGATCTGGCCTGTTCCAGCAGCGTCGTGAAAATTGCTGCGCCGGTAGCATCCGCCGCGTGAATGATGCGCCGATGACTGTGACCGCCTTCGCGGGTCAGATGGAATTCAAAACCGCTGTCTTCGGGGCTTGAATGATCTTCGCGGGTGAAGGGTACGCCTTGATCGATGAGCCATTGAATCGCTTCGCGACTGTGTTCGACGGTAAAACGCACGGCGTCCTCATTGCACAGTCCGCCGCCTGCATCGAGCGTGTCTTCCACATGGGATTGCACCGTGTCGCTTTGATCGAGAACCGCCGCGACGCCACCCTGAGCCCAGAATGTAGAGCCATTGGCCAGCTCACCTTTGCTCAGAACCGCAATGCTTAGATGAGCGGGCAATGTCAGTGCGAGGCTCAAGCCTGCTGCGCCGCTGCCGATCACTAGTACGTCGTGTTGAAAATGTTGGCTCATCTATGAACTCCGCACGCTGCGGCCACTAGTATAAGTAAGGGTGTAGCGGCACAATAGCCGCGCCTTTATGGCAATGTGGAACTATGAAGGGCTCAGATTGTGATGCAGTCCGTGTCTGAATGCATAACGTTAGCGTCAGTTGGGTCGTAGATTGCGCAATACTGCGGCTATCTTCCTACGTACGGAGTGTTATTGGTCTCACAGCTGCTATCGGACTTCGGGAACTTTTTAGGGTGGTCCGGGTTCAATAGCTGGTTGCCTGTAGAGGGACGGCGTCGGCTTTGAGTGGGCTTATCAAGCTATCACCAGCGAATTCGACGACTAGATTATTCGCGCAGCCGACCTGGTTCGAGCTGCGTTTTTCCGTGCGGACCATTGAGCGTCCACAGGAAACTTGCCTGGAGGGGAGAACTTTTGCGAGAAGCCCGAGTCTATGTATGCAAGCCGACAGACTGGCTGGTACAGCGCTCCTTCAAGCTTTATGAGGAGTGTTCATGCTAACCCAGGAAGAAGATCAGCAGCTGGTCGAACGCGTTCAGCGCGGCGACAAGCGAGCTTTTGATCTGTTGGTGCTGAAGTATCAGCACAAGATTCTCGGGTTGATCGTGCGATTCGTGCACGACACCCATGAAGCTCAAGACGTAGCGCAGGAAGCTTTTATCAAGGCTTATCGTGCGCTCGGAAACTTTCGCGGTGACAGCGCCTTTTATACTTGGCTGTACCGCATCGCCATCAACACGGCGAAGAACTATCTGGTGTCGCGCGGTCGGCGACCACCAGATAGCGATGTAAGGTCTGAAGACGCGGAGTTCTACGATGGCGATCACGGCCTCAAGGACATCGAGTCGCCGGAGCGTGCATTGTTAAGGGATGAGATCGAGGGAACTGTCCATCGAACTATCCAGCTTCTCCCGGAAGATTTGCGTACTGCCCTAACTTTACGTGAGTTCGACGGTCTGAGTTACGAAGACATTGCCAGCGTCATGCAATGTCCGGTGGGTACCGTGCGTTCTCGGATTTTCCGCGCTCGGGAAGCCATCGATAAAGCCCTGCAGCCGTTGTTGCAGGAATCCTGAGACAGCGGCGATAGCCAAGAGAGGAACCGCCATGAGTCGTGAAGCCCTGCAGGAATCGCTGTCCGCAGTGATGGATAACGAAGCGGACGAACTGGAATTACGTCGGGTACTGAATGCCATTGACGATGCGGACACACGTGCCACATGGTCGCGTTATCATATTGCTCGTGCAGCGATGCACAAAGAGCTGTTGATGCCTCACTTGGATATCACGGCTGCAGTGTCTGCCGCGATCGCCGATGAAGTCAGCCCGTTGAAAGCTGCTCGTGGTCCATGGCGTAGCCTGGGTCGTCTGGCAGTTGCAGCCTCGGTTACCGTAGCGGTACTGGCGGGTGTTCGCCTGTACAACCAGGATGACATCGCTGGTGCACAGTTGGCGCAACAGGCTCCGCAGCCTGCCAGCCTGTCTGTTCCGCAAGTGAAGGGTCCGGCCGTACTGGCTGGCTACACTGAAAGCAGCGAGCCTGCCCAAGGTCCGATGGTCAACGGTGTTTTGCAAGGTCAGGCTGGACAGGATCAACGTCTGCCAGGTTACCTGCGTCAACATGCTCAGCAAGCTGCGTTGAAAGGCACTGAAAGCGCTCTGCCTTATGCACGTGCTGCAAGCCTGGAAAACCGTTAAGGAGGATCATGCGCGCCATCCCTCTATTGCCTTTGTTGCTTGGTGGATGGCTTGTCCTCCCCGCTCATGCCGATGACGCGCAAGATTCGCTAAAGCGTCTTGCGCAGGCTGAGCAGCAGCAAAGCTTTCAAGGTACCTTCGTTTACGAACGAAACGGTAGTTTCTCCACTCACCGAATCTGGCATCGGGTAACTGATGGCAAGGTTCGTGAGCGTCTGCTTCAGTTGGACGGTTCTGCTCAGGAAGTGTTGCGCGTTGACGGGGTCACCCAATGCGTCAGCGGCACTCTCGAAGCTGGAGTGTCTAACGTCCCTGATTCTGCAGTTCATGCATACGATGTCAAAAAGCTCGCCGCCTGGTACGACATGAAAGTCGTGGGTACCTCGCGTGTTGCGGGTCGTGCGGCGAAAATCATTGCCCTGACCCCCAAAGATCAGCATCGATATGGCATCGAGCTACACCTCGACGATGAAACCGGCTTGCCCCTTAAATCGCTGTTGTTGAGCGAGAAAGGGCAGTTGTTGGAACGTTTCCAGTTCACTGAATTCGACACTGCGAGCATCCCCGGTGATCAGGCATTGCAAGCCAGTGCTGATTGCAAAGCAGTGGATGTTGCCAAGTCCAGGCCTGAAACCTCTAAAAACCCGGCACCTTGGCATCTGGAATGGATGCCGCCTGGTTTTGAGCTCAGCAGCAGTGCAGTTCGCAAGGATTCGGCTACCAGTGTCCAGGTCAGCAACCTGATGTATGACGACGGTATTGCCAGGTTCTCGGTTTTCGTCGAACCAATCAGCGGTGCAGCGGTGACTGATACGCGTACCCAGCTTGGGCCTACGGTGGCCGTGTCCCGTCGACTGACCACGCCTAAAGGCGATGTGTTAGTGACGGTTGTCGGTGAAGTGCCCATCGGAACCGCTGAGCGAGTTGCGCTTTCGCTTCGCAGTACCGACTTGCAAGCCAGCAAGAAGTAGGTCGTAAAATGATGGTCCGGGCCCAAGATGTAGAAGGTTTCATCTTGGGCCCGGAAAGCCGCAGAGCAAGACTTTGCAGGCCTTCTGGTCAGTTCGCCGAAATGTTTGGTGAGGTTTCCAGGTTGCAAAAACTCTCGTTTTTTTCTATAGGTCACAGCCTTGCAGCTCTGGCCTTTGTTGTTTCCGGGTCAGGGAAATGGCTGCTGGAAATATGCACTCGGTCGAGTGCCATGGCCGCGGGCCCATTGGGCCCCTCGGTCTGTACTGCTTAACTTTGCTCGTTGTGAACGGGAGCCGTATGTCTATACCAAGCTTGAAATCCTATCTTTCACTATTTGCTGCCGTGCTGATGCTTGGGCAAGTCGTCTCCGCTCAGGCCGAGTCGCTGCCGGACTTTACCTCGCTTGTAGAGCAAGCCTCCCCGGCCGTTGTGAATATCAGTACCCGGCAGAAAATGCCGGAGCGCTCCGTCGCCCAGAACCAGATGCCTGACCTTGAAGGTCTGCCGCCCATGCTGCGCGAGTTTCTTGAGCGCAGCGTGCCGCCTGGCTCTCGTCCGCCTGGTTCGGGTCGTGGCGATCGTCAGCGTGAGGCGCAATCTCTGGGCTCGGGGTTCATCATCTCGGCTGATGGTTATGTGCTGACCAATAATCACGTAATCGACGGAGCCGATGAGATTCTGGTTCGTCTTTCCGACCGCAGCGAGCTGAAGGCCAAGCTGGTTGGCACTGATCCACGCACTGACGTGGCGGTATTGAAGATCGAAGGCAAGGACCTGCCTACCGTCAAACTCGGCAACTCCGAGAAACTGAAAGTCGGTGAGTGGGTACTGGCGATCGGTTCGCCTTTCGGCTTTGACCATTCTGTGACCAAAGGTATCGTCAGCGCCAAGGGCCGTAGTCTGCCTAACGACACGTATGTGCCGTTCATCCAGACTGACGTGGCGATCAACCCGGGCAACTCAGGTGGGCCGCTGTTCAACATGGCGGGCGAAGTGGTCGGTATCAACTCGCAGATTTTCACTCGCTCCGGTGGCTTCATGGGGCTGTCGTTCGCAATCCCTATTGATGTAGCGCTGGATGTCGCCAATCAGATCAAGGCCAGCGGCAAGGTAAACCGTGGCTGGCTGGGGGTTGTGATTCAAGAGGTCAACAAAGACCTGGCTGAATCGTTCGGCCTGGACAAGCCTGCCGGGGCGCTGGTTGCGCAAGTGCTCGACAATGGTCCGGCTGCGAAGGGTGGCCTGCAGGTCGGTGACGTTATCCTGACTGCCAACGGCACGCCTATCGTGATGTCGGCTGATTTGCCGCACCTGATTGGCAACCTCAAGGATGGCAGCAAGGCGGAGCTGGGCATTATTCGTGACGGTAAGCGTCAGACCCTGAGCGTCACTGTGGGTGCCTTGCCTGACGAAGGTCAGGAAATGGGCGCTGGAGATGCTGCCGGTGCCGAGCGCAGCAGTAATCGCCTGGGCGTATCGGTCGCGGATCTCACTGCTGAGCAACAGAAGACCCTTGAGCTCAAGGGTGGTGTAGTCATCAAGGAAGTGACCGACGGTCCGGCTGCTCTCATCGGCTTGCAAGCTGGCGATGTGATCACTCACTTGAACAATCAGGCAATCAGCTCGGCGAAGAACTTCACCGAAATAGCCAAAGGCTTGCCAAAGAATCGCTCGGTCTCCATGCGCGTACTGCGTCAGGGCCGTGCAAGCTTCATCACCTTCAA
This sequence comes from Pseudomonas folii, assembly GCF_014357575.1. Classification (GTDB taxonomy): domain Bacteria; phylum Pseudomonadota; class Gammaproteobacteria; order Pseudomonadales; family Pseudomonadaceae; genus Aquipseudomonas; species Aquipseudomonas folii. Next base: position 8,869 of record NZ_JACONW010000062.1, on the reverse strand, counting down.
GCTGGCTGAATAGTCGGGACGATCAGCGAAAAGGGCGGTGCTTACCGCCCTTTTTTGTGCGCGGCGTGCGCTCTAATGTTGATCCTGTCGCCGCTGAACGTGACGCCCAAGCGTTAGTTCAGGTACAATTCCCGGCTATTTTTCGGCGGGCAATCTGCCTGCAACCTTTTTGAGTGTTGATCCGTGAGTGATTTGAGTCATATCCGTAATTTCTCCATCATCGCCCACATTGACCATGGCAAGTCGACGCTGGCCGACCGCTTCATTCAAATGTGCGGCGGCCTGTCCGAGCGCGAAATGGAAGCTCAGGTACTTGACTCCATGGATCTCGAGCGTGAGCGCGGGATCACCATCAAGGCCCACAGCGTTACGCTGCACTACAAGGCCAATGACGGTAAAACCTACCAGCTGAACTTCATCGACACCCCGGGCCACGTTGACTTCACCTACGAAGTCAGCCGTTCCCTGGCCGCATGCGAAGGTGCGTTGCTGGTTGTGGATGCCGGTCAAGGCGTTGAGGCACAGTCTGTTGCCAACTGCTACACCGCCATCGAGCAGGGCCTTGAGGTCATGCCGGTGTTGAACAAGATGGACTTGCCGCAGGCCGATCCGGACCGCGTCAAGGACGAAATCGAGAAGATCATCGGCATTGATGCCACCGATGCCGTGGCGTGCAGCGCCAAGAGCGGCATGGGCGTCGATGAGGTACTGGAGCGTCTGGTTCACACCATCCCTGCGCCTACCGGCAACATCGAAGATCCGCTGCAGGCGTTGATCATCGACTCGTGGTTCGACAACTACCTGGGCGTTGTCTCCCTGGTGCGTGTCCGCCACGGCCGGGTGAAGAAGGGTGACAAGATCCTCGTGAAGTCCACCGGCAAGTTGCACCTGGTCGACAGCGTGGGTGTGTTTACCCCTAAGCACACAGCCACTGTTGATCTGAAAGCCGGCGAAGTAGGCTTCATCATCGCCGGCATCAAAGACATTCACGGCGCACCGGTTGGTGACACGCTGACCCTGAGCACTACGCCTGATGTTGAAGTCCTGCCGGGTTTCAAACGCATTCAGCCGCAGGTATACGCCGGTCTGTTCCCGGTCAGCTCCGACGACTTCGAAGACTTCCGCGAAGCGCTGCAAAAGCTGACGCTGAATGACTCTTCCTTGCAGTACTCGCCAGAAAGCTCTGACGCACTGGGCTTCGGCTTCCGTTGCGGCTTCCTCGGCATGCTGCATATGGAGATCATCCAGGAGCGTCTGGAGCGTGAGTACGATCTGGACCTGATCACCACGGCACCGACTGTTATCTTTGAGCTGTTGCTGAAGACCGGCGAAACGATTTACGTCGATAACCCGTCCAAGCTTCCAGACCTTTCGGCTGTCGAAGACATGCGCGAACCTATCGTTCGGGCAAATATTCTTGTGCCGCAGGAGCACCTCGGTAACGTCATTACGCTGTGTATCGAGAAACGCGGTGTTCAGCACGACATGCTGTTCCTCGGTACCCAGGTGCAAGTGACTTACGATTTGCCGATGAATGAAGTGGTTCTCGACTTCTTCGACCGTCTTAAATCGGTAAGCCGTGGTTATGCATCGCTGGATTACCATTTCGACCGTTATCAGTCGGCGAATCTGGTGAAGCTGGACGTGCTGATCAACGCCGAGAAGGTCGATGCACTGGCGCTGATCGTGCACCGTGACAATGCGGCTTATAAAGGCCGTGCGTTGACCGAGAAAATGAAAGAGCTGATTCCTCGGCAGATGTTCGACGTAGCGATTCAGGCTGCCATTGGTGGTCAGATCATTGCGCGTACGACCGTCAAGGCACTCAGAAAGAACGTATTGGCCAAATGTTACGGCGGCGACGTGAGCCGGAAACGTAAATTGCTCGAGAAGCAAAAGGCCGGTAAGAAACGCATGAAGCAGGTCGGCAACGTGGAAATTCCACAAGAAGCTTTCCTTGCAGTGCTCAGGTTGGAATAGTCAGGTCCTATGTCACTAAATTTCCCGCTGTTGCTGGTCATTGCTGTATTCGTCTGCGGTTTGCTGGCGTTGCTCGATCTGGTCATCCTGGCACCTCGTCGCCGGACAGCCATCACAACGTATCAGGGCAGTGTCAGCCAGCCGGATGTTGCGGTGGTAGAGCGCCTGAACAAGGAACCGTTGCTGGTTGAATACGGCAAATCGTTCTTCCCGGTACTGTTCATCGTCCTGGTGCTGCGTTCATTTCTGGTCGAGCCGTTTCAGATACCTTCCGGGTCGATGATTCCGACGCTGCGGGTAGGTGATTTCATCCTGGTAAACAAGTTTTCCTACGGGATTCGCTTGCCGGTCATCGATGAGAAAGTGATTTCAATTGGCGAGCCGAAACACGGCGACGTCATGGTGTTCCGCTACCCAAGTGATCCGAGCGTCAATTACATCAAGCGTGTAATCGGTTTGCCGGGTGACCGGATTCGCTACACCGGTGACAAGAAGCTGTTCATCAATGGTGAGCTGGTCGCCAAGCAACTGATCGGTACCGAGCCCGGGACTCTGGGCAGTGCCGAGTTGTACAGCGAAAAGCTGGGTGAAGTGGAGCATCAGATCCGTCAGGAAATGACTCGCTACCGTGCGCAGCCTGACCACGAGTGGACAGTGCCGGCCGGCCATTACTTCATGATGGGTGACAACCGCGACAATTCCAACGACAGCCGCTACTGGGATGATCCCAACATTCCCAAGGATGAGTTGGGTATGGTTCCGGACAAGAACATCGTCGGCAAGGCCTTTGCCGTATGGATGAGCTGGCCTGAGCCAAAACTGAGTCACTTCCCTAACTTCTCACGAGTAGGGTTGATAAAGTAATCAATACGGCGCTGTGTTCTACAGCGCCGTATGTCATTTGGGCTTGCTCGAAAATGTGCTGCGACTGGTGGGAACCTCTGCGAGTGCGATGACGAGCTATCCTTGGAGTCGTACATGACGTTCGCCAGTTCGCAAAAGGGATGGTCGCTTACAGGAGTATTGCTGGCGGTAGCACTGGGGATTTTCGCACTGAGTGTGGCATTCAAGCTGGTCCCGCATTACCTCGATAACAGGGCGATGAAAAAAATCATCAATGCGGTCGACAGCAACCCTGCTCTGGAAATCAGTTCGGTCAGCGAGTTTTACAGCTATGTCGGGAAGAACATGCAGGTCAACAGTATTCGGGATGTGGATTTGAACAAGGCGTTAAGCGTGACGGTAGTGAACAACAGATTCGTTGCCCATTTGAAATATGAACAACGTGAACCACTGATCCGGAACATCGATATGGTGGTGATGTTCGACGACACCTTAAGCGTGGGCAAACCGTGAGCGTATCCTTGAGCCGCCTTGAGCGTCAGCTCGGCTATACCTTCAAGGATCAGGAACTGATGGTCCTTGCCCTGACTCACCGTAGTTTCGCCGGGCGCAATAACGAGCGTCTGGAGTTCCTGGGTGATGCCATTCTTAACTTCGTAGCGGGTGAGGCGCTGTTTGATCGCTTCCCGCAAGCACGCGAAGGCCAGTTGTCACGTCTGCGAGCGCGTCTGGTGAAAGGCGAAACCCTGGCCTTGCTGGCTCGCGGTTTTGACCTGGGTGAATACCTGCGCCTTGGCTCTGGCGAATTGAAGAGCGGCGGTTTCCGTCGTGAGTCGATTCTGGCCGACGCCCTTGAGGCGCTGATTGGTGCGATTTATCTGGACGCAGGCATGGAGATGGCGCGCGAACGCGTGCTGGCCTGGCTGACCACAGAGTTCGACAGCCTGACGCTGGTCGACACCAACAAAGATCCAAAAACCCGATTGCAGGAATTTCTGCAGTCGCGTGCCTGCGAACTGCCACGTTACGAAGTGGTGGATATCCAGGGCGAACCGCATTGCCGGACATTTTTTGTCGAATGCGAGATCACCTTATTGAATGAAAAAAGCCGGGGTCAGGGTGTCAGCCGTCGTATTGCCGAACAGGTAGCAGCGGCCGCAGCACTTATTGCCCTTGGCGTGGAGAATGGCCATGACTGATTCAACCGCAACACGCTGTGGCTACGTTGCCATCGTCGGCCGCCCGAACGTGGGCAAATCCACGCTGCTCAACCACATCCTCGGCCAGAAACTGGCGATCACTTCGCGCAAGCCGCAGACCACTCGCCACAACATGCTGGGTATCAAGACCGAAGGCGCTGTGCAGGCCATCTACGTCGATACACCGGGCATGCACAAAAATGGCGAGAAAGCGCTCAATCGCTACATGAACAAAACGGCTTCTGCGGCCTTGAAAGACGTGGACGTTGTCATCTTCGTGGTTGACCGTACCCGTTGGACTGACGAAGACCAGATGGTTCTCGAACGTGTGCAGTACGTCCAGGGCCCACTGATCCTCGCGATCAACAAGACCGACCGTATTGAAGACAAGGCCGAGCTGATGCCGCATCTGGAGTGGCTGCAAGGCCAGTTGCCGAATGCGTCCATCGTGCCAATCTCTGCGCAACACGGCCACAACCTCGAAGCGCTTGAAAGCCTGATTGCCTCGCACCTGCCGGAAAACGATCACTTCTTCCCGGAAGACCAGATCACAGACCGCAGCAGCCGCTTCCTGGCCGCCGAGCTGGTTCGTGAGAAGATCATGCGTCAGTTGGGTGCCGAGCTGCCGTACCAGATCACTGTGGAAATCGAAGAGTTCAAGCAGCAGGGGAAAACCCTGCATATCCATGCCTTGATCCTCGTTGAGCGTGACGGTCAGAAGAAAATCATCATTGGCGACAAGGGCGATCGCATCAAGCGAATCGGCACTGAAGCGCGCCGTGACATGGAGTTGCTGTTCGACTCCAAGGTCATGCTCAATCTTTGGGTCAAAGTCAAAGGCGGCTGGTCTGATGACGAACGCGCCCTGCGTTCGTTGGGCTACGGCGACCTGTAAGCCAGATACAACGGTGCGGCTGTTCTGGTCGCGCCGCTCCAGCCTTTGCTTTCTTAGAGCCGCCTGAATGATCAGCGTGCCAATCGGCCAACCTGCTTACGTGTTGCACAGCCGGGCGTACCGTGAAAACAGCGCGCTGGTGGACTTCCTCACGCCTCAAGGAAGGTTGCGTGCGGTGCTGCGCAGTGCCCGGGGCAAGGCGGGGACATTGGCTCGGCCATTTGTCCCGCTGGAAGTGGAATTCCGTGGCCGTGGGGAGCTGAAAAACGTCGGGCGCATGGAAAGCTCAGGCGTCGCCAGCTGGATGGTGGGTGATGCGCTGTTCAGTGGACTCTACCTCAACGAATTGCTTATCCGCCTGTTGCCTGCCGAAGATCCCCATCCCACCGTGTTCGATCACTATGCCGCAACGTTGCAGGCGTTAGCAGAGGGCCGACCACTTGAGCCATTGCTGCGCTCCTTCGAATGGCGGCTGCTGGACGATCTGGGCTACGGCTTCGCGCTGGATGTCGACATCAATGGCGAACCGCTGGACGCCAATGGCATGTATCGGCTGCAAGTGGATGCGGGGCTTGAACAGGTGTATCTGTTACAGCCCGGGTTGTTCAACGGCACCGAGCTGCTGGCCATGGCAGAGGCGGATTGGAGTGCTCCGGGCGCCTTGTCCGCTGCCAAGCGACTGATGCGTCAGGCACTGGCTGTGCATCTGGGCGGTCGCCCATTGGTCAGTCGCGAACTGTTTCGCAAGCCGTAATCAGGCTTTATGCTCACCGACCTGTTTCGATCATATTTCAGGAGACACCCGTGACTCACAGCACTCGCATCCTTCTCGGCGTGAACATCGACCATGTGGCCACCTTGCGCCAGGCACGCGGTACGCGCTATCCGGACCCGGTCAAGGCCGCGCTGGACGCTGAAGAGGCGGGTGCCGATGGCATCACCGTGCATTTGCGTGAAGACCGTCGTCACATTCAGGAGCGTGACGTCCTGCTGCTCAAGGACGTGTTGCAGACCCGCATGAACTTCGAAATGGGCGTCACCGAAGAGATGCTGGCGTTTGCCGAGCGCATTCGTCCGGCTCACGTTTGCCTCGTACCTGAAACACGTCAGGAGCTGACCACCGAGGGTGGCCTGGACGTCGCCGGACAAGAAGCCCGGATCAAGGCGGCGGTTGAGCGCTTGAGCAAGATCGGCTGTGAAGTGTCGCTGTTCATCGACGCGGATGAGCAGCAGATCGCCGCGTCAAAGCGTGTAGGCGCACCTGCCATCGAATTGCACACTGGCCGCTACGCCGACGCTCAAACACCCACCGAAGTCGCTGAAGAGTTGCAGCGGATCGCTGATGGGGTGGCTTTTGGCTTGGGCGAAGGCTTGATCGTCAATGCCGGTCACGGTCTGCATTACCACAACGTTGAAGCGGTGGCGGCGATCAAGGGCATCAACGAACTGAACATCGGCCACGCGCTGGTGGCACATGCGCTGTTTGTGGGGTTCAAGGCGGCAGTGGCAGAGATGAAGGCGTTGATTGTGGCAGCGGCGCACAAAGCCTGAGTTGGTGCTTGTTGGAGCGAGGCTTGCCCGCGAAGAACGATGGCGCGGTACGTTCATGACACCGTGGCGCCTGATTCGCGGGCAAGCCTCGCTCCAACAGGGCTCTCGTGTTACGGCTTACGCCCCACAATCACCGCGCGCATCGGCGCTGGCAGGCCTTCCACGGTTTTGCTGTGATCGTCAGGGTCGAGGAAGTCGCTCAGCGACTGGTAGCGCATCCAGTCCGTACCGCGTTGTTCCTCAACAGTCGTCACGCTGACATCCACGCAACGCACGTCAACGAAGCCTGCGCGGCGAAGCCATAGTTCAAGCGCAGGCACCGACGGCAGGAACCACACGTTACGCATTTGCGAGTAGCGGTCTTCCGGGACCAGCACCTGATGCACGTCGCCTTCCACCACCATGGTCTCGAGCACCAGTTCGCCGCCCTTGACCAGACAATCCTTGAGCGCCAGCAAGTGATCAATCGGCGACTTGCGGTGATACAGAACGCCCATGGAAAACACCGTGTCGAAGCCCTCCAGTCGCGGAGGCAAATCCTCCAGAGCAAACGGCAGATGCCACGCCGGTAGCTCAGGCAGGTATTTGTGCATGGCCTGGAATTGACAGAAGAACAGCCAGTTCGGATCGACACCGATTACGCTGTCAGCGCCGGCCCCCAGCATCCGCCATTGGTAGTAACCATTGCCGCAACCCACATCCAGTACGCGCTTGCCCTTGAGGTCCAGATGCGGCGAGACACGCGACCACTTCCAGTCTGAACGCCACTCGGTATCAATGTGCACGCCGAATACGTCGAACGGGCCTTTACGCCATGGTGAAAGACCCATCAGTGCCGCATGGGTTTGCGTCCGAGTCTCATCGTCGCAATCAACTTCAAGGGTAAAGCTGTCCTTGAGTTCGACACGCGACGGTATCAAATCCGGCAGCGCATTCAGAGCACCTTGCCAGCGCTCCAGATCGCCATGACCTTTGGCCATTTTTGTGTCGAGTTGAGCCTGCAGGCCGTTGGCCCATTCAGCCAGAGGAGTGCCCGCCAGACGGCGGACCAGTGGGGCGAGATCAATCATGGCAGGGCAATCAATGAGGCGAAGTTAAGGCACTGGAACCACGGCACCACCTTGGAAAAGCCCGCGTCGAGCAGGCGTTGACGGTGTTCTTCGAGGCTATCGGGTTTCATCACGTTTTCGATGGCGCTGCGCTTCTGGGCGATTTCCAGCTCACTGTAGCCGTTGGCACGCTTGAAGGCGATGTGCAGGTCGGTGAGCAAGGTGTGTTCCTGCTCATCATTGAAGCGCAACTTTTCAGACAGAATCAGCGCCCCGCCCGGCACCAGAGCCTGGCGAATACGGCCCAGCAATGCCAGACGCTCTTCAGGCGCGATGAATTGCAGGGTGAAGTTGAGTGCGACCACCGAAGCAGGCTGAAACTCAAGGGCCAGAATGTCGCCATCAATCACTTGTACCGGCAGCAACTCCTGAAACATTGAGTCCTGTGCATTCAGGTATTCACGGCAGCGCTCGACCATGGCGGCCGAGTTATCCACCGCAATCACTTTGCAGCCTTCGACCCGCACATGGCGGCGCAAGGCTTGAGTGACAGCGCCGAGCGAACTGCCCAGGTCATAGAGCACGCTGTTGGGCTGAGCGAATTGCGCCGAGAGCACGCCGAGGTTTTCGACAATTGTCGGATAGCCGGGCACCGAACGCTTGATCATGTCCGGGAAGACCCGCACCACGTCTTCGTTGAAGGCGAAGTCCGGCACCTGGGCAAGGGGCTGGGCGAAAATGCGGTCGGGTTCTTTGCTCACGATGGTTCCGGCGGGGCTGAAAAGTGCGGCATTTTAGCCAAATCCGTGCCTCGGCTGAAACCTCATCTCATCGAACGGCAGCAAAACCGGTTCAGTTGACGGTAATGGTGCAATCGAAGGTCTGTTCCGGTGGTACTTCCGGAGCCCATGGCTGTTGATAAATCATCAGCAGGCGGCCGGTTCCGGCGGTTGAAGCCTGATAGCGCCACACTGATTGGCCAGCACTGCCGACCATATTCCTGTCGTCTGAGTTGTCGTAAACCTCAGGGCCGAGACTGCGCAGGATTGAGGGCGCAGCATCCTGGATCTGCCAGCGATAGCCGGTGGTGGGTGAGCTGGGCAAACTCAGCATCAGCGTCTGACCCGTTTTAAGCGGTAGCGGGCAATCGCTTTGGTCTTCGAGGGTAACGATTTGTCTGGGTTGCTGCGCACAGGCAGTGAGCAGCGACAGGCTTAGCAGGGCTAGCAGACGGGCAGGGGGCATGGTGGCTCCAGTCTTTCATACGAAACCGAAGCATAACCGATGAATTATGGGTGTGGGAGAGAGTTAGCTAGTACTCCTCTGTGGGAGCGGTGCTTGCCCGCGATAGG
>NZ_JACONW010000061.1 GCF_014357575.1 Pseudomonas folii | reverse complement strand
AGCAATACCCAAGGCACATTTCTTGCTTTGCTAACAATAAAACTATTGATAGCTAGCAAAAAATAGAGAGCCTTTGATCATGATCGCTACCTCAACTCGTGCCGTGATTTGTACGCCTCATGCCGAAGCCAGCGCCGCCGGGATGCGTATTCTCGATGCCGGGGGCACGGCTATTGATGCAATGCTGGCTGCCAGCGCGATGCTTGCGGCGGTATTTCCGCACATGACCGGGCTGGGCGGCGATGCGCTATGGATGATCCACGACAGCAAGGTGCGCACCATCGTGGGGATCGGTCGGGCCGGTCAGCATATGCCTCAGGGCGCAAAGATCACCGTGCGTGGTCCGGCCTCGGTGGCAAGCACCGCAGGCGCGTTGGCCAGCTGGCAGACCGCAGCGAATATCAGTCGCCATGAATGGGGTTCGAAGCTGGGGTGGAGCGACTTGCTCGATGACGCTGCCGTGATGGCGGATCAAGGCACGCTTATTTCACAATCACAATTGTTCTGGCAGGCGTTGCGGCAACCCCTCATCGAGCAGCTACCGGACCTGCATCGCCTGTGCAAGATCGACGGCCGCTGGATGGGTGAGGGCGACACACTGCGTCAGCCGGAGCTGGCCAATACCCTGCGTCATCTGGCGAGACATGGCGTCGAGGACTTCTATCGAGGGGAGCTGGCCGAGGCATTCGGTGCGGCGTTTGACCGGCTTGGTTGTGGCCTGACGGCGGCGGATCTGGCGGCCACCCGGGCGCCTGAAGTTGCGCCGATTTCGGTGCGTTATCGTCAGGGTCGACTCTATAACGTGGCGCCGCCATGTCAGGGGCTCTACACCTTGCAGGCGATGGCCGCACTGCAACACAAGCCATTGGCGCACGTGGACAACGGCAGCGCGCAGTATTACCACTATCTGGTGGAAGCCATTAAGCAGGGGTTGTTGCGGCGTAATGCGCAGCTGTGCGATCCGTTGAGCACAGCATGGGATTACGCCGCCAGCCTGGAGGACGCACAAATCAAGGCTTACGCCGGGGCCATCGACGATCAGCGTGCGGCACCCTGGAATGAACCAGGCCGACCTGCCGATACCATCTGGATGGCTGCAACCGATGCTCAGGGGCGAACCGCGTGTCTGATCCAGAGCCTGTTTCACGATTTTGGCTCGGGCTGCATCCTTGGAGATACCGGTGTGTTGTGGCAGAACCGTGCTGCCGGTTTCAACGCCGATCCCACCCACGTCAATGGCTGGGCACCAGGCAAGCGTCCGGCGCATACCTTGAATCCGTCCTGCTACCTGGCCGACGACGGTCGTCGGTGGTTCTTCGGAACCCAGGGCGGCGACGGTCAGCCGCAGACGCAAATGGTTTTGGCCACGCAATTGGTCGACTATCAGCAGCCGATCGATCTGGCGCTGGAGACGCCGCGTTTCCTGCTGGGGCGCAGCTTCTTCGACAGCACCGACAACCTGAAACTGGAAGGTGATATGGGTGCTGCGACCGTCGAGGGGCTTGCCGCGCTGGGCCATGAAGTGGAAATCATCCCGGCACGCAGCCCCATGACCGGCCATGCAGGGATCATCGCGATTGATGAAACAGGGCGTCGCAGCGCCATGCATGATCCGCGTGGCGAAGGCCTCGCGCTGGGTCAGCCAAACTGATCGCCAGGGCCATTGCACGCAGGGTTTGCCGGTGCCCGGCGGCTGGCGGATAATGCCGCCGATTGCTCGTCACTGGCAGCCCTGCTGCGCTGGCACCAAGCGTTTTGAAAAATAGAGGAAAGGATGGGCCTGAGCACTGTCACTGCCAAACAGCTTGAGGTGCAACGTATCGTCGATGCGTTGTTCAAGGCTATCGCCCAACATCGTCTGCCACCGGGCACGCGACTGATCGAAGCGCAAATTGTGGAAACCCTGCAAGCCAACCGCAACCATGTGCAGGTCGCGTTGCAGCGTCTGGCGATGCAGAAGGTGGTGACCATCGAGGCCAACCGCGGCGCCATGGTTGCCCAGCCTACTGCCAAGGAAGCCCGGGATATTTTCAGCGCTCGTCGCGCCATCGAGCGGGCGATCGTCGAAGGCATCACCCCGGCAATCATGCGCAAGCAGCGTCAGCGGATTGCGACGCACATGAACAATGAGCGCAAGGCCACCAACGACACGGACCGCCGTGCCATCGTGCGGGAGTTGAGCGAGTTTCACTTGATGCTCGGCGAGATCAGCGGCAACACCGTACTGAGTGACATCCTCGCCAACCTGATGGTGCGCAGCTCGCTGATTGTGGCGCTGTATCAGCGTAACGATGTGCCGTCCTGCGCATCGGACGAACATCAGGAAATCATCACCGCGCTTGAAAACGGCAATAACGAGCGCGCCGTGGCGGTCATGCTTGAACACCTGAACGAGCTGGAAGGGCAGCTTGCTCTGGAGGAAAGCGCGCCGGAGGAATTCAACCTGCGGCAGGCGTTGAGTGATTGAGAGGGTAGCAACCCATAAATCCGTAGGACCGGCTTTAGCCGGGAGAGCATTGTTTCTGTCGAAGAAAATTTAGCGACTATCCGGACGTCCTCCCGGCTAAAGCCGGTCCTACGACCCGCGTGGCACATGGTTGGAGCGAGGCTTGCCCGCGAATCAGTCGACGCGGCATGTCAGACATGCCGCGTTATCTTATTCGCGGGCAAGCCTCGCTCCAACCAAACGCCGTCGACCCTTGAGCTTGTGGGCAAACATAGAATCTTTCATATACCCCGTTTGCAGCAGATGTTATGCGTCCGGCCTCAACAGCTTCCCTACCGGCCGGCTAAACGTCTGTCGCCCCCCCTTGAAGCCCATCAATGGCGCGCTGATTTCGGCAATAACCGCCGCAGGCGAGGGGGCGTCAAAGACGATGAAATCGGCGCGACAGCCGGGTACCACGCCGTAATCAGTCAACCGCAGCATACGCGCTGATTCGCTGGACACCCATGCCAGGCATTGCAGCAACTGCGGCACGGTGCCCATCTGACTGACGTTGGCGAACAGGTTGGCCTGGCGGATCAACGAGGCGTCGCCATAGGGCGTAAACGGGTTACCAATGTTGTTGGTGGACACCGAGCATGTCACGCCGCAGGCATGCAGATGCTCCAGCGGCGCGAGTCCACGGGGCTTGTTGTGAAACGACGCGCGGCCCATCAGAAACAGATCGGTAGAGGGCAGACAGGTCACCTGCACGCCGACCTTGGCCAGGTGCAGACCCAGCACGGTCATTTGCTCTTTGGGCAGTGTCGACAGCTTGGTCACATGGCCGATGGTCACGCGTCCGGCCCAGCCATGCAGCTGCGTGCAGCGCGCGACCTCCATGACCGTCATGCCTTCCGGATTCAGATCGAAATCCAGGTGCAGGTCCAGATCGCAGTCGTATTTCACCGCCAGGTCGAACAGACGCTGGATCTGCCCATCGGGATCGCTGTCCATGTAAGGGCAACCGCCCAGCACCGTCGCGCCATTCTCCAGCGCTTCGCACAACAAGTCTTCTGTTCCGGGATTGTTCAGCAGGCCTTCCTGAGGAAAGACACAGATTTCCAGGCTGATCGCCCAGGCGTAGTCAGCCTGCAAGCGGCGAATGGCATTAAAGCCGGTCAGACCGATTTGCGGATCAAGCTCCACATGGGTGCGCATGTGGGTGGTGCCTTGCAGGATCGCCTTATCCAGCACCAACGCACCGCGTCGGTACACGTCGTCTTCAGTGAACTCGGCTTTGGCAGCACGGGTCTGGGCCACCGCCTCGGCAAGGGTGCCTTCGTGCAAATGGCAGCGCTGCATGATGCAGGCTTTGTCCAGATGGATGTGGGTTTCGATCAGGCCTGGCATCAACAACCGGCCTTGTAGATCAAGGGTTGCCCATTCAGTGACTGAAGGGCTGAAAGCCTCAACGTAATAGCCGTTTTCCACGTACAGCGCGGTGTCGGAATTTACGTTGGAATCGTCCAGCCGCGCATTGATGATTTTTAGAGTGTTCAAGCGTTGACCTCCTGGCCACTTTCGGCGCTTTCACCCAGATAAGCCGCCGCCAGTTCCTTGTCGTCACGCAACTCGGCGGCGCTGGCGGATTTGATGATGCAGCCGGTTTCCAGCACATAAGCCCGGTCGGCGACCTGCAGCGCGAGGTTGGCCATTTGGTCCACCAGCAGGATCGTGACGCCTTCATCGCGCAGGGCGGCCAGTGCGTCGTACAGTTCGCCGATCATGGCCGGTGACAGGCCCAGAGACGGCTCGTCCAGCAACAGGATTTTCGGTTTGGCCATCAGCCCGCGACCGACCGCGACCATCTGTTGTTCACCACCGGACAGCATGCCTGCCGGGTTGTCGATGCGGTCGCGCAAACGCGGGAAGCGTTTCAGGATCGCCTCGACTTCAGCCTCGGCGTCAAATGCTTCGCGTCGGGAATAGCCGCCCAGCAACAGGTTGTCGCGCACGCTGAGGTACGGGAACACCTGACGACCTTCCGGCACCAAGGCCAGACCTTTGCCCGCGATGCTGCTGGCGCTGGCCTGTTCAATGCTTTCGTTGTCCAGCAGGATGCTGCCGTCGGTGGCCCGATGCAGGCCTGCCAGGCATTGCAGGATGCTGGATTTGCCCGCACCGTTGGCACCCAGAATCGCCACCAGCTCGCCGGGATTGACCAGCAAATTGACTTTATTGACCACTGCCGCAGCGCCGTAGTCGATGATCAGATCCTTGACGTACAGGCGCGCATCCCGGCTGCCGTCCCAGGCTTTATCACGTGGTGTTGCCTGATAGTCGGTGCCACCCAGATACGCGGCGATTACCTGTTGGTTCTGACGAATCTCGGCAGGCGGCCCGGACGCGATGGGCTTGCCCGCGTCCAGCACCAGCAAGTGTTCGGACACTGACATCACCAGCGACATGTCGTGCTCGACCAGAATCACCGTCAGGCCAAAGTCCGCCAGTTTGCGCAGCAGCACTGCCAGGTCGTCCGTGTCGCGACGGCTCAGGCCTGCTGCGGGTTCATCCAGCAACAGCACCGCAGGCGCGGTCGCCAGTGCCCGGGCGATCTCTACCAGACGCCGATCAACGTGGGGTAAGTCCTCGGCGGCAATGTTTACCTCACCGCGATAGCCCACCAGCGCCAGCAAGTCCAAGGCGAGACTGCGTTGCTCAGTGGTCGACAGGCTGAAAGGCAGACCAAGACGACCTTTCTGCATGGCCACCAACAGGTTATCCAGCACCGACATCTCGCCGAACAGCAGGGTGGTTTGATAGGTGCGGGCGATACCGGCGCGGGCGCTTTTCCAGGCAGGCAAACCGGCCAGTGGTTGTTGCAGTTCGATCTGGCCGCTGTCCGGTGTATAGAACCCGCTGATCATGTTCAGCACCGTGGTTTTACCCGCGCCATTGGGGCCAATGATGCTGGTGATGCTCCCGGCAGGCGCATGCAGGCTGACGTGTTGCGCCGCCTGCACGCCGCCGAAGCGAATGCCGATATCGGTCACGCGCAAACCGGTGGACGGGCCACGGCTTTGCAAATGCGCGGCAATGCGCTGGGTGTTTATCATGGTGGGCGGCAACAGGCGGGTCGGTTTGATCCAGCGACGGGCAAGGGCGCCCAGCAGGCCGTTCGGCGCGACCCACAACACCAGCAACAGAAGCACCGAGAAAATCAGCAGACGGTATTCGGCGAAATCCGACAGTAGTTCCGGCACCAGCACGATCAGCAAGGCACCAATCAACGGGCCAAACAGCATGCCACTGCCACCGACGATCACCGCCAGGACAAACAGGATTGACTGCGAAAACGGAAAGGATTCAGGGTTGATGAACATCAGCAGGGGCGCAAGCAGACCGCCTGCCAGCCCGGTCAAGGCGGCTGAAAGGGCGAAGGCCAGGGTTTTGCTCAGGACCGGATTGAACCCCAGCGAACGTGCGGCGATTTCAGAGGCTTTCACGGCACGCATGGCCTTGCCCCAGGTGCTGTGACTCAGGCGCTGATAGAACAGCAGCGCGCCAATCATCAACGCGCCCGCCAGCAGGGCGAGCAGTATGGCGGGATCGAGACCGGCAAACTCAGGCAGCGGAATGCCCATCAAGCCATTGGAGCCACCGGTCACGTCACGCCATTCGATCAGGCTGTGATGCACCACGAACGCAAAGGCAATGGTGATCATCGCCAGATAAGGGCCGCTGACCCGCAGTGCCGGAATCGCCAGCAGTGCGCCGACCAAACCTGCCACGATGCCCGCCAGGGGCAACGCCAGCCATAGCGGCCAACCGGCCATGGTCAGCAGTGCCGACACGTACGCACCAATGGCGTAGAACGCGATGTGGCCGAAGGAGATTTGCCCGCTCAGGCCAATCAGGATATTCAGGCCGATACCCACCACTGCCGCCAGGGCGCAAAGGGTAAAGACCAACAGGGAATAGCTGTCCAGTGTGAAGGCCATGACGCCGCACACCACCGCGAGCAAGGCGATGAATACCGGAGCTGCGAAGTTTTTGATATCTCTCATACTTTCACCAGAGCCTTGCTGCCGAACAGGCCATCGGGACGAATCGCCAAGGCAAGAATGACCAGAGCGAACGTAAATATCTGGGTGAAGGCGGAGCCGAAATACAGGGTGATCAAGGCTTCAGTCAGACCGAACAACAGTCCGGCCGCAAACACGCCACCGGCGCTGCCGATGCCGCCCAGAATCGCCACAGCGAACGCTTTCAGTCCAAACAACATGCCCATCTCGGCGTTGACGCTGAACAGCGGCGCAATCAACAAACCTGCCACTGCTGCGAATACAGTGGAAACAGCGAATGCGATCGCCACCACTCGATTGACGTTGATCCCCATCAGCATTGCCGCGCGCGGATTTTGCACGCAGGCCTCCAGGACCTTGCCCAGTCGGGTGTAGCGCCGCACCAGATACAGCGCGAGGGCAATGGCTGCCCCCGCCAGAGGAATCAGCAACTGCAATGCACCGACGCTGCTGCCAAACAGCTCGACATTGAGATTGACCAGACTGCTTTCGAACTGACGAGGCTCCTTGCCGAAAGTGAACAGCGCCAGGTTGTCCACCAGAATGCCACCCGCCACCGTCGCCATCAGCCAGGCCTGTGAGCCGCGGCTGTGGAACGGTCGCACCAGCCAACGCTCGATCACCAGGCCATACAGCGCGCAGAGGATCAACGTAAGAGGCAGGGCCAGCCACAACGACCAGCCCCAGGTGATGCAGAAGGTGTAACCCAGCACCGCGCCGACCATCATGGCGCTGCCCTGAGCAAAATTGACGGTGCGCGAGACGACGTAGGTCAGGTGAAAACCTAACGCCAGTAGCGCGTACATGCTGCCCAGGCCGAGGCCGGTAACGATGGCGGCGGTGAACATGGCGGCTCCTTAAGGCTTCAACGGTACGATCTGGTCATTGACGAAGTGCGTGAACAGATAGTCGTCCGGCCCCAGCGCATCGTGTTTCTGCACAGTGAACGGCTGCTTGTAGTGCTTGATCAGACCGTCGTATTCACTGATGGCGTAGAAACCGTCACGCACGGCCTTACCGTCCGTGCTGCCGGCTTTCTCGATAGCCAGCGCAGCCAGATGCAGCGCGTCATAGGCATTGGCGATGCCCACCGCAGGCGTTACGTCAGCCAGGGTTTTGATTTGCGGATAAGCGGTTTTCAATGCGGTGAGCAGTGCATCGCCCTTGGGGCTGTTGTTCTCGGTGAACACATAGGTCTGGATGAAGTGCACGCGGGAGGCATTAGGGCCAGCCAGTTCACCAAATCGACCACCGGCCGGGCCCCAGTGGGAAACCACCGGCACGTCCCAGCCCATGCGATCCAGTGATTTGACCACTTGCGCCGAAGGGCCGACGTTACCCACCATCAACAAGGTATCGGCCCCGGCGTTTTTCAGGCGGGTCAGTTGCGGCACCACGTCCAGGTCGCTGTCCTGAATACGTTCAACACCGGCGTTGGCCAGGCCGCGTTTTTCCAGGGCGCGCTTGAAGCCAGCTTCGTTGGACTCGCCCCACGGGTTGTTGATAAGGATCATGCCGGGCTTTTTCATCCCGTTATCGACGCCGTATTTCACCAAGGCTTCGTCTACCAGCTCGTCGACTGCCGAAACCCGGAATACGTAGTTATCGGCAGCGCCGTTTTCGGTGATCTTCGTACCGGCTGCCCAGATGCCCATGAACGGCACTTTCATCTGATTGGCCAGCGGCACAATTGCCAGAGATACCGGCGTATCGAGGCCACCGAACAGTACGGTGACTTTCTCCCGCTGGACCAGCTCTCTGGCCGCCAGCATGCCTTTGGACGGATTGCTTTCGTCGTCGCGACGCACCAGCTCCAGTTGACGACCCAATACGCCGCCCTTGGCGTTGACTTCATTGATAGCCATGGTCAGGCCACGGGTCAGGGCTTCGCCGGATTTGGCTGACTGACCTGAAAGGGCCGCCACCAGACCCACCTTGATCGGCGGCTCCGCGGCTTGCGCGCCACCGAACATAGCCATATTGAGCGTGACTGCCGCAGCCACGGGAAACAGCAGACGTTGCAGGTTTGGAAGCCGGATGGCCATAGTGTGTTCTCCTGATTGCTAGCAGTTGCATATTTATTGCTAGCAAGTAGGATGCCAGTCGTGGTGGCCCATAGAACGTCTGTTTCGAGCGGTCTAGCCCAGCTTTACGCGCCAAATTAAGGCGGCTCGCACCATGTAGAGGCGTTCAGGTAATTTACTTAACCCGTGAGTCAGGAGATTCAGGAATGTCAGAAACCAATAACGATGTGCAGATTGTTAGCAATTTCCTAGAGGCGTCCATGGCCCCGGATCCGGTTCGGGCCGCAACCTTCATGAGTGAAGACGTTAAGATCACCTTCACAGGCGGTCGCGTCATGCCCACCCCGCAGGACATTACTGCGTTCAACGGCTCGCGCTATGGCTGGGTCAAAAAAGCGCTGGGCAATTTCGACTGGATGGATCGCGGCGATCACACCGTGGTGTATTCCAACGGCACGCTGTACGGCGAATGGCCGGATGGCAGCAGCTTTTCCGACAATCGTTATCTGGACCGCTTTGAAGTGCGCGACGGCAAGATCACTCGCATGGACGTCTGGAATGACAGCGCCGAGTGGATGCTGGCGCCGGAGATTGCCAAGGCTTGATTGGCTGGAAAGGGCAGCGGTATGAACGCCTCATGTAGGCGCTGCCGAAGGCTGCGAGCGCATTTTTCCTGATGCACCGCGATCGCAGCCTTCGGCAGCTCCTACGGATCTTTTTTTGCCCCAATCATTAATGGTGGGTTAGACCTCAAACTGGCCTTTTAAAAGAACGTCGCGTTATGGTGGCGTTTTTTTACTCGTATTCGAGAGGCCGTTGTATGCGCTTTTCCCCTTTTGTCGAACGGATAGCCGGGCAGGGCGCAGCCGCCTGGGACATTCACTTCGCCGCCTGGCAGGCTTATTGTCGAGGGGAAGATGTCATTATCCTCAGCATTGGCGATCCTGACTTCGCTACCCCGGATTTCATTACCGAAGCGGCGGTCGGCGCACTGAGAGCAGGGGATACCCATTACACCGAGATCCCCGGAAGGCCTGCGTTACGGGAAGCCATCGCCGAGCGTTATGCCACGCGCCTGGGCCGGCCGGTAGAGGCGGCCAATGTGATCACCCTGGCCGGTGCGCAGAATGCTTTGTTCGCGAGCGCCCTGTGTCTGTTGCAAGCCGGTGATGAGGTTTTGGCGTTGGACCCGATGTACGTGACCTATGAGGCCACGCTCAGGGCAAGCGGCGCGACGCTGATGCGTGTAAGTTGTGACGCCGATGCTGGTTTTCGTCCAGACATCAGCCGTATCAGCGCTGCCATCACTCCGCGTACCCGCGCTATTTTCCTCTCCAACCCGAACAACCCGACTGGCGTAGTGCTCAGAGCCGAGGAGCTGCAAGGGATTGCCGAACTGGCCATCGCCCATGATCTGTGGGTGGTCGTTGATGAGGTTTACGAGAGTCTTTGCTACGAACGAGAGCACGTCAGCCTGGCCAGCTTGCCGGGTATGGCCGAGCGCTGCGTGATCGTCGGCAGTTTGTCCAAATCCCATGCCATGACCGGTTGGCGGGTCGGCTGGATCATTGCCGATGCGCAGTTGGTCAGGCACGCAGAAAACCTGTCGTTGAGCATGCTTTACGGGTTGCCCGGCTTCGTCATGGCGGGCGCGATGGCGGCGGTGCTTGCTCATGATGAAGTGACGTCAGGCATGCTCGATATCTATCAGCGCAGGCGCGATCTGGTGGTGGCCGGATTGAGCGACTGTCCGGGTATAGAAGTGCGCAGCCCGGATGCTGGGATGTTCGTCCTGCTGGATGTGCGCGGCACCGGACTAAGCTCCCTGGACTTCGCCTGGCGACTGTTTCGAGAGGCGGGTGTGTCGGTGCTCGATGCAGCCGCCTTTGGTGAACCTGCCCAGGGTTTTGTGCGGCTTTCATTTACCGTAAGTGATGATCAACTGGCGCGCGCGTGTTTGCGAATCAAGTCGTTCGTCGGCACGCTCGCCAAGTCTTGAGAGGTATTTTTGTGAACGAATTTATTGCTCCGGTGGACCCGGCCAAGGCCTATCGTTTGCTCAACCATGGCCCGACGGTGCTGGTCTCGGCCCGGCACGACGGGGTCGACAATGTCATGGCCGCTGCCTGGGCCTGCGCGCTGGATTTCATGCCCGCCAAGCTCACTGTGGTGCTCGATAAAATCGCCAAGACCCGAGAGCTGGTCGAGCACAGCGGGTTATTTGTGATTCAGGTGCCAACGGCGGCGCAGTTGCAACTCACCCACGAGGTGGGTACCCGCAGTCTGTTTAACGAAGCAGACAAACTGCATCGTTCAGGCGTGGAGCTGTTCCGCATACCCGGTCATGATCTGCCCTTCGTGGCAGGCTGTTCCGCGTGGCTGGCGTGCCGCCTGATACCCGAGGCTCACAATCAGTCGACCTATGACCTGTTCATCGGCGAAGTCATGGGTGCCTGGGCGGATACGCGAGTGTTCAAGGACGGGCACTGGAACTTTGAAACGGCCGACCCGGCGTGGCGCAGTTTGCACTACATCGCGGGCGGGCATTTTTATGCGATTGGTGAAGCGCTGGATGTCGAGGCTGGCGACGAGAAGTGATGCGAGGTTCACGCCATCCTGAAAACGAATGGCGTGATTTACAACGGTCCACAGCGACTGCCGTCTTGCGGGTTGTTACTTCTTCACGACGTGGCTGGTGGAAAGATTGGTGTAGGTGACTTTCCCGCCTTCAGTGGGATAGCCGACGTTGTCCAGGGTGTACACCCCGGCCTTGAAGTAAAAGGCGTAGCCATACCAGGCAGGGTTGAGAGTGGTCTGCGCCGCCACGTTATTGATCATCACGGTGAGTTTGCCAGTGGGCGCCATCTGAATCGAGTAAGTGAAGGCCTTGTTCATGGGCATGGGGGTGCTGTACATCACCGGGCTTTTTTCGTCGGCTGGCTTGACGCGATATTCCAGATCCACGAATCCGCCCTTGGCGGTGTAGCGATAGACCATCTTCAGCAAGGGCGTCGGGGCGTTTTTGGCGTGGATTTGCGCCACTACAATTTTGCCCGTCGACGGCACCTGATTGACCATTAGTGCGCCGACCATGGTATTGGTGCCGCTGTTATACAGCCAGTTCAGGGCGTTGCCGTTGGAAAGGGTTTCGCGCAACTCCGTGCGAGGGTAGTCGCTGGTGCCGGAGTGCGAGCCGGTCACCGGTGCCCACATCACAATACCGTTGCTGCTGACTTTGAAGTATGGACTGTTGAGGCTGCTGACACGTGCGGTTGTCACGGTGAGGGCCGGTGTTTCAATGGGCAGGGTAAGGTTCCAGACACTGAGGTCGATCATGGGGCTCTCGCACGGGCAATGCGCCCGACCAGTCCCGGGACGCTGCGTGCTTTAACGGCAAGCCCGACGTTTGGTTGATAGCCTTCGGGCTGATGGCGAGTGGGCAGGCGACGGACGGCAAAATGCTCTGCAGGCTCAGGCATCCGCAGGACCGAATTTATTCAGGAGAGCGGTGTTACAGGTGGACCGAGTCGTCCTTATCGCGGGCAAGCCCGGCTCCCACAGGATTCCCTGATGACGTGGGACCGGCTTTAGCCGGGAAGAGGCCAGTACATTCAGTCCATCTTCATCGCCAGAAATACCGCCTTCCCGGCTAAAGCCGGTCCCACGTCGGCTTGCGGGCAAACATGGAATCTCCCACAGGACCATGACCCTCCTGACAGTCCGATTCTCAGCGGGTTTGCACCAGCTCCAGAATCACATTCCCGGCCGCTTGCGGCTCAATCAGCAGGCGCTGTGAACCCGCTAGATGCGGCACTTTGTTGCTTTGGATAATGGCTCGCGCCGCATCCAGATCTTTAGTGTTGATGCGCAGTGCGATCGCGTGGGGTCGTTGGCTGGCCGCCTGAGGCAAGTTGACCCCGGCAAACTCGGTTTGCGCTGCAGTCAGGGACATGGCGCGTAGCAGCCCACAGCCGGTGTCGGCCTCCAGCACATCGCCGTTGTAGCGAACTGCATCACCGTACAACGCTTTCCATCGGGTTTCGAGCTGGGCTGGGTCCGCCAGGTAGGTCACCGCAAGAATGCCGTCGGCACCGTTTGGATGGTTTTGCCATTCAGGCACCCAGATCAGCTCCGGGCGGTGCTGATGGCAAATGAAGTTGGAAACGTCCGGGTGCTCTTCATCCATGAATAGGCCCAGCGAAACGACGACTTCGTCCGGGCTGCCATCGGGCAGGGTCATTTTGCGCCGGAAATCGATACGACCCTGGCTGGCCAACCCTGCATGGGTAAGGCGCCGATAATCAGCGTCGGCGTCTTTGCTGTGCAGGGCGACCAGTGAAACGCCTTCTTCACCGCGGTCCAGAAACGTGCCCAGCTGACGTCCGAAGCAAAAGCCATCGACCGAGTTGGTGCCAAACTTCGAGGCATCATCTACTGCGATGATTTCGATGAAATTGCTGGGGAACATCACCAGCGTCGTGACAGTGCCCCACGGGTGGTAGCTCACCGGCGACGGTTCAAAGCCCATCTTGCGATACAGCTCGAGTGCCTGTGGATGGTTGCGTACGGTCACCAGCGGGTGGTCAATACCTTGAGTGGATTGGGCGGCTGCGGCCATGGTCATTGCTCCCGTTGAGTAAGGGTTTTCGAGGTCAGGGTTGCCAGCGATTGCGGTGCGCTACCGACAATTTTTGCCGGAGTGCCCGCGACCACTGCACCCGCTGGCACCGGTTTGAGCACCACCGCGTTGGCCGCGACGATGGCCCTGGGACCCACTTCAATATTGCCCAGCACGGTCGCACCCGCGCAGATCAGCGCGCCGCGGCGGATTTTTGGATGACGGTCGCCGACTTCAGCCAGGGTGCTGCCCAGTGTTACACCGTGCCAAAGGCTGACTTCATCTTCTACGACCGCGGTCTCGCCAATCACCAGGCCGATGCCGTGATCCACAAACAGCGCTTTGCCCAATCGTGCTGCCGGGTGGATATCAATGCTCCAGGTATTGGCTGCCCAGTTCTGCAACAGCACTGCGCTCTGGATATCGCCCTCGTTCCACAAGGCATGACCAATGCGATAAGCCTGAACAGCGAGGATGCCGCGGAAGGTCATGAAAGCAGTCAGGTGATCAGGACAGGCCGGGTTGACGATGACCAGGTGATTGATGTCTGCCGCTGCGTGGGAAGCAATATCGGGGTTGGCTTGAATGACGTCGGAGAACCAGCGCGTCAGATCAGTGTTGACGGCCTGCTCCTTGAGCTGCCGGGCGAGGTTTGCTGCCAGGGCTGCGGCGAAGGAGGGCTGCGCCAGAATGCCGTTCTCTACGTAATGGCTGAGAACGGGGTTGCGATTTGCAAGCTGATGAGCCTGATCTTGCAGACGCTGCCAAAGGGAATCCATGACCTTCTCCTTTTTGGGGTGGGTCGAGTATGGGCAGGCAATGGGGGCGCTATCAATCCTTGCGGGGCTGCAGCTCTGTTGCTTTTTTCGCAACTCAGGAGGGCGGGCGCTTGCGGCGCTGCTAACTGCCCGCAAGCTTGCTCTAAACCGTTCGGCCTGTAGGAGCGGCTTTAGCCGCGAGAGCGGTATTTCTGCCGAAGCAAATCAGGCGATTGTCTAGACGCTCTCCCGGCTGAAGCCGGTCCTGCAGGATGAATTCCAGGTCCAGCGGTTTTGGAGTGTTGGGATTCAGGTCAGGATCAAACCAGATACTTGTTAAACCACTCCAGCGTCCTGTCCCATGCGAGCTTGGCCGCCGCTTCGTCATAGCGTGGCGTGGAGTCGTTATGAAAGCCGTGGTTGGCGCCGGGATAGACATACGCCTGATAGGTTTTGCCTGCGGCTTTCAATGCCTGCTCATAAGCGGCAGCGCCTTCGTTGATGCGCGTGTCCAGTTCGCCGTAGTGGATCAACAGCGGTGCCTTGATTCTTGGCACATCCTCGGCTTTGGCCTGACGTCCGTAAAACGGCACGGCGGCGGCCAGTTCGGGGTAGGCAACCGCTGCAGCGTTGGCAACACCACCACCGTAACAGAAGCCGGTGATGCCGACTTTACCGGTGGTTGCGTCGTGTTTCATCATCCACTCGATGGCGGCGAAGAAGTCGTTCATGAGCTTTTCCGGGTCCACGGTCTGCTGCAGTTCGCGGCCTTTGTCGTCATTGCCGGGATAGCCGCCGACCGAAGTCAGGCCGTCGGGGGCGAGGGCGATGAAACCGGCTTTTGCTACGCGGCGGGCAACGTCTTCGATGTAAGGGTTAAGCCCGCGATTCTCGTGGGCCACGACCACAGCGGGTAATTTGCCGGTCGCTTTCGCCGGACGCACCAGATAACCGCGCACCTGCCCGTGGCCTTTGGGGGAGGGATAGTTGACGTACTCGGCGATGATGTCCGGATCGGTGAATTCCACCTGCTGGGCCATTGCGTAGTTGGGGCTCAGCGAAGCAAGAACAGCACTGGCAGTCAGGCCGAACACAGTGAAAGCGGCTGCGCGGTCAAGAAATTCGCGTCTGTTGATCTTGCCGTGGGCGTAGTAGTCGTACAGCTCAAGCAGTTCAGGGGAAAAATCTTTCGCGGTGAGACGTTCCATCTGTTCGCTCCTTCATCGGTGAGTCGGCTGATTAAAGCAGTCTTTGCCGGTGAGGCAAATGGGCATTGGTGAACTGTCCCTGGCACACCGCTATCGCGGATCAAACTCGATTTCATGGGAGCGGTGCTTGCCCGCGATAAGAACACCGCGGTTTGTACTTCAGAGCGCGTCGCCTCTATCGCGGGAAGCACCGCTCCCACATGAAAATCGCATCTATTAAGTGCTTTTGACCGCTCCAACAGAGCAGTGCGGCGTTGCGCGCTCTGTTCTGCTGCCAAGAGCGGGTATGATGGCGCTACTTCGGGCCGACGCTGCCGGTCCGGGGACGCCTTAAGTCTGGAGTCACCACCTCGATGTTCACCGTCACCCGTTTCGAAAACCCGCCTCCGGAGTCGATCAAAAGCCAGATCATGCAGATGGTGGTCGACTACATCACCGATATCAGCATGGTCAACATTGCGCCCAGCAATCCGCTCTACAGCCTTTACCAATATGGCGTCGGCTATGAGGTTCACCTCTACATCGACGCCATGGACGGATCAAAAGGGATTCCTGTTGAGTTGATTGTGGCGCTGGATGCTGAAGAGCCGGAGACGGTGATCGGCTTCTTGCTCTATCTGCCGGTCAAGGATGATCCCGACGCCTGCGCGGTAGCATTCATGGCTGTACAGGCCAGCAAACGTCGCAAAGGCGTGGCGCGCGCGATGCTGGCGCAGATGACCGAGCGTTACCCCCATGCAGAGCTGGCCTGCCGCGCTGCGGCGGTGCCGCGTTTCGAAGCGATGGGGTTTCAGGTGCTGGCCGCTCGCGGTCCGCAGGTATTGATGAATACCCGGGATCACGGCACTGACGGTCTGGTCGCCGTACTGGATGTCGCGCCGATCTACAATTCGCTGGAGATTCGGCAAATTCACGCCTATTTACTTCAGCAGCACGGAAAACGGCCGATGATAGAGGCCGAGAAGCAGCGTGATCGGCATCTGGATCAATTAACCCGGCAAGCCAAAGCACTGGTTGATGCGCGCCAGAGGCCCGCGTCGAACGAGACTATCGACTAAGCGAACAAGCGAATGTCGGTAAAAGTTCGCTCCGCAACCTGTATCCGATTACAATTACCGTTTGCGGTTCCCGATACACGTGTACATATGTGCTTTACAACGCATGACCTTTTGTTAGGCAAGTAGCAGATGTTGTTCCGTGAAAGACCTGGGTGCTGGTTGTAACGAGGTTGTCGGAGCAGTTTTGTTCTGACGATGTACCAAGAGATTCAATGTCACTCAGCAGCTGAAAACAATGGCAAACAAGAAGTCAGCTCAGGAGAGACAAGAGAGTGAGGTTGATAGCAATGCATCAGCCTTGAATGTCCCGCCGTCGGTCCTGCCGATCGCCGCAGTTCACGATATGCCTGCAAGCATGCGTGGAACCGGTCATCAGATGCGTAGATTGACGGAGGGATGACGTTCTATCCTGGAAAAATCACAGTATGTTAAAAAAAGTGAACACAGCCCTCCTGGGCCTGGCGCTGTCGATGGGACTGACGCCTTTGCATGCAGAAGAAACCAAGAAAGTCGATGTGTTGCTGATCGGTGGCGGCATCATGAGCGCTACCCTCGGCACATGGCTCAACGAGCTTGAGCCGAGCTGGACCATGGAAATGGTCGAGCGCCTCGACAAAGTTGCCGAAGAAAGCTCAAACGGCTGGAACAACGCCGGTACCGGTCACTCTGCCCTGGCCGAGTCCAACTACACCCCGTACGGCAAAGACGGCAAGATCGAGATCGCCAAGGCTATCGAGATCAACGAGGCGTTCCAGGTCACCCGTCAATTCATGGCGTGGCAGGTCAAGAATGGCGTCCTGAAAAACCCGCATTCGTTCATCAACTCGACTCCACACATGAGCTTCATGTGGGGCGACGATAACGTCAAGTTCCTGAAGGCCCGCTACGAAGCGCTGAAAACCAGCCCGTTGTTCGCCGGCATGCAGTACAGCGAAGATCAGGCTCAGATCAAGCAGTGGGTTCCACTGATGATGGAAGGGCGTGATCCAAACCAGAAAATCGCTGCTACCTGGACGCCACTGGGTACCGATGCGAACTGGGGCGAAGTCACTCGCCAATACGTTGCCAACCTGCAGACCAAGCCTAACTTCGACCTGAAGTTGTCGAGCGAAGTCAACGAGATCACGCGCAACAAGGACGGCAGCTGGCACGTCGAGTACAAAAACCTGAAAGACGGTACTACTCACGGCACTGACGCGAAGTTCGTGTTTGTCGGCGCTGGCGGCGGTGCGTTGAAGCTGCTGCAAATCGCTGACATCCCTGAGGCTCGCGAATACGGCGGCTTTCCGGTCGGCGGTTCGTTCCTGGTAACTGAAAACCAGGATCTGGCAATGCAGCACATGGCCAAGGCCTACGGTATCGCGTCGACTGGCGCGCCACCCATGTCCGTACCGCACCTGGACACCCGTGTCCTGGACGGCAAGCGCATGATCCTGTTTGGTCCGTTCGCAACCTTCTCCACCAAGTTCCTGAAGGAAGGTTCGTATCTTGACCTGCTGTCGACCACCACGACCCATAACGTGTGGCCGATGACCAAGGTTGGCGTTGAGCAGTATCCGTTGATCGAGTACCTGGCAGGCCAATTGATGATGTCGGATGACGACCGCTTCAATGCTCTGAAAGAGTACTTCCCGCACGCCAAGAAAGAAGACTGGCGTTTGTGGCAAGCCGGTCAGCGCGTGCAGATCATCAAGCGTGATGCCGAGAAAGGTGGTGTGTTGAAGCTGGGTACTGAGGTTGTTTTCTCTCAGGATCGCTCTATCGCTGGCCTGCTGGGCGCGTCCCCAGGTGCCTCGACTGCACCTCCGATCATGATCGACGTGCTTGAAAAAGCCTTCAAGGACAAGGTTGCTACTCCAGAGTGGCAAGCCAAGATGCGCCAGATCGTTCCGAGCTACGGCACCAAGCTCAACGGTTCGCCTGAGCGCGTTCAGCAGTCGTGGGATTACACCGCTGAAGTCCTGCAGCTGACCAAGCCACCGGTAATTGACCCGGCAGCTTATCCTGCTGCCAGCGCTGCACCGGCCAAGCCTGCGAAGCCACAGCCAAGCAATCCAGCTTCGGATATGGCTCTGTAACACGCCTTATCGTCAGACGCGTGGGTTTTCATGTGGTCGGCAGCGACCACTTGAACCCCCGACAAGAAACCCGGCCCTGCTTAATTGCAGTGCCGGGTTTCTACGTTTCAGGCCAGATGAAATTTATAAGCGAGTGCTAAACCCACAATTAATTATGGGATTAAGGGTTAATACCTTCGGCTTGAAAATCTCGTTTGCCTGATTTGATAAATAAGCTATGTTGTAAGACGTCGTATAAGACAACTCGGTCTTTTGCGCGATTTCCTCCATTACCAATAAACAATAACAAGGAATAAACATGAACAAGCGTTTCAAGCTGCTCGTTGCGTTTCTCTGCCTGTTCGGCGGTTACACGGCTACGGCTCATGCCTCGGATCAAGCTGACGTTGAGAAGGCTGTCGACAAACTGACTCAGGCCATGTGGCACAAGGATATTGCTCAACTGCAGGCACTGACTGCTGACAACCTCACTTACGGGCATTCCAGCGGCAACATTCAGGACAAGAAAGCCTTTATCGCGGATATCGAAACGGGCAAAAGCGCGTTCAACAGGCTTGAGATGCAGAAGCAGCAGATCACTCTGTCGGGTGATACCGCTCTGGTTCGCAACCACTTTTCCGCAGAGGCTGTGAACAGCGGCAAGGTTGTCCCGACTGAAATCGAAAACTTCCAGATTTGGCAGAAGCAGGACGGCAAGTGGCTGCTGATCGGGCGTCAGGCGTTCAAGTTCTGATGTGAGGGTAAGCACCGCTCTCATGACTGCACTGTCCGTTGGAGCAAGGCTTGCCCGCGAAGAACGATGACGCGATCTGCCTGACAGACCTCATCGAACGCTTCGCGGGCAAGCCTCGCTCCAACAGGGCCTATTGGTTTCGCAGCCTCCGGCAGCTCCTACAAAGTTTGCGGGCTAGCCACAATTCGACTTACCCCCCACGCTCGACTCTAACCACAACTCATCCAGATTACTGAATCCCCATTCCTTCGCTGATTCGCGACCCACGATGCGATCCTGGCCCACCAGTGCAGCGAGATTGAGGGTGGTTTGCGCAATGTGCTGATTGCTGTTGGCGCAGAAGAACACCCGAACCCTGGGCGTGAGCAGCGATTTTTCATGCTGTTCGGTGACCACTCCAATACGTCCGCTTTGGAGGCGGACCAATGCGCCGACCGGGTATATGCCCACGCATTTGACGAAGGCCTGAAACACCTTTTCGTCAAAATGCCCCTGCCACTGGGCCATGCGATGGATGGCATCAGCCGGACCCCAGGCTTCTTTATAGGGGCGGTCCGAAGTTACCGCGTCATAGACATCACACACGGCGCCCATCCGGGCGAACAGGCTGATCTGACTACCGGCCAGCCTGTGGGGATAGCCGGTGCCGTCGATTTTTTCATGATGATGCAGGCAAACGTCCAGGACCCGAGGGCTGAAGTGCTGGCTTTGCCTCAACATATTGGTCCCGCACTGCGAGTGACTGCGCATGGTCTCGAACTCCTCATCGCTGAGCGCGCCAGGTTTGTTGAGGATAGTCAGCGGGATCACGACTTTACCGACGTCATGCATGAGACCAGCGATACCTGCTTCGTGAACCAAAGCAGGCGGAAGTCCAAGCTGGCGGGCGAGGGCGATCATCAGTGCGCAGACTGCGACCGAATGCATGTAAGTGTATTCATCACAGGTCTTGAGACGTGCGAGGCTGATCAAGGCATCGGGGTGCCGGGAAAGCGAGTCGGAGATTTCCTCGACCAGCTCGCTGACCTGCTCAGTTTCAATGATCTTGCCCATGCGCAAATCGCTGAACATCTTCTCGACCGCTGTTCTGGAATGAGCACACAGCTTGAGCGATCGGGAAATTTCCTGATTCAGCGCGACCCGGTGTGGAATAGGTTTATTAGCGATGTTTTGCAGGCTGATCGGCAGTGCGGGATCTGATTGAACAGGCGCGGCGGGTACAGGGCTGACACCACGACTGTCATCAATCCAGAGCTCCGCGACTTTTGCGTCGAGGATGCGTTGCAGATCATGCTCGTTGGAGAGCATGAATCCGTTTTTCCAGAATGACTGCTCTATCCCTGAGCCGCAGAATTCGTGTACGTACATGCCGAGGCGTAGCTCGGCCACAGAGATATGTTTCAGCACGATAGTGACTCTCTTTTTGTTATGGCTGAAGTTCGCAATCAGGCCTTCGGCACTGATCGCGCTTTCCCGCAGTTGCTACACCGAAAACCTCGCGACCAGACGATTGAGGCCTACGGCCAGTTGCGACAGCTCGTTGCTGGCCAGTGAGGTCTGACTGGCCGCAGATGAGCTTTGTGAGGACAGGTCGCGAATGCTCACCAGGTTCTGATCAACCGAGCGGGCGACTTGCGCCTGTTGTTCTGAGGCTGTGGCAATCAGCATGTTTCTTTCGTTGATGTGGGAAATTGCCGCTGTGATTTCTTTGATTGCGACACCGGCCTCATGGGCAATCTTCAATGTCGACCCGGCTTCAAGTGTGCTTTGTTTCATTGACTGTACTGCCAGGGTCGAGTCTTTTTGAATGCCCTGGATCATCTGCTCGATTTCCCGGGTGGACGTTTGCGTTCTGTGGGCGAGTGCGCGGACTTCATCCGCCACCACGGCAAACCCTCGGCCTTGCTCGCCTGCCCGGGCGGCCTCGATAGCGGCGTTCAAAGCCAGCAGGTTGGTCTGTTCGGCAATGGAGCCAATCACGTCCAGTACTTTGGCGATGTGCTGTGCCTGGTTCGCCAGGCCTTCGACTTCAAGGCCGGTACGTTCGACTGTAGTGCTGAGTTTTTCCAGCGAGGCGATGGTCTGGCTGACGCGCTCCTGTCCGGTCTTTGCCGAGCGCTCTGATGCCTGGGTTGACTGAGAGGCAGCGACCGCATTGCGGGCGACTTCCTCAACTGCGGCAGTCATCTGGTTGACCGCGGTGGCCGCCTGCTCGGTTTCCATGCTTTGTCGTTGGATACCGGCATTGGACTCTTTGGTGATCGAGCTCATTTCTTCCGCCGCCGAGGCGAGTTGTCCCGATGAGTCGGAGATATGCTGAATCGTCCCTTTGAGATTCGCCAGCATGGTCGCAGTAGCGGTTTGCAACTCGGTCATTTCATCCGCGCCGCTGATTTCGACCGTGGTGCGTAGATCGCCGTCGGCAATTTTCCGGGTGGTGATCAGCAGGGTTTGAATAGGCTGGGTAATACTTCGGGTAAAGGCCACGGCTACAAGTACAGTAACGATAACGGCGATAACAATGAATATCATTGAGATATAACGGCCGCTGATAAAACTTTCATCCGCGATTGATCCGGATTGCTCCGCCCCTTTTTCGTTAACGCCAATCAGCTCTTCAATAGCGCTTTGCAGCGCCACTGCCTGAGGCTTGGAAGTGTCCTGGATGAATACCGCCATTTCCTGATAGGTGCGGGTTTTACTTAACTCCATCAGTTCGTCGATTTTGCCCTGATAGGCACTGACGTTGGCCGAGACCTTATTGAACAGTTCTCGCTCGGCGGCGTCGCCGACCATAGGCGCATAGTCTTGTGTGGCTTTGCTCAAGTTGGCTTTAAGTTGATTGATTTTCTTGATCGACGCTTCGCCCAGGCGTGCGTCGTCCATGACAAATCGTCTGGCGTCCAGACGATACAGAAGCATCGCAGTCTCGATCCGACCGGCCTGTCTGACGCTGGGCAGCCAGTTTTTCTGCAGGTCGGAGGCGGAGTCGTGAATGTCATCCATCTTGAACAGCGAGGCGGCGCCAAGGCCGATCAAGAGAAGACAAATGATGCCGAAGCTGAACAGGGCTCTGGTGGTCAGTTTTATATTTCTTGTTTTCATACCGAGATACCTCGAATCGCCACGCTGCGATAGCTGAGATTCAACTGATCTAGCTGCTGGCGACTTGATATCACTGTAGGCGCCAATGTGTGAAAAAACCATCACCTGTGTAGAAAAGTTTTGTTGTTTACACAGGTCTGGTTATTCAAGTCCATCGGCGTTTAACACTGAAACTTTAAGGGCGTAAACAGGTGGTTATTTGACGCCATTAAACATCGACTGGATCCTTTTTGCTGAGCTTAACGTTGTAAAGCTAACTAATTAATAAAAAGTTATATTATATCTCTGCAGTTTCAGACACGTCCGTAAAGAGCAGTGCCTTTAATCCACCTTCGACCTCGGCGTCACGGAACTCCGGTGGATTGGCCAGACGTTGTTCGAAGCGCAGGTTTGGCGCTTCAATGGCGGTGTGGTCGATCAGGAAGCTGGAGCCCAGGCTCGGTTCATTCATGCAAGCCAGCACCTGGCCGCCCGGCACCAGCAGCTCGGGCATGCGTCGCAGCACTTTCTGGTAATCCTTGTCGAGCAGGAAGCTACCGCGCTGGAAGGAGGGCGGGTCAATAATAACGAGGTCATAAGGCCCGGATTTTTTGACCTTGCCCCAGGACTTGAACAACTCGTGATCCAGAAAGCTGACTTTGCGCAAGTCGTGTTGATTGAGGCGGTGGTTCTCACGACCGCGGGTGAGTGCGGCCCGGGACATGTCGAGATTGATCACTTGTTCGGCACCGCCTGCGATGGCCGCGACGGAAAAGCCACAGGTGTAGGCAAACAGGTTCAGTATCCGTTTGCCCTGCGCGTTGGCACGCACCCAGTCGCGCCCGTAACGCATGTCCAGAAACAGGCCGCAGTTCTGCTTCCTGCCCAGATCTACTTTGAAGTGCAGGCCGCTTTCAGTGATCTGCCATTCTTCCACCCGCTCACCCAGCAGCCACTCGGTTGTGCTTTCCGGCAAGTAGCGGTGTTGCAGCAATAAGGTATGTGCCTGGCTGTTCAGCCATTGCGGTGTGCGGGTCAGTTCCAGCAGCAGACGGGTCAGCGCTTCAAGCTCGGTCTTTGCGGGCTCACGGAACAGCGAGACCAGCACCACGCCTTGCATCCAGTCGACCGTCACCTGCTCAAGTCCTGGCCAGACGCGGCCTCGGCCATGAAACAGACGGCGGGTTTCATCGGGCGCGGTTTGCAGGGCATCCAGCAGATGCTGGTTGAGGATGGCGAGTGCTTCTGGGGTCATGACGGCAATCAGTGGCGAAAGGGCGCGACATGTTAAACGTTATCGACGCCGGACGGGCAGCGACGTCACCCCGGATGACTGATCACGTACAGGCAGATCGACAGCGTCACGAGCGAACCCAGGGTCGACACCAGAATCGTGCTCGATACCAGTGACGCTTCGCGCTTGTAGTACTCAGCCAGCATGAACGGGCCTGTGCCGGTGGGCAGTGCGCTGAGCAGCAGGGCGGCATTGGCCCATAGCAGCGGCACATCGAATACATGGAACACCAGCACCCAGGTCAGCAGCGGGTGGCCGATCAGCTTGATCAGGACCAGCAGCGACGTTCCTTCACGTGTGCCTTGCTGTTTTTCGGCGAGGAACAAACCAAGCGCGACCAGTGCGCAGGGG
Source organism: Pseudomonas folii (assembly GCF_014357575.1). Classification (GTDB taxonomy): domain Bacteria; phylum Pseudomonadota; class Gammaproteobacteria; order Pseudomonadales; family Pseudomonadaceae; genus Aquipseudomonas; species Aquipseudomonas folii. The sequence goes on along the minus strand of NZ_JACONW010000061.1, from coordinate 9,248 downwards.
CTGGTCGCCGCACCCAGGAGGCTGAGCAGTTTTTCCAGTGCCCCGGGTAAGGGCGCGCCGCTGCTGGCCCATAACGCGCCGAGGATCGGAGACACCACAAGAGGGTTTTTCACCAGCGCCAGAAACACTTTCAAGGCAATGCGGTGCGGCTTGCGCTCGGTTTGCAGTCCGACTTCCACACAGACCAGCGCCAGGCCAAATAACACGCAAACCACCAGAAGCGCCCCGACCAGCGCCGGTTGCAGTCCTTCCTGGCCGAGCACCATCACGCACAGCGGGATACCGATATAACCCGCATTGGCATAGGAGCCACCGAGTGCGTCGATGCTCGCATCGGCCAGATGGGTGCCTTTCTTCCAGCGTAGCAGGAGGGTGATGACGAACACCGACAAGGTGCTCAACGTAAAGCCGATGACGAACCCCGGATGCCAGATCTGCTCCCAGGTCGATGTCGCCGTAACACTGAAGAGCAGCGCCGGTAAACACAGCCATACCACCATCCGGTTGATTTCCGAAGCGGCATTCGGGCCAAGGCGGTTCGTGCGGCGGCAGATGAACCCCAGCAGGATCAGGGCGAAAATCGGTAGCAATATATTGAGAACAGCAAACATTCAGGCCCGACCCGTTGCGCGCAAACAGGCGGGCAAGGTTAAGCACGAAAATCGTTAGCGTCCAATCTATTTTCCCTGCTGCGCAGGCCGTCCATCTGCTCGCCGTCCACAGTAAGCAGATCGTCACAATCGAGCCTTAGCCTTTAAGTCCGCACATTGCGCTGGTCCAGGTGCTTGTCTGACGGACCGCAATGGTCTCCATTCGAAGCGAGTGCCCGCCATGACAATTATAGAAACCGACTTCAACGTGTTGGATGAGCAGCAAATACGAGCCGCGCTCAAGCGTCTGTCTTTTTTGCGAGTCAAAATGGAGGCCGCTGCCCGGACGCCCATCGAAAGCATGCAAGTGCATCCTGATTATCTGGACAGTGCCCGCAACTTGCTGGGTTATCTCGCGTTGCGCCGCCATGATATTCGCCCTCTGCAACAGCAGTTGTCCGGGCTGGGCCTTTCTTCCCTGGGACGCTGTGAAGCCAATACGCTCGCATCGGTCGACAGGGTGATTGATGTCCTGAAGCGCTTGCTTCCCGGCGCCGAGCTTGAAGAGAATTCCGGAAGCCTGGTGGACCGGACAGGGGAAAAGCTCCTGAACCTGCATGCAGACCAGTTGTTCGGCGGGCCAGCGCCAGAGCGTGGCGTACGCATCATGGTGACCATGCCTCAGGAGGCCGCGACCAATCCTTCCATGGTGCGTGAGCTGGTGCAGGCAGGCATGGATTGTCAACGCATCAACTGCGCTCACGATGACCCGGCTACCTGGCTAAAAATGATTGAGCATGGTCGCAGCGCCGCTGCCAAGGTCGGCAGAACCTGCCAGGTGATGATGGACCTTGCAGGGCCGAAGTTGCGCACGGGACAGATACAGCCCGGGCCCGCAGTGTTAAAACTCCGCCCGCAACGTGATGAGTTTGGACGCATCGTGACCGCCGCTCAAGTCTGGCTTGCCGAAGAGCCGGAGGTCTTTTCGGACGATGACTATTGTTTGCAGATGCCGGGAAAATGGTTAAAGCAGTTGCAGGTCAGTGATGAGCTTGCGTTCAGGGACGCGAGGGATTCAAGTCGTTCATTGTCGATCGTTGAAGTCACCGGGCAAGGCTGTCGGGCAGAATTGCGCAAGACCACCTACATGATTCCCGGTATAGAGCTGCAATTGAAAAAACATCGGGGTCGCCCGAAGTCAGAACGTATCACCGGCGTGCCGCCTCGGGAGCAAAGCATTGTCCTCAACGAAGGGGATGTTTTACTGCTGAGTGCCGATGCCAGTCATGGCCATCCAGCAGTGATGGATACCACCGGCAAGGTCCTGACCCCGGCGCGTATCGGGTGCACGTTGCCTGAGGTTTTCAAGGACCTGCGCGCCAACGAACCGGTCTGGTTTGACGACGGAAAAATCGGTGGGCGTATCCAGTCAGTCCAGGCCGACGTCGTTACCGTCCGTATTACCCATGCGCCGGGCGGAGCCAAACTGAAAAGCGACAAGGGCATCAATCTGCCCGACAGCGAGCTGCAACTCGACGCTCTGTCGCCCGAGGACCTCGAGGCACTTGCGTTCGCCGCCCAGCATGCGGATGTGGTGGAGTTGTCGTTCGTTAACACTCCTGAGGACGTCAAATCACTTCTGGCGCATTTGACGCGCCTTGACGCCGAGCATCTGGGCGTTGTCTTGAAAATCGAGACGCGGCGCGGATTCGAAAGCCTGGCTGCCTTATTGCTGGCAGGCATGCAGAATCCGCGGCTGGGTGTGATGATTGCCCGGGGGGATCTGGCGGTAGAAAACGGTTTTGAAAGAACCGCGGAGTTGCAGGAGGAAATCCTTTGTATTTGCGAGGCGGCCCATGTCCCCGTGATCTGGGCAACTCAGGTGCTGGACACCCTCGCCAAGACTGGCGCTGCAACCCGCGCCGAAATTACCGATGCGGCGATGGGCGTGCGAGCTGAATGTGTGATGCTCAACAAAGGCCCGCACATTCTGGAAGCCATGGGTACGCTGGACGATTTATTGGTGCGTATGCAGGGACATCGCAGCAAAAAGCGCGACCTGTTGCGCAAGCTGAGTGTCGCCGAGCTGAACGCCTGAGCCCCAGAGTGCCTGGACTCTGGTCCAGGCGCTCGTCGGGCAGTGCTCAATAAATTTGCGGGATGATCAGCTCACTGGGCGTCGGCACGCGGCTGTAATCCTCGCGGCGCTGACGCTCCGGCAGTTCAATCGCCGGTTGCTCGACTTCTTCGTAGGGCATCTGGCCCAGCAAATGGTGGATGCAGTTCAGGCGCGCGGTTTTCTTGTCATCCGCCTGCACCACCCACCATGGCGCTTCGGCGATGTGAGTTCGCTCCAGCATGATTTCCTTGGCCTTGGTGTAATCCTCCCAGCGACGACGGGATTCCAGATCCATCGGGCTGAGCTTCCATTGCTTGAGCGGATCATGGATGCGGCTGAGAAAGCGCAAGTGCTGTTCCTGATCGGAGATCGAAAACCAGTACTTGATTAACTGAATGCCAGAGCGGGCGAGCATGCGCTCGAACTCGGGCACGGTACGGAAAAACTCTTCGTACTGATCGTCGTCGCAAAACCCCATGACCTTTTCCACGCCCGCGCGGTTATACCAACTGCGGTCGAACAGGACGATCTCATCGGCCGCGGGCAGGTGCGAAACGTAGCGCTGGAAATACCATTGAGTGCGTTCACGGTCGTTGGGCGCAGGCAGTGCAGCGACACGACAGACCCGCGGGTTTAGGCGTTGGGTGATGCGCTTGATCACTCCGCCTTTACCGGCTGCATCGCGACCCTCGAAAAGGATCACGACCTTGTGCCCGGTTTTCACCACCCAGCTTTGCAGTTTGACGAGCTCGCCCTGGAGGCGGAACAGTTCGCTGAAATACAGTCGGCGAGCCTGTTTTTCATCGCTGTCGCTGATATCGTTTTCAAACAGTTTGTCGAGGCTGTACTCGTCTTCTGCCAGCTCGAGCTCCAGCTCTTCATCATTATGATCAAGCAGCTCGCGATGAATACGCCGCGCCAGGTTTTCGTGGTCAGGAGACATATCGGGCACTCATCTGTAGGAAAAGTCCTCAGATAGTAATCAGCCCATATGACGCAAAGGTGACAGTTTAAAGACTTAGCGTGGGATGTAACGACGCTGCCAGCGATACGGGATGAACAGGGTCAGTAAACCCAGCACTGCCGCAAATGCGCCGCTGATCAATAGCGCATTGGGCCCCAGCTGGCTTTCCAGCAGTGCGCCGATAATTGCCCCCACGAACATGCCAATCCAAGGGACCAGCTGTATGCGCCAGCCATCACGGCGCTCCCCAAGCATCCAGCGTCCGAGGCCACGACCGAATCGCGAAAGTGCGCCGGTGACATACGTCAGCCCCACCGGCAAGCCGTTGACCTGTTCAACGGCGGCATTGAGCATGCCCATGGCCAGAATCGCCGCCACAACGGTAATAATCTGCGAAGCCATTGGCCAGGCTGCGGCAGCGCACAGCAGCATACCAATACTCAGTAACAAGGGCAGGGCGCGTCGACCACTTACCCGGGCAACGATCACCCCCAGCGCATTACCGATCACAAAAGTGATGATTGCCAACAGCAGGCGAGAGGTGGTGTTCAGGTCACCATCGCTGATCGCCACCGCCAGCCGGGTGGTGTTGCCGCTCATGAAGGAGACGAAGTCGCCCGTGGCCATGAAGCCGATGGCATCGGTCATGCCTGCCAGAACCGAGAGACTCGCCGCCAACCCCATACCCACTCGTCCACGCCATTTCTGCATGTGCAGATGCTTCAAATTAGCGCTGGCAGTGGCGGTGGAAGGAAGCATCGCAGGTCCTTGCATTGATCACAGATTCAGACGAGAACATTGCAACGCTTGATTAAAGAGCTTTGGCGCGAACGATTCGCTTGGCCTTGATTTCGTCGGCATAGGCTTTGAGCTGATCGGCATCGCCATACAGCCGGTTGACCAATTGCAGAATAGCCGTGACGTCGACGTCAGTCATTTGTTCGGCGAGCTTGAGTATTTCATTGGCAGTGCTTTCAAGGTTCTCGGCAGTTCCCTTGAGGTGACGCTTGAGTTCCTGGGTCGGCTTGTTGAGGGCCATGATGTTTCCTTCTTATAAGTACCGCGATTTCTATGCGGTGGAGCATCGCTTTTTCTGGGGGAACAAGCAATCAGACCTGATGATGTGCGTTGGAGGTCTGACCCGATGTCCCGTGGCAAACACTGGACCTGTAGGAGCTGGCCAAGGCTGCGAAGGAGGTGTATCAGAATGAACGCTTCGCAGCCTTCGGCAGTTCCTACAGGAATGCATTTCAATTCAACGGATCTGATAAGAGGAGGCAGGAAGCGGAAAGCCGGCAAGCGATCCAGGAGCCTCTTAATCATCCCGAGTCAAAACCTCCAGCAATTCAATCTCAAAATGCAAATCAGACCCTGGCTTGATATGCGCGCCCATCTGCCGGTCGCCGTAGGCCAGATGCGCGGGCACGAACAGGGTGCGGATGCCGCCGACTTTCATGCCCATCAGGCCCTGATCCCATCCCTTAATGACACGCCCGGAGCCTATTACGCACTGGAAAGGTTTGCCGCGCTCGTGGGAGGAGTCGAACACGGTGCCGTCATCCAGTTTGCCGGTGTACTGGGTGGTGATCAGCGCGCCTTTGACGACTTCCTTGCCATCACCGGTGCGGATGTCTGTGATCAGCAATTCGTTGCTCATGGTGCTTTCTCTAATAAGGCGACAAAGGCGGCTTTTTCTCAGGAAAGCGTCAGTGGTGCAAGGGTTTGATGAGTTAATCGGCATTGAATGCCACCCCCGCTAAAGCGCTCCTACAATCAACATGCAAATTACTGCATGTAATGCATTATCTGTAGGAGCTGCCGAAGGCTGCGAGGCATTCATTCTGACACACCGCGATCGCAGCCTTCGGCAGCTCCTACAGGTCCTGTGTTTGCAACTTGATGGCGCGGAGTCAGCAAGGCCGGGTAATCTTCTGTGCTATCCGCACTTTTCGAATCAGAAGGAGCACCAGAATGACCAGCACCAAAGCTTCAAAAGTCGCACTTGTCACGGGCGCCGGTAGCGGCATTGGTCGTGCCGTTGCCTTGGGTTTGCTGGATGACGGCTACAGTCTGGTGCTGGCGGGACGTCGTCAGGAGCCGCTCGACGAATTGGCGGCAGTTATTGGCGAGGCGGGTGGCAAGGCCATTGCGGTGTCCACCGATGTCCGCGATCCGGCGAGTGTGGATGCGCTGTTTGCGAGGATTGAGGCCGCTTATGGTCGTCTGGATGTTTTATTCAACAATGCCGGTGTTGGCGCCCCGGCTGTTCCGGTGGATGAGCTGGACGTCGAGAAGTGGCTGAACGTGATCAACACCAACGTGACCGGCGTGTTCCTCTGCGCCCGCGCCGCGTTTGGGTTGATGCGCAGGCAGGTGCCGCAGGGTGGACGGATCATCAACAACGGCTCGATTTCCGCCCATACGCCACGGCCGTTCAGCTCGCCTTACACCGCGAGCAAACATGCCGTGCTCGGGTTGACCAAGACGTTTGCCCTGGACGGGCGTGAGTACAACATTGCCTGCGGTCAGATCGATATCGGTAATGCTTTGACTGACCTTGCTGCACGCATGACTACCGGGGTTCGGCAGGCCAATGGGCAGACTGCGGTAGAGCCGATGATGGACGTCAAGGAAGTCGCCGATGCGGTGCGTTACATGGCGAGCCTGCCGCTGTCGACCAACGTGCTGAACATGACCGTTATGGCCACTAACATGCCGTTCGTTGGTCGCGGCTAGGTCACGGGTTTAGTTCATGTTTTGGCTGGCGATGACCATGGCCTGGGCGATGTTGTTTTTTTCGGTTTCGGTGAAGCCATCCCAGACATGCACCTTGGCGTAGTAGCCCAGGCCAGCCAGCGAGTAGAGGCTCAGGGTGAACACGATGAAGAGAGTCACGAACGTCCAGCGGCCGCCTTCATTTTCTTCACGGGACGAGAAGTTTTCGGTGTAGGTGTCGTTACCGTTACGTGATACGGCATTGGATGCCAGACGTTTGAACCATTGGAACAGGTAGATCATGACGAGTCGCAGCATGGGGTTAGCCTCAAGTTTAAAAGTGTGCAGTAGGGCGCCCGGTGGGCTGACCCGAAATCGTCGTTTGCGCTCAGGGCGCGCTCGGCCACAAATGCCGAAAACGAAAAAAGCCCGTCTATGACGGGCTTTTCTTTTTATAAATCTGGTCAAGTCGCCGGGCTTCGAAGTTGACGACTGTTGATGCCGTTGAGGTTCGATTCCGCGTCCGCTTGCCGGTATTGCAACATTTTAGAACAATTGGTTTTCTCCATCTATGACCGTTCGGCGGTTGTCATACAACTGGTTGAATTCCTGCTGTGGCATTTTGTCGCGTGCCCCTCATGCGCTGGAAGACAGCCAGTTGTCCGGCATCGATGCCTGATTACTTCGCCAACAGCTCCGCATACCGCTGCAAGTCCACGTTGCCGCCGCTGATCAGGATCCCGACTTTCTGACCTTTGAGCTGGTCCTTGATCTGCAGTGCAGCGGCGAAGCTCAGACAGCCAGTAGGCTCGACGACCATCTTCATTCGTTCGGCGTAGAAGCGCATGGCGTCGATGAGTTGCGCGTCAGAGACGGTGAGAATGTCGTCTACGTCACGGCGAATGATGGGGAAGGTGTGGTTGCCCAGGTACTGGGTCTGCGCGCCATCTGCGATGGTGTCTGGAACAGCGATACGGACGATTTCGCCCGAGCGAAACGAACGCTGCCCATCGTTACCTGCTTCAGGTTCCACGCCGTACAGCTTGCAGGTTGGTGACAGTGCGCGGGTAGACAGTGCTGAGCCTGCCAACAGTCCGCCGCCACCGAGGCAAACCAGCAGGGTATCCAGCGGGCCCACTTCTTCGAACAGTTCTTTGGCGGCCGTACCCTGTCCGGCTATCACGTCGGGGTGGTCGTAAGGAGGAATCAGGGTCATGCCCAGGCGCTCGGAATGCTCGCGGCCGATGGCTTCGCGATCTTCGGTCTGGCGGTTGTAAATCACCACGTTTGCGCCGTATTCGCGGGTCGCAGCAATCTTCGCCGGTGGCGCGTCGTGCGGCATGACGATGGTAGCCGGAATGCCCAACAGCCGGGCGGCGAGGGCGATGCCCTGTGCATGATTTCCAGAGGAAAACGCTACCACGCCATGCTTGCGCTGCTGCTCGTCAAATTTCGCCAGAGCATTGAAGGCGCCGCGAAACTTGAAGGCGCCGACACGTTGCAGGTTCTCGCATTTGAAAAACACTTGAGCGTCGAACAGGCTGTCTACCGTGCGCGACGTCAGGACCGGTGTGCGATTAGCCTGGCCAACCAGGCGTAAGGCGGCGTCTTCAACATCTTGATAGGTGGGGAGCGTTGATGTGTTCACGTGGGTTATCACCTTCTCGAAATGAAAATGTCAGGCCGCAACGGCCATGGCTTCAACTTCCACGGCGCAGCCGTAATGCAATTGTGCGACGCCCGCTACGGCTCTGGCGGGGCGATGATCCCCCAGCCATTGGCTGTAGAGCCGGTTGAATAGCGGCCACTGTTCAATATCCGTGACATACACCCGCACCTGCACCAATTGCTGCCTGCTGATGCCAGCAGCCTGAAGACAACTGTCCAGATTGAGCAGCACTTGCCGGGTTTGATCTTCAAACGAGGCATTCGCCAGATGAGCTCCTTCGGCAGTGATCGGTAACTGGCCGCTGATCATCACGAAGCCATTGGCAATGGACAGGTGCGAGTAGTGTCCGGCGGGCGGGCTGATGGTTGTGCTGTTCTTGCAGAGGATGGGTTCGGGCACGACGTTCTCTCGTTGAAATGCAGATATGAAAGCGGCAGTGGGCCTACTTCAGGTAGCTGTAAGCGGCGGCGCGGGAGACACCGAGATGTTGCGCCACCGCGTCCATGGACTTGCGCACTTCCAGCGCTCCTGATGCTTTCAGCTCTCGAAGCAAGACCCGGCGTTCATCGGCCTTGAGTGAGCGGGGCGTGCTTGCCGAACGACCCGCGAATTCGTCGATCCGCTTGCGGATACTGTGCGCGCTGTCCACTTCCAATGACTCATCCACGGCGCAATCCACGCGGGTAAATTGCGCCATGGCCGTTTGCACGCCTTGAAAAAGGGTCAGATCGACGTTCATGCACAGCGCGGCGACGTATTGCCCTTCGACGTTGCGGATACCGATTGAGGTGCTTTTGGCCTGACGGCCATCGGGGAATCGATTGGCGTAATTGGCGACGACTTGCGGATAGGCCGGGTCCGCGATTCGCGCCAGGCCCAGCTCGGTAGCCGGGTCACCAACAGAGCGACCTGACAGATTGTTGTGGATGGCGTAAATGGCGTGATCGGGAGATTGAAGGTCGTGCACCACCACTTCACAGAATGGCCCGAAGGTCTCACCCAGACCTTGAGCGACGTGTTGGAGTTGTTCGAGCAGGTTGCGGGTTTCTGCAGAAAAGTCGGACATGTAAATGGGTGTCTGGATGAGTATTTAAGACAAAATATCCAGTAATTGACGTTTAGTAAAGATCGACGGTGCTTCTGACCTTTGCAGGAGCTGCCAAAGTGTTCCTGATAACACGGATCTGTAGG
>NZ_JACONW010000060.1 GCF_014357575.1 Pseudomonas folii | reverse complement strand
TCAAAATCAGATAGTTGTAGTTTTTTTGAGAAGAGCGAGCTAGCTCGCGATGGCGTCAAACCGGCGCAGACTCACCTGAAGGCAAACAGAGATGTCCCATGAAATGCAACTCCACGTCGTCGCCAGTCTGCTGCGTCGGGGCAAGGCACTGGATAACTTGTCCACAGGGCTGACGCTGCTCAGTCTCGCCTTCGGCCTGATTCAGCTGTTGATAACCGACGTTCACCCATTCCTGTTGATCCTCGCAGTTTCGGGCACGATTCTGGGTCTGCTGGAAAAGTACTACGCCATGCGCGTGGCATTTGACGCTGATCTGTTCCACATCATGGCCAACGATCCCCAGTGGCCAACAGACCGCACTGCAGCGCTGGATGACGCCTTGAGCACACTCGGCCTCCAGCCTGTGGATAAAGCCGGGCGGGCGTGGTCGGTTCGCAGTCAGGGTGCTTTACGGCTTCTGCGCCAGCAGCTTTTGTTTTTGGCCGTTCAGCTGTTGGTATTGTTGAGTGCGGTCGTGATTTTCCCTTGGTTGTCCGTCACCTCTTGAGGAAACGCCATGTTTGAACCCTTGGTCGCGACGCTGATTACAGCCGGCGCGCGCAGCATCACTGGTGCCCGCAGCCTGTGGCTCGGCAGTTCTCCAGAGCCGACACAACGCATCTATTTCGCCAACCACAGCAGCCACGGCGATTTCGTCTTGCTCTGGGCCTCGCTGCCTCCAGCGCTGCGCAAGTTGACTCGCCCCGTTGCGGGCGCGGATTACTGGCAGAGCAGTCCGCTGCGCCGCTACATCATCAACGGTGTGTTCAATGGCGTGCTGGTGGATCGTCAGCGCAAGACGCCGGACAGCAACCCGTTACAGCCCATGCTGGAAGCGCTGGAAAGCGGTGATTCGCTGATCATCTTTCCGGAGGGCACCCGCAACCCGGAAGAGGGTCTGCTGCCGTTCAAAAGTGGCTTGTATCACCTGGCGAAAAGTTACCCACAGGCCGAGCTGGTGCCAGTGTGGATCGCCAACCTGAATCGTGTCATGCCAAAAGGGCGAATACTGCCATTGCCGTTGTTGTGCACCACCAGTTTCGGCGCGCCGTTGCAGTTGGGCAGTGAAGAAAGCAAAGAACAGTTTCTGTCGCGCAGCCGTGAAGCGCTGCTGGCCCTGGCTCCGGAGCAGCTTTGATGGATAAGCAGACGCAAATGTTGTTCATGGGGATTGGCGCAATTTTGTTGCTGGCCTCGCTGATCGGCTACATCCTCAAACGCAAGGCTGGCGGACCTAATTCGGTCATCGACAACCTGAACGCGCGGATCAATGCGTGGTGGGTGATGGTAATTGTCATCGGCATCGCCTTTTCGCTGGGATACACCGCGGTAATCCTGCTGTTCTACGCGGTATCGTTCTATGCCCTTCGGGAATTCCTGACCCTGACGCCGACCCGCAAAAGCGATTACCCGGCTTTGGTAGCAGCGTTCTACGTGGCCTTGCCACTGCAATACATCCTGATCTGGATGGACTGGTACGGGCTGTTTTCGATCTTTATTCCGGTCTATGTGTTCTTGCTGTTGCCGATCCTTGCGTCACTGGGGGGCGACAGCAAACACTTCCTCGAACGCGCCTCGAAGGTCCAGTGGGGACTGATGATCGCGGTGTTCTGCGTGTCATACGTTCCCGCCCTGTTGACGCTGGATATCGCCGGATACGAAGGCCGCAATCTGTTGCTGATCGCCTGGCTGGTGATCGTGGTGCAACTCTCGGATGTGTTGCAGTACGTCTGCGGCAAGCTCTTCGGTAAACGCAAGATTGCGCCCAATCTGTCGCCCTCCAAGACCGTTGAAGGTTTTGTCGGCGGCATCGCACTTGCCTCGCTGATTGGCGGCGCGTTGTTCTGGATCACCCCATTCAATCCGTGGCAGTCGATTCTGATCGCGCTGCTGGTCAACTTGTTAGGTTTTGCCGGTGGCATCGTCATGTCGGCGATCAAGCGCGACCGTGGCGTGAAGGACTGGGGTCACATGATCGAAGGTCACGGCGGCATGCTCGATCGCCTCGACTCCGTGTGCTTTGCCGCGCCGATCTTCTTTCACCTCGTGCGGTACTGGTGGACCTGACGTGGCATGTCAGGCAACTAACTGATTTTGAATGCTTTTCTTTAGGAGCTCACGAGCACCGCGAGGCAGCGATGGCGGCCTGTCTGATACACGCTATCGCGGCCTCGCGGTGCTCGTGCGCTCCTACAGATCCATTTATTGCTGCGCGACGGCCGGGAGCTGCGCCTACAAAAAGCTGCCGCTTGACGCTTACCCCCCCTAAACATTACAACCATAATTTAATGGCCCGCTATCCTCTGGGCTTTACCTCTCCATCTCGACTCAGGAGCAAAGGCTATGAGCAGTTATGACGTTGTGATTATCGGTGGCGGCCCCGGCGGCTATAACGCAGCCATTCGCGCCGGTCAGTTGGGACTGAGCGTAGCCTGCATCGAGGGCCGCGAGACACTGGGCGGGACTTGCCTGAACGTCGGCTGCATTCCTTCCAAGGCGCTGCTGCATGCGTCGGAGCTGTACGAGTCGGCCGCGGGTGAGGAGTTCGCCAAGCTCGGTATCGAGGTCACGCCCACGCTTAACCTTGCGCAGATGATGAAACAGAAAGGCGACAGCGTGGCAGCACTGACCAAGGGTATCGAGTTCCTGTTTCGCAAGTACAAGGCAGAATGGATCAAAGGCTGGGGGCGCATTGCAGGTCCGGGCAAAGTGATCGTCACCGATGCCCAGGGTGTCGAGACCGAGCTGCAAGCCAGGGACATCATCATCGCCACAGGCTCAGAGCCGACACCGCTGCCCGGTGTGGAGATCGACAACAAACGCATTCTGGACTCCACCGGCGCGCTGTCCCTGGCCGAAGTGCCCAAGCATCTGGTGGTAATTGGCGCAGGGGTCATCGGTCTGGAACTGGGGTCGGTATGGCGTCGCCTGGGCGCGAGAGTCACAGTGGTGGAATACCTTGATCACGTCGCCCATGGCACGGATCTGGAAGCTGGCAAGACCTTGCAACGTTCACTGTCGCGTCAGGGAATCACCTTCAAGCTCAGCTCGAAGGTCACGACCGCAACCTCGACGGATCATGGCGTGAATCTCAGCGTTGAGCCCGCTGCCGGTGGCGATGCCGAGTTGATCGAAGCCGATTACGTGTTGGTCTCTATTGGCCGGCGGCCTTTCACCAACGGCCTGGGGCTGGAAACGGTCGGCCTTGAGGTCGACAAGCGCGGCATGCTCGAAAACAAAGGCCATCGGACCGCTGCCGAGCATGTCTGGGTGATCGGCGACGTCACTTCAGGTCCAATGCTCGCGCACAAGGCCGAAGACGAAGCGACGGTGTGTCTGGAGCGAATTGTCGGCAAGGCTGGGGAGGTGAATTACAACCTGATTCCCAACGTGATCTACACCCGTCCGGAACTGGCCAGCGTCGGCAAGACCGAAGAGCAACTCAAGGCGGATGGCCGCGCCTACAAGATCGGCAAGTTCCCGTTCAGCGCCAACAGCCGCTCCAAGGTCAATCACGAAACGGATGGCTTCGCGAAGGTTCTGGCCGACGAGCGCACCGACGAAATTCTCGGCGTGCATCTGGTAGGCCCGAGCGTCAGCGAAATGATCGCCGAGTTCTGTGTCGCCATGGAGTTCGCGGCATCGTCGGAAGACATCGGGCTGATCAGCCACGCCCACCCTACCCGCTCCGAAGCCCTGCGCCAGGCGGCGATGAGCGTGATCGGGTTGCCAACGCAGTCTTGATTAATTGCGCTTTTGTGGGAGCGGTGCTTGCCCGCGATAAGGACGCAGCAGGGTTCGGATATTACCTAAACCCTGCTGCGTCCTTATCGCGGGCAAGCACCGCTCCCACAAGGTAATGCGCGATCCAGAAACAATTCCGGCACATCTAAATCGTAATTATTTATGTTTTTTTCGAACCAGATGCTGTGTTTGTTATCTGTAGTCGGTACTTTGGCGTTCAGCAAGGAGTCGTAGCGCGCAATTTTCTTGTGCAGGATGCACAGTACTCGTTAGGGGCTTCACCTTATGAATCGCAGGACTCTCCTGAAAGCATCCATGGCGCTGGCGGCTTATAGCAGCGTTCCGGCCTCAGGGCTTTTTGCTGCACGCGCAATGGCCGCCACGGCCGACGGCGAAATCGAACACTTTGACTTCGATGCACTGAAAGCCCATGCCAAGCAATTGGCTGGTCGGGGTTACGTCAGCAACAAGCAAGTACTGCCACCTGTACTGGCAAACATGACACCGCAACAGTTCAACGCAATCAAATACGACGCTGGCCACTCCTTGTGGAACGAGCTTAATGGCCAACTGGACGTGCATTTCTTCCACGTCGGCATGGGCTTCAAAACGCCAGTGCGCATGTACAGCGTCGACCCGAAGACCAAAGAGTCCCGGGAAGTGCACTTCCGCCACGAACTGTTCAACTACGAGTCCAGCGGCATCGACAAATCGCTGGTCAAAGGTGACTTGGGCTTTGCCGGCTTCAAGCTGTTCAAGGCACCCGAAATCGCCATCAACGATGTCGTTTCGTTCCTCGGTGCCAGCTATTTCCGTGCAGTGGACAGCAACAAGCAATACGGCTTGTCGGCACGCGGCCTGGCTATCGATACCTACGCCAAGCGTCAGGAAGAATTCCCTGATTTCACCAAGTTCTGGTTCGAAACACCGGACAAGAATGCCACGCGCTTTGTGGTCTACGCACTGCTGGATTCGCCAAGCTGCACCGGCGCGTACCGTTTCGACATCGACTGCCAGTCCGGCCAGGTGGTCATGGACATCGATGCGAACATCAACGCACGCACCGACATCGATCAAATGGGCATCTCACCGATGACCAGTATGTTCAGCTGCGGCACCCACGAGCGCCGGATGTGCGACACCATTCACCCGCAAATCCATGACTCGGATCGTCTGGCCATGTGGCGTGGTAATGGCGAGTGGATCTGCCGCCCGCTGAACAATCCGCCAAGCCTGCAATTCAACGCCTTCGCCGACAAAGACCCCAAAGGTTTCGGTCTGGTGCAGACCGACCATGAATTCGCCAGCTATCAGGACACCGTTGACTGGTATCACCGCCGTCCAAGCCTGTGGGTAGAGCCGACGACACAGTGGGGCGAAGGCGCGGTCAATCTGGTGGAAATCGTCACCACCGGCGAGACCATGGACAACATCGTAGTGTTCTGGACGCCGAAGGACAAAATCAAAGCCGGGCAATCGGTCAATTACGGCTACAAGCTGTATTGGGCACCGCTGCCACCTGTGCGCACGCCACTGGCGCAAGTGCATGCCACGCGTTCCGGCATGGGCGGTTTCACCGAGGGCTGGGCACCCGGCGAGCATTACCCGAAGTTCTGGGCGCGACGTTTTGCAGTGGACTTCAACGGCGGCGGTCTGGAAAGCCTGCCGGAAGGCACAGCCATCGAGCCTATCGTGACGGTGTCCCATGGCAAGCTGCAGGAATTCAATATCCTCGTGCTGCCTGACATCAAAGGCTATCGGATCATTTTCGACTGGCTGCCAGACAGCGACTCGGTCGAACCGGTAGAGATGCGTATGTATATCAAGACTCAGGACCGCACACTCAGCGAAACCTGGCTGTACCAGTACTTCCCGCCCGCGCCTGACAAGCGTAAATATCCGGCGTAACCCGAACTGATTCCGAGGTGTATTGCAGTATTTGCATGCACCTCGGAATCGTCCCGCTGCATACGTCAATTTTTAATGCCTATCCAATTCAATAAGTTACGAATCAGAAAAATTCCTGACCTTGGGAAGATGTTCAAATATTGACGAATTGATTGACAGTTCTCCGAACTCAGGCTGATATAGCCCCTGTCCTTTCTGATTTTCCCTCCCTGTTTTCCTGTCGCGTTGGCCATTCCCCATGGTTGATGAGCGGTAGCGTGGATGCTGTTTTCCCTCAGACCTCAACTCATCACGGCCTTAAATATCGCATGCCCATTGCGAGACGCGCTGTCCCGTAGGACCGGCTTTAGCCGGGAGGGCGTCGGAACGTTTACCTAAACCTCTTCGCCAGAAATACCGCTCTCCCGGCTAAAGCCGGTCCTACGGGATTGCAAGCCACCCACAGGGCCGTGTTCACAGAATCTCAAGCACGATCCAACTCCCAATCAGCATTCCCGAGGCAGAAAACATGATGTTGAACTCTGCGAAAGGCAGCGACGCTCGCTCGTCGATTCTGTCCTTCAACAAATCAACGGTGGTGGTATGGATTGCCATCAGCCTGATCCTGATCGAGACCTTTTCCGGTGCGCTGCGCTTTTACTTCGACAAGGCGGGTATCGGGCCTCTTTTGTATGTGCCGAAGATTGCCTGCCTGGTGATGTTTGCCCTGGAGCTGCGTGATTACAAGGCAGGCCGGATGGTCTGGCTGAGCTTGTTGCTGTTGGTGGTTTCCAGCGTGCTGGCGATGTTGCATGGGGCAAGCTTGAACAACGTGGCCTTTGCCTTGTTTGGTATCAGCCCGCTGCTGTTCGGGATGGTCTGCAGCGAACATCTGATCCATCGGCGCCGATTATTTTTATGGGTGATTGGCCTGTGCCTGGCGGCATCACTGGTGGGCATCGCGCTGGATAAATTCACCTCGGTACCGTGGAAAGGCTACAGCTACAGCATCGGCGATGCTGAACTGAGCGCCAACACCTCATGGACCACGGACACTGAAGACCGCATCGCCGGCTTCGCCCGGGTGTCCAACATCCTGTCGATCCTGATCGCCATCTACACGCTGTACCTGCTCATACTGCTGCGCTCACGGCTTCTCTGGTTGCTGTTGAGCCCGGTGGCTCTGTACGCCATCGTCCTGACCACCAGCAAAGCCCCCGCCGCAGCCTTCGCGTTCACCCTGGTGTTATTGCTGATCAGCCGCATGCGCTGGACGACGCGGATTGTGTGCCTCATCACAGTATTGGCGGGGATGCTGCTGCCGGTGCTGGGCATGCTTTATGACTTCGACATGCACACCGTCAGCAGTAGCAACTCGGCGCTGGGCACCCTGTATGACCGATTGATCAACACCTGGCCCAATGTCGCTCACGCCGTCAGCAACGAAGGCTGGAGCCTCACCGGTGCAGGCTTCGGCATGTTCGGTGGTGCGGCCTCGATGTTCCCGGTCCCCGGTGGTGAAATGCTGGTCGGTTCGGACAGCAGCGCCATGTACCTGTGGGCGATGCTCGGGCTGGGTGGCGTGCTGCTGTACCTGATGCAGATTCCCTTGTTTTTCAAACTGACCGATGACGACAGCCATGTCGGTAGAGCATTGCTGGCGATCACTTTCTGCTGCTGCATGATCAGTTGGACCACCGACATGTTTGAAGTAACCGTCGCCAATCTGTTCCTTGGCCTGGCGATAGGTCATGCACTGTCTGACAAGCTTATGGATAGCCGCAAAACCCCAAGGCTCCAGGAGTTTCACTGGTCGCCCTCGCCGACGGTGTACTGACGATGACGGGCAAAGGATTTGCCGCCGCGCTTGCCTGCATGACCTGGCTGACCTGTACTGCGCTGCAGGCCGAAGAGGTTTTTATTCTGGGCATCAGCACACACCTGATGAACTTCGACGCCTCGTCGAAGCCCGCATTGGAGCTGGCTGCCAAGGCCGGATTCAGCGCCGTCAAAGACGATGTTTTCTGGTCGACCGCAGAGCCGACGCCCAATCATTGGCGCATCATCGCGCCATGGCGTGATTACCTCAGCACCGCAACCCGCCTGAACCTGAACAGGCTGACGATTCTGGATTACAGCACAGCCTTTCACGACAACGCCAAACCGCGCACGCCGACGGTCAAGGCGGGTTACTTGAACTATGTGAATTACGTCACCGGTCAGTTGGGCAACAAGGTCGATTTCTACGAGATCTGGAACGAGTGGGATCTTGAGGCCCCCAAGGACCCGCAACTTAGCGCGGATTACGCCGCGCTGGTCCGTGAGGCCGTACCGGTGATCCGCAAGAACACCGTCAAGGTAAACGGCACGCCGGCCAAAATCCTTGCGGGTTCGGTGACTCCCGAAGGCATGGACAGCGGCTTTGCCGATCGACTGATCGACGCAGGCATGCTTGATCTCGTTGATGGGCTATCGATTCATCCTTACGCCCATTGCGCCGCCGACGGGCGTAACAACCCGGAAAGCTGGGTACAGTGGCTGCGCGATTATGAGCAACACATTCGCACCAGGGCAGGACGCGTCGTACCGATCTACATCACGGAAATGGCCTGGCCCAGCCACAAAGGTCCGTGCGGGAATACCCAACAAACCCAGGCGGCGTACCTGGCGCAGATTCTGTTTTTCACCCGCACCGTCCCGAACATCAAAGGCCTTTGGTGGTACGACCTGATCAATGACGGGCCAGACAGAACCGATCAAGAGCATAACTTTGGTCTGCTCAATCAGGACCTGTCACCCAAGCCCGCCTACGGAATGGTCCACGCCATTGCCGACGTGATCAGGCATTTCACCTGGGACGCGCAGGCCAGCACTCAATCTGCCGATGCCTATCAGTTGCACTTCGACAAGGGTGATGAGCATGTCATTGCCGCCTGGGCTGTCGGCGAGCCGCGCCTGGAGCAGATCACCACCCAGCGCCAACAGAAAGGACCGGTCATGTTCGTCGATACGGCGGACCCGGCCAAAGGGCAAATATCCGGCGAGGCCTTCTGGCGTTGTCAGGACGACCAGTGCTCTGTTCCCGTTACCCTCACCCGCTTTCCGAAAATCATCAGCCTGAACTCCGAGACAGTAGCGCCCCAAAGGCGCTGACCTCATGCCCTGCCCCCGCCTCCCATCCGGATGACGTAACGCAATGGACTTCAGAAAAGACATCAATGGACTGCGTGCCATCGCGGTGATCGCCGTGCTGCTTTACCACTTCAATCCCGATTGGTTACCCGGCGGGTTTGCGGGCGTGGATATCTTCTTCGTGATCTCTGGCTACCTGATCACGGGCATCATCCTGCGCAGCCTGCATGCGGGAAATTTCAGTCTGCTGACGTTCTACGCATCCCGCGCCCGACGGATAGTCCCGGCCCTTGCGGTGCTGTGCTTTGTGCTCTTGTTGGCAGGCTGGTTCTACCTGTTGCCGCAGGACTACAGCGAACTGGGCAAACACATCGCTGCCAGCCTGGGTTTTGTATCGAACATCATTTACTGGTTCGAAGCCGGGTACTTCACCCCGGGCGCCCACGAGAAATGGCTACTGCACACGTGGTCGCTGTCAGTGGAGTGGCAGTTCTACATGATCTATCCGCTGGTATTGCTGGCGTTGAGCCGAGTGATTGCCTTGCACCGTTTGCGCTGGCTCATCCTGATCGCCTGTCTGAGCGGGTTCGGCTTTTGCGTATTCGCGTCATTCAAATGGCCGGAGCCGTCGTTCTATCTGCTGCCGACACGCGCCTGGGAGCTGCTGGTCGGCGCAGCCGCCTGTGCGTTTCCCATCAAGCTCCAGACGTCGCATAAACGCGCGCTGGAACGTGTCGGGCTGGGGCTGATGATGGCGAGCTTCTTTGTCCTCTCCGAGAAGGACATATGGCCAGGTTATCTGGCGTTGCTGCCGGTGCTGGGTACCCTGGCCGTGATCATTGCGGCGCGACAAGACTCGTTCCTGACCGGCAACCGATTCTCACAATGGACCGGCAAACTGTCTTACTCACTGTACCTCTGGCACTGGCCCGTGGTCGTGTTCATGAGTTACTCGGGCTATCTGGGCGACACATCCAGCCTGGTGCTCGGCATGCTGTGCGCGTTTGGCCTGGCTATGGCGTCTTACCATCTGATTGAAAAATCCCCCGCAGCATTCACCGCAAAACGACGCTGGAGGTTTGCCACCGTCAGCGCATTGATCGGCTCGGTGTTTGTCGCCGCGGGGGCGGTGAATGCCACGGAAGGTGCGGTTTCTGCACTGCGCTCGGTGAGCATTTCCGACAAGGCGCGCTTTGTTCAGGATTACGCCAACCGGCAGAAAAACCTGTATGAAACCTACTGGCTCAAATGCGATGCCTTTTCTGCATTCACCGAACGCGGCCTGTCCGCCATTGACCCGTCCTGCACGGAAAAGCGCGGGCATGGTGGCGTCTTCCTGTGGGGCGACTCTCATGCCCAGGCGTTATCACTCGGTTTAAGAACCTTGCTCGCGCACGACACGCCGTTCTATCAGGTCGCTTCGGCCGGTTGTAGACCCAGCCTGACCCAGGACAACGGACGCGCCACCGCGCCACGCCTGACCTGCAACTATTCCAACCGGACCGCGCTGCAAAGTATTCGTGAGCTGCGTCCGGATGTCGTGGTAATCGCCCAGAAGGATCAGCACGACAAAACCCAGTGGAACGACATCGCCACTCGCCTCAAGCACTACGGGGTCAAACACATCGTCCTGCTGGGCCCGTTGCCGCAATGGAGCCCTTCCCTGCCAAGCGTCATCGCCAACCGGCATTGGGGGCTGAACGAATCGCACATCAGCGACCCGGCGCTGGACCAGAGCGTCATGGCCGCCGACCGGGCAACTCGCAGTCAGATTGATCCTGAGGCGGTCGACTTTGTGTCGCTGATCGACAACCTCTGTGTGGCCAATGCTTGTCTGGTACGGCTGCAGGACGATTCGCTGCTGCAGATCGACTCCGGGCACCTCAGTGAAGAAGGCTCGCTGTACATCGTGAAAAACTTTGTCTTACCGGAGCTGGGCAAGCAGATCCCTCAATAGCCGCATGCGCAAAAAGAGCCCGCCTGACCCTGATCAGCGCGGGCTTTTTTGCGTGCCGGGAAAATCTTCACGTGGTCGCCATGTTTGGCTGCTAACTTGGGATCAGGCCATTTTGCACGGAGGCAGAGTCGAGCATGTTTTTACGCAACCTATGTCATGGATTAATGCTGACCGCATTAGCCCTGACCGGTGCAGCACACGCAGAGGTTTACCAGGCTGGAGGCACCCAATGGCGGCCGTTCAGCTATGAAGATGAGCAAGGCAACCTGCGCGGCATATCCACCGACATCGTCCGTCGCGTTCTGCAGCAAGCCAATATCGAGGCGCAGTTCGTTTCTTACCCGGTCAACCGGCTACAAGCCATGCTGGGCAAGGCCGAGCTTGATATGAACTACGCCGACTCAGTGCAGTGGAACAGCCCGGAAGAACTTCAACATTTTGTGTTTTCCGAACCCTACCTGCGCGTCAAGGAACACCTCTACGTCCTCAAAGGAAGCCCCGCCGGCAAAATCCCTTTAGATAAGTTGCGCGGCCTGACCGTGGGTACCGTGCGGGGCTATACCTATCTGACCATGGACCCGTCCTTTGCGGACAAACGCCTGGTAGAACTGGAAACCTCGGAAGACCCGGCACTGCTTCAACTGCTACTCGCAAAGCGCGTTGACGCCATCGCAATGGTCGATGATCTATTCGATTACCTCGTCGCAGAACATCGCATGGATCCAGATCTTTTCGAGCGTGGCGCGAGCCTCAGTGATTCTGCGATCAGCATCAAATTACAGCCGGAACTTGTGAGCCTGCTTCCGGGTATAAATAAAGCAATCCGGGCAATGATCGAGAGCGGCGAAGTGGAACGGATTCGCACGTCGTACCTTTCTTCTTATGCCGCTGTCCTCATGCCACGGACGGACGCCTTTCGGAAGCCGTAACCCGTTGAAATTCCGAGGCGATCATCAAATCCGGATTAAGTTCAAATGTCTAAATTTATCAAGGACATAGCTTTAAACAATTCATGAATGGCAAGACTCGTCTTTACGCTTAGTCTCTCAGAACAACCAAAAACAGAGAGAGACCTGTGATGCCCCTACCTCGCTTCCATGTCGCAGTGAGCCTGATTGGAGCAAGCCTGATGGCCAGTTCCGCAGCCTACGCTGACAACCTGACTCGTGATAATGGCGCCCCTGTTGGCGACAATCAGAATTCCCAAACCGCCGGTGCAACCGGCCCGGTCCTGCTACAGGACGTGCAACTGCTGCAAAAACTTCAGCGCTTTGATCGCGAACGCATCCCTGAGCGCGTCGTACACGCGCGCGGTACCGGCGTACACGGGGAGTTCGTTGCCTCGGAAGGTGCTTCTGACCTGAGCAAAGCCAAGGTCTTCAGCAAAGGTGAACACACGCCGGTATTTGTGCGTTTCTCCTCGGTAGTACACGGCAACCACTCGCCGGAAACCCTGCGCGACCCGCGTGGTTTCGCGACCAAGTTCTACACCGCAGACGGCAACTGGGATCTGGTCGGCAACAACTTCCCGACGTTCTTCATTCGTGATGCCATCAAGTTCCCGGACATGGTGCACGCGTTCAAGCCTGACCCACGCACCAACCTGGATGACGACTCGCGCCGCTTCGATTTCTTCTCCCACGTGCCGGAAGCCACTCGCACCCTGACCCTGCTGTACTCCAACGAAGGCACACCAGCCAGCTATCGCACCATGGATGGCAACGGCGTTCACGCTTACAAACTGGTGAATGCCAAAGGCGAAGTGAACTACGTGAAGTTTCACTGGAAAAGCCTGCAAGGCCTGAAGAACCTTGATCCAAAGCAGGTTGCTGAAGTCCAGTCCAAGGATTACAGCCACCTGACCAATGACTTGGTAGGCGCTATCAAGAAAGGTGATTTCCCGAAATGGGACCTCTACGTTCAGGTGATCAAACCTGAAGACCTGGCCAAGTTTGATTTTGACCCACTGGATGCGACCAAAATCTGGCCGGACGTTCCCGAGCGCAAGATTGGTCAGATGGTCCTGAACAAGAATGTGGATAACTTCTTCCAGGAAACCGAGCAGGTCGCGATGGCTCCGGCCAACGTCGTACCGGGCATCGAACCTTCGGAAGACCGCCTGCTGCAAGGCCGGGTGTTCTCCTATGCAGATACTCAGCTCTACCGCGTCGGCACCAACGTCTTCAGCCTGCCGATCAACGCGCCAAAGGTTAAGGTCAACAATGGCAATCAGGACGGTTCGCTGAACAGCGGCAACACCACAACCGGCGTCAACTATGAGCCAAGCCGCCTCAACCCGCGCCCTGCTGTTGAAGCCGCTCGCTACAGCCAACTGCCGCTGTCTGGCAGCACTCAACAAGCGAAGATTCAGCGCGAGCAGAACTTCAAGCAAGCGGGCGACCTGTATCGTTCGTACAGCAAAAAAGACCAGCAGGACTTGATTCAAAGCTTTGGTGAATCGCTGGCCACCACCGACACCGAAAGCAAAAACATCATGCTTTCGTTCCTCTACAAGGCTGATCCGGAATACGGTACTGGCGTGACCAAAGTTGCCAAAGGCGACCTCGACAAGGTCAAGCAACTGGCTGCCGCACTGAAGGACTGATCAACCTCTCGCTCGCTTCAGCTGTCTGGCTGAAGCGAGCCGGGCCTTCCAGAGGATTCCACCATGCGCAGAACTCTGTTTGCGTTGCTGCTGTGCCTCACCGCCGGCACTGCCAGTGCCGCCACGACCGAAGCAACAACCGAAGCAACAACCACCGACACTCAGGCGCAATTGCGTGCGCTGTTTTTCCAGGCCGCACGTGACGGCCGACAGGACATGCTCAACGAATTCATCAACGCCAGATTTGACCTAAACGTTCAGGATGAAAAGGGCTACACCGCGCTGATTCTCGCGGCTTATCACGGCCATCAGGAAACGGTGACGCAACTCCTGAATGCCGGTGCCGACCCGTGCGCCAAGGACCTCAGAGGCAATACCGCGCTGATGGGCGCCATCTTCAAGGGTGAACTGAGCATCGCCCACCAACTGGTTGCCGCCAATTGCGCGCCAGACCAACGCAACAACGCTGGCCAGACCGCAGCGATGTACGCCGCCCTTTTCCATCGCAAAGACATCCTCGACTCCCTCGCCGCCAAAGGCGCAGACCTCAACGCCACAGATTCCATGGGAAATCAGGTGCAGAACCTTGAACGAGGAGAGTTTCAGCCGTTGCAGCCTTCACAGTAAGCGGCTGATCTGAGGGCAGCGATTTCGGTTACCGACCCTTTGGTGCCTTGAATACCTCAAGACCTATGGGCAATCGCTCTCCTTCATCAACCGCTCGATCATGTAATCGGGTGAGTACGCGTAGAGTGTTTCTTTCGGCAGGGGTTGGTAAGGCGTTTTCAAAAACTCGCCCAAGGCCGTCCTATCCCAGGAAGCCTGGCTGTCGAAGACAAAGATGTTGGCCGGATTGAACAGGGCTGTGCCCTTCACGGATGCATTATTGGTGATCAGCTTTTTGCCGAAATAAGCCGCTTCCAGGGTTCGCAGCGTGAAGCCGGACTGACCGGGTTGATTGACTTCGACCAACACGTCCGAAGCAAGCGATAGCTCAAGATTGGCTTCGTAATCCAGCAGTGCGTCGGTGTGAAAGCGCGTCGTTGGCGTAGAGGTGCTGTCCCGCACAATGTGGAAATCCACCTCGCATCCATGTTGCTCTAAAACGCTGGCGAGCTGGTCAAGCAATGCGGAACGGCCCTTGTCGCGGCCCAGAAAGAAACACCGCTGCCCAGTAACCGCCTCGCCGGAGACTACGACTGGTGCGACCACCTCATCGAAGCCCAGCGGGAAGAACTGATTCAAATGCTGCATGCCCAGCCGATCACACTGGGCCTGATCGAAGCTGTAGATTCGATCAAAGAACGGACTCATCGCGTGAACAAAGGCCTCATCAACCAAATCCCGAACCATCAGCACTTTGTGCCCTGGGAACGCACGCACGATAGAGGGCAAGACGTTGCGCTGAATCTGGCCCTCGTTGCAGACCAGAATATCGGTGTTCCGAAACCCTTTGATGGCACAGTACAAACGACCCAGCCACGGCACCATTCTGTCCTGCACACCACCAGACCGTCGATGACGAGTGACCAGACGATGCGTGCGTTTGATCAGCTTGGGCACTTCCAGCCTGCGTACTTCATAACGAGCGGCCAGGTAGTTGATGAATCGCCGCTCGTATTGCGCTGTCCAGCCCAGAAAAAACGTCCGCATTTCTTGTGTCCCGAAAACCTATAAGTCTGCCGCTCCAGAATCGGAGGCCGGTCAATATAAACCATCGGGGGCACACCAATAAGCACCGTCCCCGCAACTTCTATCCGCTGCAAGGATTGGCGCAATGCCGTGGGACTGGCTTTAGCCGGAAAGAGGCCATTGCAGACGGCCCATTTTCATCGTCAGGAATATCGCCTTCCCGGCTAAAGCCGGTCCCACGCCACATCATTTTGCGGGCATGCATAGAGTTCTTCACAGGTTCTACGCGATGCCATGGGACCGGCTTCAGCCGGGAAGAGGACGTTGCAGACGACGCATCTTCATCGTCAGGAATATCGCGTTCCCGGCTAAAGCCGGTCCCACGCCACATCATTTTGAGGGCATGCATGGAACTCTTCACAGATTCTACGCGATGCCGTGGGACCGGCTTCAGCCGGGAAGAGGACGTTGCAGATGCCGCATTTTCATCGTCAGAAATGCCGCCTTCCCGGCTAAAGCCAGTCCCCCTTCAAACCGCCGTATTGATACGTCCGATCTTGAACTTCGCCTCGAAATAACCACCCGGCTGCTCAGCGATCTCTAACCGACCGGCGCATGGCGCAAGAATCGAGGTTTCCATTTTCATCGCTTCTATCACCGCAACAACCTGCCCCGCCTCTACCGACTCGCCATCTTCGACGACCCAGCTATGCAGGTTGCCCGCTACTGGCGTCACGACTGCCTCTGGGTCTGCTTTTTCCACAGCCGCCACTTCGGGAGCAGGCTCTGCGGAGCTCATGCTGACTCCGCGCAATAGCGCAGCGGGCAGGCCCAACTCGTGGCGCTTGCCGTCGATTTCGACAAATGTGCGCAGAACACCTGGATCGGCCGACGCAGCACTGCGCGGCGCAATCGTGACGTGTTCAGCAAAGTCAGTCTCGATCCAGCGCGTGTGAACGGCGAACGTATCGGCCGCGGTGAAATCGTCATGCGCCATCACGGCTTGGTGGAAAGGCAATACGGTGGCGACTCCGTCCACACGAAACTCGGCCAGAGCACGGCGGGCACGACGGATAGCCTGTTCGCGGGTCGCTCCGGTGACGATCAGCTTGGCAATCATCGAATCGAAGTTTGGTGACACCCGCGAGCCTTGCTCGACACCGGTTTCCAGGCGGACCCCCGGACCCGAAGGTGGCTGGAACAGCTCGATGGTTCCCGGCGTCGGCAGGAAACCATTACCGGCGTCTTCGGCGTTGATACGAAATTCGAAGCTGTGACCACGAGGTGTTGGCGTGCCTTCGAACGACAACGGCAAGCCATCGGCAACGCGCAGTTGTTCGATGACCAGATCGATACCGCTGGTTTCTTCCGTGACCGGATGCTCCACCTGCAAACGAGTGTTCACCTCAAGGAACGACAAGGTGCCATCCGCGCTGAGCAGAAACTCCACAGTACCGGCACCAACATAACCCGCCTCCGCGCAGATGTTGCGCGCCGAGTCATGGATACGCTGGCGAAGGGCGTCATCGAGATACGGCGCTGGCGCCTCTTCAATCAGCTTCTGATTGCGTCGTTGCAGCGAGCAGTCACGCGTGCCGACTACGACGACGCGGCCATGGCGATCCGCGATGATTTGCGCTTCGATATGCCGTGGACGATCCAGAAAACGCTCCAGGAAGCATTCGCCACGCCCGAACGCAGTCACAGCCTCGCGCACCGCCGACTCATAAAGCTCGCTGACTTCTTCCAGCTTCCACGCCACCTTCAGACCGCGCCCGCCGCCGCCGAACGCTGCCTTGATCGCAATGGGCAGCCCGTACTGCTCGGCAAACGCGACCACTTCGCTGGCATCGTTCACCGGACCTTCAGTCCCCGCCACCAGCGGCGCACCGACTTTCAGGGCAATACGCCGCGCCTGCACTTTGTCACCCAAGGCGTCGATGGTGCTCGGATCAGGACCGATCCAGGTCAGACCGGCATCGATCACGGCGCGGGCAAAATCAGCCCGCTCCGAAAGAAAGCCGTAACCCGGGTGAACCGCGTCAGCGCCGGCCTGTGCGGCGACGGCCAGCAGCTTCTCGATGTTCAGGTAGGTATCGGCACCTCGCTCACCGTGCAACGCATAGGCCTCATCGGCCTGGCGCACGTGCAACGCGTCGATATCGGCATCGGCATACACCGCCACTGAAGCGACCCCGTAATCGCGGCAGGCGCGTACGATGCGGACAGCAATTTCGCCACGGTTGGCAATCAGAACCTTTTTCATGAGTTATCAGTCTCGTCTGAAAGAGCCGGGCACACGGGCTCGAAAGCACCCAGCGGGTTGAAGCGAATGCGGGAGTTGACCGGAATCTGACCGGCAAGGTCCAGGTGATAAGGCGCTACAACGGCGATGACCGGGTAGCCGCCCGTCAGCGGATGGTCCGCCAGAAACAGCACCGGCTGGCCACTCGGCGGCACCTGAATCGCACCAACGGTGGTGCCCTCGCTGGGCAGCTCGCCGGTGATGGTACGTTCCAGTGCGGTATCGCCCGCCAATCGAATACCAATACGGTTCGATTGCGGCGTTACCTGCCAGGTCTGTTGACCGAGCAAGGCTTGAGCATCGGCCGTAAACCAGTCACTGCGCGGGCCCATGACCACATCCAGGGTAATGATCTGATCAGCGCGGGGCATGTCGAATGCCTGTTGCTCACTCACCGATACCGCTTCTCCGCCTGATCGTTGCTGGAGTGCCAGGCACTCACACGCCGCCAACGGAGCGGGGCCAACATGGGCGAGGGTGTCGGTGGACAGACTGCCCAACACAGGCTCACGGGCAAAGCCGCCACGCAGCGCCACGTAGTTGCGCAACCCGGCAGTTGGCGAACCGATGCTGACTTGATCACCGTCCTGCAACATAAACGGCGCGTAGAGCGCCGGGCGCAGCAGACGACCTTCGGCAGTGCGCACCTCCAGCGCTGCCGTTGCCCCCGTAACCGCTGCCACTGCCTGGCCATGGCAAGTAAACGTCAGGCCACCCATCAGCACTTCAAGACAAGCACTTGCCGGATCGTTACCCACTGCACGGTTGGCCGCACGCAATGCGCCGCGGTCCATCGCCCCGGAAGCCGATACGCCCTGCCCTGCACGTCCGGGACGACCGAGATCCTGAAGCAACGTCTGCAGCCCCGGCGCAACGACTTCCAGATAATCCCCGGTCAACGGCGACGCCTGCACAGGGTTCGGTGCGGCCACGGAAACGGTCTTGTTTACCAGCGGACCGGCGTCGTGAAAACGAACGCGGTAGCCGGGCTGAAGCAACGCCGGTTCGTCACGCTCCAGGTCCCACATTTTTGCTTCGGTGACACCAATGATCTGCCAACCGCCAGGACTGGCCTGTGGATAAATACCGCTGAAGCCACCCGCAAGTGCAACCGCTCCAGCCGGAATACGGGTTCTTGGGGTACGGCGGCGTGGCACCACGAATTCAGCACCGCCACTCAAGTAGGCGAAGCCCGGGGCGAAACCACAGAAGGCCACTTTGTAATCGCTGCCGGTATGGCGCCGAATCACTTCTTCGGTACTGATGCCGAGTTCTCGGGCGACGTCATCCAGATCCTCGCCGTTGTAATGCACTGCGATGTCGATCAGCTTGCCAGCCTCGCGAACTTTGCCGTGGACGTCGCGCACAGCAATTTGTGCCGCCAACGCCTGACTGCTGATCGCGCTGGGACGAAAATGCACAAGCACTGTTCGGGCTGCGGGAACGAGCTCCTGCACGCCGAAGATGGGCTCCTGCTGCAAGGAGTCGAACAGGGCGAGAGTCTCGTCCAGGTTCGCCAATTCAACCAGGAGCGCGTCCAGGCTGGCCGGGTAGAAACGCATGATCAACTCCTATACGTGGTAATGGCCGTCAGGGACATCAGTGATGAACATATGGCCCGGCGCATGGGACACGGCAAAAGGCACCCGAGAGGCCATGACCACGGCCTGAGGCGTCACACCGCAGGCCCAGAACACTGGAATCTCGCCGGGCTTGATGGTCACTGCGTCACCGAAATCCGGTCGGGAAATATCCTTGATACCCAGCAACCCAGGCTCGCCGACATGCACGGGTGCACCGTGCACGCCAGGATAGCGGGCAGTGATTTTCACGGCGTCGGCAACGCGGTCGGCGGCGACAGGCCGCATCGAGACCACCATTTCGCCTTGCAGGCGGCCTGCGGGTCGGCAGACACGGTTGGTGCGATACATCGGCACGTTGCAGTTCTCACTGATGTGCCTGATGTCGATGCCCGCATTCAACAGATCGGTTTCGAACGTGAAGCTGCAGCCGATGAGAAAAGTCACCAGATCGGTGTGTTGCGCCCAGATATCACGGACATCAGTCACCTCTTCAGCCAGTTCCCCATCGCGCCAGACCCGGTACAACGGCAGGTCAGTGCGTAGATCAGCCTTATAAGCCAGAAAGGTGCTGTGGCTGCCCGGCTCGGTCACGTCGAGGATCGGGCAGGCCTGCGGGTTGCGCTGGGCGAACAGCAGGAAGTCATACGCCCATTCCCGGGGTAACGAAATCATGTTGGCTTGCGTCATCCCCGGCGCGTGCCCGGCAGTGGGTGAAACCGTCCCTTCGCGGTAAAGGGCACGGGCGGCAACAGCGGCTTCACGGGCTTCTTTTATCGAGTTCATGACCAGACCTCAGGTAAATGCACGAATGGTGATGTCTGCCTCAACAAGCTGCTTTCTCAGGGCACGGGCGATGCCTACGGCGTCAGGACTGTCGCCATGCACACAGATCGAATCAGCCTCAAGGTGAATCAACTCTCCGTTCTCGGTTTCGATGACCCCTTCATTCACCAGACGCAGCATGCGTTGGGCGATCAACTCGGGATCATGTAATACCGCACCGGCTTTCGAGCGGGATACCAGCGTGCCTGCGCTGGTGTAGGCACGATCCGCGAACGCTTCCGACACGCAGGAAAGACCGGCATCGTGGGCCCAGCCCAGCAGACTGGAATTGGCCAGACAAACCAGTTTCAGCGTCGGATCAATGCGCAGGATCGCCTGAATGACTGCCGCCGCCTGCTTCGCATCACCTGCAATGGTGTTGTAGAGCGCGCCGTGGGGCTTCACGTAGCTCACTTGAGTGCCGGCGCTACGGGCCAGACCCTGAAGCGCGCCGATCTGATAAATCACGTCGGCAGTCAACTGCTCGGCAGGCACGTCCATGTTGCGCCGCCCGAAACCGACCAGGTCCGGGTAGGCCACATGAGCCCCCACTGCAACACCTCGCGCAGCAGCCGCCTCAAGGGTGCGCAGTATTCCAGCTGGATCACCCGCATGAAATCCACACGCCACGTTGGCGCTGCTGACCACTTCAAGAATCGCCGCATCGTCGCCCATGCTCCAGGCGCCGAAGCTTTCTCCCAGGTCGCTGTTAAGGTCAATCGTACGCATGTCAGTAATCTCCGTTAAATCAGGCCGCGCCGATGAAGGCGAAGATGGCACCTGCGGATTTGTAGGCCATGTACCAGGACAGCAGGCAGGTCAGGATGCCAAGTACCAGCAACCAGCGAGGGTAATGGTAGCCTTCCATAAGATCGGACCGGCGCCAGCCG
This sequence comes from Pseudomonas folii, assembly GCF_014357575.1. GTDB lineage: Bacteria > Pseudomonadota > Gammaproteobacteria > Pseudomonadales > Pseudomonadaceae > Aquipseudomonas > Aquipseudomonas folii. The sequence continues at coordinate 12,871 of NZ_JACONW010000060.1, read as the reverse complement.
ACGTACATGAAGATGCTCAGGCCCAGAGGCAGAATCAGGCCGTTGAAGCCGCCTGCAAACACCAGCAGCGCAGCCGGTGGCTTGCCAATCAGTATGTAAACGACCAGCGAAACAACAATGAACACCACGGTGGCGAGGTTACGGACCCGCTCGGTAATTCGCTTGGAGAATACGGTGATGAAAGACATCGATGTATAGGAGGCACCGATCACACTGCTGATACCGGCAGCCCACAGCACCAGACCGAACATCATCATGCCGATATCGCCAGCTGCGGCTTGAAACGCCTGACCAGCAGGGTTTGCACCTTTACCCGACACATCAATGACGACGCCACTGGCCACGACACCGAGGATCGCCAGAAACAGAACATAGCGCGCAACGCCGGTCACCAGAATGCCAGTCAGCGCTGCCTTGGATACCGCTTCAATGTTCTCCACGCCCACAGTGCCGCGATCAAGCAGACGATGAGCACCGGCATAGGTGATGTAGCCGCCGACGGTGCCGCCAACGATGGTGGTGATAGAGGCGAAGTCGATGAAGTCAGGCCAGACCGATTGACGCAACGCCTCGCCCAACGGTGGGTGGGTGGCAAAGGCTGCGAACAGGATCAGACAGACTTTGAGGATGCCCAATCCCATCATGATCCGGTCCATGGCGATGCCCGCCCGGTGGGACGAGAAGATCCCGATGGCCAGCAGAGCACTCAGCGCCCCTCCCCATTTAGGATCGAGACCGGTCAGGGCATTCAACCCCAGGCCCGCGCCTGCGATGTTCCCCAGCATGAACACCAGACCACCACACAGAACCAGCAACGTCAGCAGATAGCCACTGCCAGGAATCGCCGCGTTGGCCAGGTCCGCTGCGCGCATTCGGGTCAGCGAGACGATACGCCAGACATTCAGTTGCACAACGAAGTCGATCAGGATCGAGGCCAGGATACCGAACGCAAACGCAGCACCCAAGGTGGCGGTAAACGTGGCCGTCTGGGTCAGGAAGCCTGGCCCGATCGCAGACGTGGCCATCATGAAGATGGCGGCAACCAGAGAGGCGCGCCGCGCTTTCGTAAACTCTTGAGTGGTCTGTGTCACGGCATCATTCCTACAGTGAGAGATGTTCTCGATAGAGCAATGTGTATGCCAACACTCAACAAACACCCCTGAGGTGTAGGTATATCAACGAAACATTGTTGAACAATCCATCACTTATGAATGGACGATATGCACCACTTCGTTACGCGATCACCCATGAATGCTACTTAATGAAGCGCGCAGCGACCTTCTTCCTTGCCACGCCGTCAGGTCTCATGGAATATCGGCGCGGCTTTTATCATCCTGGAACCGCTATGAACGATGCGCCTGCTCTTCCCAACCGCACACTGGGGGAGTCCATTACTCAAGAAGTCCGAAGAATGCTGGTCGAGGGCGAGTTAGTCCCCGGTCAACGTCTCTCCGAGGCCGCGTTGGCAGAAAGCCTTAACATCTCGCGCAATACTCTGAGAGAAGCCTTCAGAGTGCTGACTCGCGAAGGGCTGCTCAAACACGAGCCCAACCGTGGAGTAACGGTTGCGGAACCCGATATGGCATCCATCATTGATATCTATCGCGTGCGACGCTTTATCGAGTGCAAAGCCATTGCGCAAGGCTATCCACAGCATCCCGGGACGCTGCACATGCGCGAAGCCGTTGAGGCAGGCATTCAGGCGCGAGAAGCCAAAGACTGGAAAGCGGTGGGCACCGCCAACATGATGTTTCACCGGGCCATTATCGAACTGGCAGACAGTCCTCGCCTGGCGGTGTTTTACGGTCAGATCTCGGCGGAATTGAGGCTGGCTTTCGGGCTGCTCAATAACCCGCAGCTGTTGCACTTGCCGTTTCTCGACATGAATGCCTCGATTCTGCGATGCCTTGAAGAAGGCCGGGCAGATGAGGCATCTACCATGCTCGGGGCTTATCTGGAGCAGTCGGAACGGGTGGTGCTGGCGGCTTATGAGCGGACGATGAGTCGGTAGATAGAGCTACAGCTTCAGCGAATGAACCCGGCCCCGGCCAGGATAATCAGCAACTATCTTGTTCAGGATAAAAATAGCACCCCTCCAAGCCCTGCGCGGAAGGCTGACCCTGCCAGAGGTCAATCATTGTCCTGATGTTTGCTGGCCCGATACCGGCCGGGGGACATTCCGAACCACCGCTCACAGGCCTTATTAAACGCACTCTGATTTTTAAACGCGACCCGATAGCTGATTTGCTTAAGCGACAAAATGCTGGTGGTCAACAGTTGATGGCTCTGCTGCATCTTGACTTGATCGATCAGCTTTTTGACATTCTGCCCTTCCGGCTCCAGCGCCTTGGTGAGTTGATAAGGCGTCAACTGCATGGTGTGGGCAATGTCCTCGATCGTCACAGGGCGATTCTGGCTTAGCAGCTGCAGGACTGTGCTCTTGGTGCGGGCACTCACATTGTCGATGTTGATTGTGTTCTGCTGCATCGCCAGATAATCATTATGGATAGCCTGAAGGAGCACATTGCCGGTGGCTATCGGCAAATCTCCGTCTTCACGTTTGAATGTGAGGGCGTTCACCTCTGATTTGAACTTCAAATTCGGCCCGAACAGCTTTTTGAGTTGCGATGTATCGCTCGGCTCATCGTAAGTAAACTCGGCAGATAAAGGCATGATTTTCTTGCGGGGAGACAACCAGTGAAGCAGTCCAAGCGTGATGGCCGCCGCCGCATCAATGAAAGGTCTCGGCAACTCAGGCTCTTTGGAATTTTCAGCGAAGCCTACAAGTTTAAGTGTACTGACCTGTCTGTCCAGGAACATGCAGAAACCAGAACTCACCACAGAGTGAAAATCCACGATGTATTTCAAGGCATCACTTATTGTTGAGCTCGACATAATCGCGTAACCCAGGAAATCCAGATTACCCGGATGAGCGTTGTCGTAAGCCAGAAGTCCGACATCATCACTGGCACCCATTTTTTGCGCCAGAATAAAAAACTTGCTTAATTCTTTTACAGGAACCTGTCGTCCTTCAAGATCAATACCTGACAGTTGAAGATCCGGACGTTCAAGTACACGCTCACCCTCATTGATTGAGGCAAAGACGGCTTCAGCAAAAGCTTGAGCCAAAGAAGAGGAAATAAACTGCATAACTGCTCATCGTTGAATGGGTTTTTCCTGCGTTTGTCCATAATCCATTATTACTTGGGGCTGGCCAGCAAAGCTTTCATCGCCAAGGGTGGCGCCCTCTGCATCTCATGCCCCGCCGATGTCGATTCTAGAGCCTTTCTTATCAAGATTGCCAGACCGGAAAATTTTCCTGAATAAACTCCTGATATGACGTTGGCAATATAATTCGACGACGATATCAATATGACACTCCTCTACCGTTTCTGCCTTGTGCACATCTTCGATGCTGCCCAGGATCGCCTGACATCAGGCACCTGCCCTTACAAAACGCCCTGCCTTTGTTTTCTTATCCTGAGAGGGGAAATTCTTATCCTCACCGTTGAAGCGCTATAAGTTTGTCTTTTAAAAAGGTAAACATCTCTGCGCTTCTCAAAAAAACCTCACGCACTTTTTTAAATGCCCAGGCGCACTCTTTTGAAGCGTGGGACCCTATAAAAAATTACAGATGACGCGGCATGACAAGAATACCTTGAACGGTAGGGGACGGGATTATGTTGAGTGAGGATCTGGCGAACAACATCTTATATCTGCTGGACGAAATCAGTGCTCGAACTGAAGGGTTGGACATTGTGCAACAGCTTGATGTACTTGATGCCCTCACTGAACTCCTGTGCGCCACGGAAGGATTAAATGTCCAGTTACGCGCCTTGAATGCCCACACCGTAACGAAGGCCAAGCCGGGTCGACATCTACGCTTGGTAAAATGAAGCACCTGATCAAGCCTGGCACCCTGTCGGGGCACTTATTCACCGTAATCGACGGTATGCCCGTTTTTTTCACAGATCAACTGGGCGACGCAACAGTTTTCCCGACACTCATTGTTGTTAACCTCGACAAAAGTCAGGCGCACCGGTTTCTCGATCCTATAGGACATTTATGAACTTTTTAAAACATGCCAACTTTTCCGCCAAACTGGCGATTGCTTTTGGTGCATGTGCTGTCATCACGCTGGCAGTGGGTGGGCTTGGCATGAATGGGGTCAACAAGTTTTCTGACGCGCTGGAGTCTACATTTTCAAATAACTTGCTATCCGTAGCTAATACTAATGAGGCGATGTCGGCGCTGACTACTCACAATCGTGGCCTCTATAGACTGCTGGATGCCAAAGACAGCGCGACAGCAGAGACAATGCGTTCCAGTATTTCAGCAGAGCTGGAAAGAGCGCAAAAGGTTTACGCGGTGTATCGCGATACCCCGTTGCAGGATGATGAGAAAGCCGCAGGGGATCAGTACGATAAGGTGATGCCTTCCTATATTTCTGAAACTCAGAAGATATTTGATCTGCAGCAGCAAGGTAAGTTGGCAGAAGCACGCACTCAGCTCAACCAGTTATCCGAAGGCGACTTTAACAATGCCCGACGATTCCTTCAGGTCATGATTGACTCAAATAAACGGCAAGTCAAAGAAGGCTCTGAGGCAGCGAAGGAACTCAAATCCACCACGACGTTATTGCTGTCCAGCGGAATTGTCATCGCGTTCCTGGTAGCAATTATTCTGGGCGTCCTGATTATCCGCATGATCACTCGCCCGCTTGCGCAAGCAGTAAACAGCGCACAGCGCATCGCCAAGGGAGATTTGACTGAGACGATTTCCACGGATCGTACTGATGAAGCCGGCCAGTTGCTCAAGGCGATCAGCCTGATGCAGGGCAGCTTGAGAACCACCATTCGTGAGATCGCGAGCGCTTCCGACCAACTCGCGTCAGCAGCCGAAGAGTTGAGTGCGGTAACAGAAGAAAGCACCCGCAGCCTGATACGCCAGGACAGTGAAATCCAGCAAGCAGCCACCGCCGTGAATCAGATGACTGCGGCCGTGGAAGAAGTTGCACGTAACGCAGTGTCCACCTCAGAGGTGTCAAAAACAGCAGCACAAGACGCGGTTGATGGTCGTGAGCAGGTAAACGATACCGTCAAGGGTATCGGCACAATGGTCAGGGAAATCACCAGGTCCACTGACTCCGTATCAGAGCTGGCGACCAATGTCAGGGATATCAGCAAGGTACTTGAAGTCATCCGGAGCATTGCCGATCAGACCAATCTGCTGGCCCTCAACGCTGCAATCGAAGCTGCACGAGCGGGCGAACAAGGCCGCGGGTTCGCAGTAGTAGCCGATGAAGTCAGGGCACTGGCGCATCGAACCCAGGCATCGACTGTTGAAATTGAAGGCATGATTGGAACCGTTCAATCAGGTGCCGATGGCGCTGTAGAAGCCATGAGTAAAAGTCTGGCCATGGCGAATGGAACCCAAAAACTGGCTGAGAGCGCCGGCACGGCCCTTGAGAAAATCACCAGCGGAGTCGCACAAATCAACGAGCGAAATATGGTCATTGCATCTGCGTCAGAGGAGCAGGCTCAAGTAGCGCGTGAGGTCGATCGCAACCTGCTGAATATCCAGGACCTTTCAACCCAGTCTTCGGCCGGTGCCAACCAGACCAGCGCATCCAGTCAGGAGCTGTCGCGCCTCGCCACGTCGTTCAATACGCTGGTGGCGCAATTCAGGTTTTGATTGCGCTGGTGACTCGAGCGATTCGGACAGATGATGAGAGGCCAAAACTTTCTGAGTCACGATGATCAGAACAGCCCGCCCAGAGAAATCGTCGCGCCACCTCCAGCCTGCAGTCCCACGTTAAGGCCAGCGGCGACGATCACGCCTTTGGCCGAGCGCAGCAGGCGCACCGTGCTGTCGTGGGGCAGGAGAACGCTGCCCATCGGCGTCATCGAGGCGGCGGCCATGGCCAGGAGTTTGGGGTCAAGACCGAACAGCATGGCCGAGCCGCTGGCTCCACCGATCAGACCTACGCCCGCTTCAATGAACACACAAGCACCCTGGAAGTCCTCGCGGACCAGACCGCGGCCAGCGATCGATTCTGCAACCAGCACTTGGCCGAATGCCGGAAAATCTTCGCTTGCGCCTGCAGCCCCGACGCTCTTGCCTCGCACGTGCAAGTTGACCTTGCCGAACCGCGGCAGGCGCGCGCCAATGCCCAGGCCGACCCCAGCCGAGCCATAGCGAAACTGCTGGTCGACCCCGTTGGGGTCGGTCAGGGTCAGTGCACCGCCAGCGGCGGCCGCGAACACTACGGTCAATCCACCGCCGCTGGCAGTCTTGTAGCGCCAGTCACTTACAGTGACGGGTAACGGGATTTGCATTTGAATATCCTATATGGGCCGCGCCATCCGGCGCCGACGAATCCATGCGGCTGCGTGGTAGCCGCCCCCTGCGGTGAACACAACTGCCAACAGACCCGCGAACAGGCTCGCGCCCCAAAGCGCACCCCGGTCTCGAATGATCGCGGTGCTGGAGGGTGCTTCGGCGCTGTAGAACACCGTCACTGAGTCGCCCACCGCGTAGCCGAATATAAACCCGCTCTCGGGGTAGCTGACGGCCTTGCCCGTGGCGTCGTTGAAGTCAATTTGTGGATGACTGCCGCCGGAGTTCAGGGCACTGACATGCCCTTGCGCACGTTGTGCCTGGGCCAGAAAACCCAGCCGGTCTTCGACCAGCCACACGGTGAGGCACAGCAGACACAGGCCCAGCGGGATAAAAATCAGCGCGCGGAGCAGATCTCCCCGGCCGGAAGATGACGTCTTGGTCATGGCAGGTCCCTTGCACCGTCCGTAAACGCCGGTCATTACAATGATCCGTCGGGAGTCTGTCAATTGGGTGTGGAAGAATTGCGCGGGACGCTGGCCAGCTCACCGGACGCCACTGAAGAAGAGTGGATGCGGTATTACAGACAAAAAGAAAGTCCGCTTGAGACTGTCAGTAATTTTGTGTTGTGGCATAAGATGCAGCTAACGGTGCCTATATGCCGACCCAAGAGAAGTCCGCCAGTGCAACAGCGAGGGAATTGTGCGCGACGTCTCCAAACTTTGTTGGGAATTGAACATGCACAAGGAGTTGTATCGGAGCAGCGCGCTGCCAGTGTTGCAGAACCGTACCTTTGCCGATGCTGATGCTGCGCGATCGTCGGTCAGTGCAGATCTTATTCTGGTCCAGGATCTGGACACGGGGCTGATCTATAACCACGCCTTTGACCCGCAAAAGCTCTGTTATGACAGCGGCTATCAAAACGAGCAAGCCCACTCGGGATACTTCAAGGCGCACCTGGACGCGGCTGAGCAGATCATCAGCAAGCATATGGGTGACATGAGTCTGATCGAAGTCGGCTGCGGCAAGGGATATTTCCTTGAGCAACTGCGTGACCACGGTTTCGACATTATTGGCATCGACCCCGCTTATGAGGGCCAAAGCCCATATGTGGTCAAGGCGCCTTTCACCCGTGAGGCTGGATTGGCTGCCGAGGCCGTCATCCTGCGTCACGTGCTTGAACATATTCCCGACCCCATGACCTTTCTGCAATCCATCGCCGAGGCCAACGGCGGCGGTTTGATCTACATCGAAGTGCCTTGCATGGATTGGATTCTTGAGCACAAGGCTTGGTTTGACGTGTTTTATGAGCACGTGAACTACTTCCGGCTCGGAGATTTCAACCGTTTGTTCGGCACAGTGCATGAAGCCGGGCATCTGTTCGGCGGGCAATACCTGTATGTGGTTGCTGACTTAGGGAGCTTGCGCAGCAAACCGTTGCCAGCAGCGCCAGAGGTACAGATGCCAGCAGATTTCATGCTCAGCATCAAACGAGCACTGAGTATTATCCAGGCATCCCCCGATAAGCCGGTCGGCATCTGGGGTGCAGCCTCCAAAGGCGTGATCTATTCGCTGTTCCTGCAGCGCGCCGGAGTCGAAGTGGATCAGGTCATCGATATAAATCCCGCCAAGCAGGGCCGCTACTTGCCCCTCAGCGGGCTCAGGGTCTCATCGCCGGAGCAGGCCATGCTGGCACTGCCTGACGGGGCCCATCTATTCGTGATGAACTCCAATTATCTTGAAGAAATCAAACGCATGACTGATGAGCGCTACGTCTATCACGCGGTGGACGCCGCGACATTCGTTTGATTTTCTATCGGCGCTGAACATGCTCACTGCGTTTCTCTCGTAATACTTCCAACGCATCGTAGGTCGTTCGGGTCCAGTATTCGATCCGCTCCGTGAGCCGTTCGGTAGCCTCACGCTGTTTATCCTGACTGTCAGCAACAAACACTTGGCCGGGTTGTTTGGCATGCTGCGCCGCTACTGACAGTGCCGTGTTGCGTTGTACGGCATCCAGGCCGAAGAAATCCGCCAGATGTCGGCTCATCGCGTCGGGCAATTCCTGATAGTTCACCGGCAAGCCTCCAAACGCGTGGCAGTATTCAAGGCCGAAATCGAGGATCCGGCTCAGTCGCTGCCCGATATAGTCTTCTCGCGAATCGCTCTGACTTTCTCCGTCCAGCGAGCTGGGTCCGATAATCCCCGGCACCATGTGCATGCCTGCACGACGAAGGTGAGAAACGGCGATTTCCAGTGGCTCTCGGTAGACGAATATCCAAGGCACTTCAGGAAAGCACTCGTGTAACAGCGGCAACTCCCCGATGTTCCACGCATCCAGTTTGATCATCAGTTTCTGTTCGATACCACGTCTGGGCTGGCCATAAGCGGCCAGTAAACCGTGAAGGGCAGCACGCCGGACAGCGGGGTCCAACACGCCACGCAACAGCGCATCAAGGGGCGGCGGTTCGGATATCACGATCACCTCATCGAGTTGCGCCAACATCTGGCCAATCAGTGTCGAGCCGCAACGCGAAGCGTGGTGGACAAAAGCCGCCGGGGGAATCGCTGGCTGCTGCCATTCGCACAGCACCGCAAGCGGCGTCTCACGCCGGAAAGCCTGGTTGAAAGGCAACCGCAGCGCGTCGTCCACTGCATCGCAAAAGAAGGGTTGATCAAGCTTACGTTCGCCAAACCAGCACCAGTCCACCCGCCACTCTTCGGCTTCCTGCCAGATACGGATTGGCAACCAGCCTTTCAGGCTGTCCATTGTCGATTCCATCGATTGCGCCCCAGACGCATCGCAGCGCGCACCTCTTCACGACTGAAATGCAGACCCTGTTCAGCACCCAGCACCAGAGTTCTGGCGATGAAGGCTTCGCGGTCTGATTCGGCCTGCAAGGCAGTGCATAGCAAAGGGTCGCGCTCCAGCAACGTACGAAATTGTGCGAAAGCTTCGGCTGCACGGCCCGTACCTGCTGACGGTGTTATCGGTAAGCCGTCCAGGATCTGCTGTTCAAGCCAGACATTGGGTCGACAGTCGAGCACCAGATGGACCCGCTCCGTCTGCCCCCAATTATCAACACTGTGAGACCGGGCAAGGTCGAGAAACCAGCACTCGCCCGCATTCATCGGGATGCGCTGGCTTTCCAGCATGAAGTCCACATCTGGCGAGCTGATCAAGGGGACGTGCAAACGGCAATCGGCCTCGGGTCCGCTGAGGTCGTAATCGCGGTGTTCGTGAATTCTGCTGCCCGGCCCGAGACGGAGCAGGCGGGCGCTGCGAATATCCAGTGGCAGGTCGCGCAGGGCCACAGCCCAACGGTCGTCGTTTTGCCATGGGTCTCGCGGGGTGGGCTCGCCGACACCAGACGATAACGTCGTCAGGGCATCGGCTGCGGAAATCAATGCGACCCCCGACCATTGCCCGTCGTAGTAACCGGCGTTGAAATGGGCGGTCCAGGCTGTATCGGCAATACGCGACAGCGCTTGTAACAGCAGAGGCAAATCCACTGTCACAGGCAGGCGGGAAAAGGCCGGACGCACGAATCCGCCTATGCGCTTAATTGGCCTTGGCTTCAGCCGCTTTAACAGGTTCGGCAATGTTGCCGGCCGACCATCGGTTCTCACGCGATGCCAAGGCACCCGCGATCACTTGAACGTCGGTCGAAGGCAGTTGCTCCGGCAATGGATCAAGCCCGGCACTGGCGAATATCTGCCCGTAGGCATTGCGCAGGTCGGCGTAGGCCAGGTCACGACGCAGGTCGGCTTGCAGGGTATTGAGCTCGCCCTGGATCAGGTCCAGTTCACCGATGCCTGCCGCCTTGTACCGATTGCGCAGTTGACCAACGATTTCACCATCGATGCTCGACAGTTGCTGGCTGGTCTTGAACTGGCGCAGGGCTTCACGGTAGTTGGCGTTCGCGACATAAAGCTGTGCCAGTACCGCAATCGACATCGCCTGACGACGCGCCGCAGCGACTTCTTCGCCCGCCTTTGCCACGTCGATGGCCGCTGGAGCGGAGATGACGTTGAAGAGGTTCCAGGTGACCTTGACTCCCATGTCGGCCCATTTGTCATTGACCAGGAAAGAGTTGCTGTCGTAATGGCCGCCCGCAGAGAACTCCAGGCCCGGCAGCAAACGCAGCATGGCTTTGCGGGTTTCGGCAGAGCTGATGCGGGTCTGGTAATCCTGCTCGCGCAGTTCCGGACGGCTGGCCAGCGCTTCGTGCTCCAGCACGCTCATGTCGACCCTGAGTTCCGGGATCGAGTAATCGTCCGGGGTCGCCAGGGTGAGTTCAGTACCCAGTGGCAGGTTGATCAGGGTCGAGAGTTCGGTCTTTGCCAGGGAGAGCGCCTTACGCTGCTCTTCAAGCTGACGGGTCGCCTGAATCAATGAACGCTGATAGCTCAGCGCCTGAACCGGATCGCCGACGCGCTGTTCGCTCATCTTCTGGCTATTGCCCTGAGCCTGTTCGACGCGGACCATCAAGCTGTCGATCTGCTTGAGCAGACGCTCGGCCGCCACTGCACGCCAATAGGCCGAGCGTACGTCCTGAACGATGGTGTTAACGACTTTGCGACGACGCTCCTGAACAATCAGGCGTTGGTCACCCTGCTGTTTGGCACTGATGTAGCTGACGCCAAAGTCGAGTACGTTCCACACCATGGTGAGGTCGGCGACACGACGACTACGATCCTGGGAAGTCGAGGGCTCCAGAGACTGGGTGCCGGTCTCCACACTTTCGCTGCTGGAGGCGCTGACATTGCTGCGCCCCGCATAACCTGCAGACAAGGCCATACGTGGCAGCATGTCAAAGCTGGCAAGGTCCAGCTGGCGCTTGGCCAAGGCCTCTTCCATGATTTTCAGACGTGCTTCGAGGTTGTACTTGACCGCACGAGCCATGGCCTGATGCAGGGTCAGAGGACCGTTCAGGGGCTCCTGGTTCTTGTACATCTGTTGCAGGTCGCTTTTTGCACGCTGCTCACTGACACTGCGGTCGATAGGTTGGCTGGTGACAGCACAACCACTCACTACCAGTGCCAGCAGGCTGACACTGAATAACTTCTTACATCTTTTCATCCGTTCGACCGCCCCTGACTACTCATTCTTTTATAAGCGCCGGGATTTACCGGCGCATGACTCAAGCCTTGTCTCAGGCCTGCACTTCACTGATCCCTGCTTTCCCTAAAGCCCATGCCAGTTCATGCAGCTGTTTCTGCTCACCGTCCAGGAGCAGTTGCAGTTGTTGCTCTAACGTCAGCGCACCAGAGCCGACACGAATGCCTTGTGACGAATCACTCAACCCACTGCCACTGTCGAAAGCGCTTTGCGCCGAGGTTTCCGTAGAGGACTCGCGATTGAAGAGCGTCGACAATGTACTGCTGCCGAATACGCTGCCCTCTGCGCCGCTAAAGCCAAGGAATCCACCCGTGGCACCGGTATTGACGCCCAAAGTATCCGGGCTGAAAACCTGCGCGATGAAACTTGGAGCCAATGCGCCATTGCTGATGAAGATGTTACCCAGCGGCGGCAGGCTACCTCCCGTGGTGCGCTGCTCGAACAGCGGCGCAAAACTCAGCGGCGAACCCAGATTGCCAGTCGGCGGCCCAAACAATGTCGGCTGCAATGGCAGGTTTGGCTGGCTGGTCAGCGGGCCCGGCTCGGTGACTCGGAACTGCGGATCGCCGCCTTGAGAAAGCGTAGCGATTGCGTAGTTGCTGGAGCTGGTAATACCGATACCGGCATTGCCCGCCAGGTCCGTCACCGTGCTGCTGTCGAGCGTGATGAAGTTGCTCGGGTCCAGAGTATTCGCCGTCGGGGTCAGAGTCGCTGTCCAGGTCTGACCACCATCGCTACTGCTCAGGTTCGACAGAGTGCCATTGGCAACGCTGAGGTCCGAAAGATCGAAATTACTGACCCGCTCGCTGAAGGTGAACGTCACTTGAGTGGTCTGCCCGGTGGTCAGATTCGGGTTTGCAACCACAATGCTCGAAATGGTTGGCACCTGACCGTCAATCACGTAGTTGCCGGAGTTGATAACACCAGAACCCGCATTGCCCGCCAGATCCGTGACATTACTGCTGTCCAGAACGATGAAGTTACTCGCATCCGAGATATTCGCCGTTGGCGTGAGGGTTGCAGTCCAGGTGATGCCACCGTCCCTGCTGACCAGATTGGACAGCGTACCGTTGGCGACACTGAGGTCCGAAAGGTCGAAGTTAGTCACTGCTTCACTGAAGGTGATGGTCACTGGCGAGGTTTGACCGATCCCCAGTGCGCTGTTCGCCACCACAATAGTCGCGGTCGGGCTCGCAGTATCAATCACATAATTGTTGGACAGGGTGACACCGCTGCCGATGTTACCGGAAGCATTGGCGACGCCCGTGTTATCCAGCGTGATCAGGTTGGTGGTGTCGGTCACATTGACCGTTGGTGTCAGAGTCGCCGTCCAGGTGACACCGCCATCACTGCTGCTAACCGCGCTCAACGTGCCGTTAGCGATCGCCAGGTCGGCGTTGCTGAAACCGC
>NZ_JACONW010000006.1 GCF_014357575.1 Pseudomonas folii | reverse complement strand
GAAATCATCCGACAGGAGCTTCTCGACTTAGCGCAACTCCCCACACAAATCCACTTCCACCAACCGGCGCACTTCATCCAGCGGCAGACCTGCACCCAGCAACAGGTGCAGCTTGCCCAGCGTTGCTTCGCGGGTCATGCCGCCACCAGACAACACGCCTGCACCGCGCAGACGGCTTCCCGCTTCGTAGACGTCCAGTTCGACGCCACCCTCATGGCATTGCGTGATTGCAACGACGCAGATGCCTTGTTGGTGGGCGCGTTCCAGACTGGTCAGGAACGCCGGGTCATCGCTGGGACCGGTGCCGCTGCCGAAGCATTCAAGCACCAGACCCTGTATTCCGCTGTCGATAACAGCGTTCAACTGGGCCGCACCGATGCCGGGAAACAACGGCAGGATGGCGACGCTGGCCGCGACTTTAGGCTGGCGGTATTCCAGCTGCGCAGGGCGCGCAGTTGGTGTTTCGTCGCTGTGGGCGCGATTCAGCGCTGCGAACGGATGGCGACCGAAGCTGCGGATTTTTGCGCAGCGGGTCGGGGCCAGCAGTTCACCGTGGAAGAACAAGTGCACGCCCGATGTCAGACCTTTGCCCAGCGCGACCAGCGAGCCGTTGACGTTTTCCCAGGCATCGCTGTCCGGAACGCCAGCGGGCAACATTGAGCCCGTGAACAGCACCGGAGCATCAAGCCCCAGCAACTGGAAGCTCATGGCGGCGGCGCTGTACGCCAGTGTGTCAGTGCCGTGAAGGATCAACACCGCGTCGCAGCCATCGACATCAACTGCTTCGATAACTGCTTCGCGCAGACGCAGCCAGTAAGCCGGTGTCATGTTGGCGCTGTCGATCAACGGTGCCATCTCACGAAAGCGCCACTGTGGAACCACCAGATCAGGCAACTCGGCCAGTTGCCCGGCCATGCGCGCCTCGAAACCTGACGCTGGAGCCAGACCGTTGGCGCTGGCCTGCATGCCGATGGTGCCGCCGGTATAAAGAACCATGACTCGCTGAGCGGGTTGTGGCTGTTCATGAGTCATGGTTCTTCTCCGGTATGACGTTAGCTATCAGGCTTGGGTGGCAGGCTTTGCCGTGGCCTCAACCGGGTTGACCGGCGTGTGGTCAGGGTTTGCAGGCCATGCGTTGCGGTCCAGGTCCAGATCCGGGAATTGGCTCGAATCGAATACTGGAGTCTTGATGCCTGCCTTACGTTGGGCATCGTAGTCACGCAGGATGCGCATGGCGACTTTGAACAACATTGCCAGGGCGATCAAGTTGACGAAGGCCAGCAGCGTCATGGTGATGTCAGCGAAGGCGAACACGGTGTTGAGATCAACGACGGCACCCCAGAGGATCAGCACCAGTACGAAAACCCGATAGCCGACGATAGCTTTCTTGCTCTCACCCACCAGGAAACGCAGGCTGTTTTCGCCCAGATAGTAGTTGTAGAGAATCGAGGTGAAGACGAACAGCGCCAGGGCAACGCTGATGAAGATACGACCCCAGTCACCCACCACGGCGGCCAGCGAGTTCTGCGCCAGAACAATACCGTTGCCGCTGTAACCCACGTCGTAGATGCCCGAGAGCAGGATCAGCAACGCGGTGCAGGTGCAGATCACGAAGGTGTCGAGGAACACGCTGAACGCCTGAACCACACCTTGTGAAATCGGGTGCTCGACCTGGGCAACGGCGGCCACGTTTGGCGCACTGCCCAGACCGGCTTCGTTAGCGAACACGCCGCGCTTCACACCCATGACGATTGCGCTGCCGATCAGACCGCCAAACACCGGGTCCAGACCGAAGGCACTTTTAACGATAGTCGCCAGCATGGCCGGAACATGGTCGATCTGCAGGACAATGACGTAGATGGTCACGGCGATGTAGATCAGGGTTTTGACCGGCACCAGCAGGTCCGAGATCGCGGCGATACGCTTGATGCCACCGACGAATGCAAGGCCCAGCAGCACAACCAGGCAGATGCCGGTGGTCATGGTGTCGATGCCGAACGCGCCTTTGAGCGAGTCGGTGACTGCGTGGGATTGCAAGCCGTTGAAGGCAAAACCGAAGGTCACCAGCAGCAACACTGCCATGACCATGCCGAGCCAGCGCTTACCCAGACCATGCTGGATGTAATACGCCGGACCACCACGGAACTGGCCTTCGGAGTCTTTGCGTTTGTACAACTGAGCGAGTGAACACTCGATGAAGCTGCTGGCCATGCCCACCAGTGCGGTGACCCACATCCAGAATACGGCGCCCGGTCCGCCCAATGTTACGGCGATACCAACACCGGCAATGTTGCCTGCGCCGACCCGACCAGCAAGGCTGAGCATCAATGCCTGGAAAGAACTCAGTTGGCCCGTGCTGTTACGTAAACTATCCCTGAAAACAGCGAACATGTGGAAAAAGTGGCGAAACTGAACGAAACGCGAACGAATCGTGAAGTAACCGCCGAGCCCTACGATCAGTACGATCAGCACTTTACCCGAAAGGAAGTCGTTGATGACTTCAAGCATTGGAGAATCCTCGCTGTTGTTTTTAGGGGCGCGCACTATACCGGTGCGCTCGTCTTGCGTCTGCAATACTTTTCCGTTCCAGTGCAGCGGCACGTCCTTGTCGTTCTTGGCAGTTGGCGTTTTGCAGGTAAAAAAAAGGGTCCGGAGAGAATCATCTCTGGACCCCCAAAAGGGTGGGGGGTGTCTAGTCCCCCAGCCTGGTGAGCGTGGTGCTGTCGAACATTTGCATCAGGCCTTCAACGGGACCAGACGCGGAGCAATCATGTTTTCCGGCCGCAGGATGTCGTCGAGCATCGCGTCGTCGAGCAAGCCTTCTTCGCGGACCAGTTCCAGTACGCCGCGGCCGGTTTCCAGCGCGATACGGGCGATACGGGTGGCGTTTTCATAACCGATGTACGGATTCAGCGCGGTGACCAGGCCGATGGAGTGTTCGACCAGTTCGCGGCAGCGGGTTTCGTTGGCGGTGATGCCGACGATGCAATGCTCGCGCAGCATGTCCATGGCGCGTTGCAGCAGGCGAATCGAATCGAAAATCTTGTATGCGATCAGCGGCTCCATCACATTGAGCTGCAACTGGCCGCCTTCGGCTGCCATGGTCAGTGCCAGGTCGTTGCCGATGATTTCGAAAGCAACCATGTTGACCGCTTCCGGGATTACCGGGTTGACCTTGCCAGGCATGATCGAGCTGCCTGGCTGACGCGCTGGCAGGTTGATTTCGTTGATGCCGGTGCGTGGGCCGCTGGACAGCAGGCGCAAGTCGTTGCAGATCTTCGACAGTTTGACGGCGGTACGCTTGAGCATGCCGGAGAACAGCACGAAGGCGCCCATGTCGGAAGTGGCTTCGATCAGGTCAGCAGCCGGCACCAGCGGTTGACCGCTGATGATCGCCAGACGATCGACGGCAAGCTTCTGATAGCCAGGGTCGGCGTTGATGCCGGTACCGATGGCAGTACCGCCCAGGTTTACTTCAGTCAGCAGTTCTGGTGCCAGGCTGCGCAGACGGTTCAGGTCTTCGGTCAACGTCGTGGCGAAAGCGCGGAATTCCTGGCCGAGGGTCATCGGCACAGCGTCCTGCAACTGGGTACGGCCCATTTTCAGGACGTGGTTGAATTCCTGGCCCTTGGCTGCGAATGCCTGAATCAGGCTGTCGAGGCTGGCCAGCAGGGCGTCGTGACCCAGCAGCAGACCCAGACGAATGGCGGTCGGGTAGGCGTCGTTAGTCGATTGCGCCATGTTGACATCGTTATTCGGGTGCAGCTGTTTGTAATCGCCTTTCTCGAAGCCCATGGCTTCCAGAGCGATGTTGGCGATGACTTCGTTGGCGTTCATGTTGGTTGAAGTGCCAGCGCCGCCTTGAATCATGTCCACCACGAAGTGCTCGTGGAAATCGCCGCGAATCAGACGTGCACAGGCCTCACTGATAGCCGCATGCTTGGCTGCATTGAGGTGGCCCAATTGATGGTTTGCATCTGCGGCTGCCTGTTTGACCATCGCCAGCCCTACAACCAGCTTCGGGTAGTGGGAAAGCGGAACACCGGAGAGGTGAAAATTGTTCACCGCTCGCAGCGTCTGAATACCGTAATACGCGTCAGCAGGTACTTCGAGAACACCAAGCAGGTCTTTTTCGATGCGCGATGATGCAGGCGAGGACATGATAGAGATAGTCTCAAGAGAGGCACGGACAAAGCCGGAACGCCGCCGATACTGGTCTCTACGGTGATTTTTGACCAATGCTGTTACATACTGGGCCATGCCGAAACGGCATAATGTACGTGTGACGCCAGCGGTGTTGCTGTCGTGTATATACATCTGCAGCCGGAGAGTGGCTGCTCTGGTAGGAGCCAACTTGTTGGCGAGAGGGCTTGATGCGGTGTATCAGGTTCACTTTCTCGCGAACAAGTTCGCTCCTACCGGTTTTTGGCCTGGAGGGAACAACATGAATCTGGAAAGCAAATGGCTGGAAGACTTCAGCGCGCTAGCCTCTACGCGCAGTTTTTCCCAGGCGGCAGAGAAGCGTTTCGTGACGCAACCAGCCTTCAGTCGGCGCATTCGCAGCCTTGAAGCGGCGCTGGGGCTGACGCTGGTCAATCGCTCGCGTACGCCCATCGAACTGACGGCAGCTGGCCAACTGTTTCTGGTCACCGCGCGTACCGTGGTCGATCAACTGGGCGAAGTATTGCGTCACTTGCATCACCTGGAAGGCGGG
This sequence comes from Pseudomonas folii, assembly GCF_014357575.1. Lineage (GTDB taxonomy): Bacteria > Pseudomonadota > Gammaproteobacteria > Pseudomonadales > Pseudomonadaceae > Aquipseudomonas > Aquipseudomonas folii. Next base: position 79,767 of record NZ_JACONW010000006.1, on the reverse strand, counting down.
CAGGGTGAAGTCATGCAGGTTGCTGCGGCGCACTCACTGGCGCTGGGCTTCTTCCCGCGCTGGATCGCTCAACTGCGCAACGAAGGCCTGAACATCGCGACCCGGCTGGTCGCCACCAACGTTGGCGACGCGGTGCATGCCTTGCGTGAGGGCGGCTGCGATCTGATGCTGGCGTTCTACGATCCGGACGCCGCCCTGCAAATGGACCCGGAAATCTTTCCGTCGCTGCACCTTGCGCACACTGAAATGCTGCCGGTATGCGCGGCCGATGATAGCGGGCAGCCGTTGTTCGGCCTGGAAGATGGCAGCAGCGTGCCACTGCTGGCCTACAGCGCCGGTGCTTTCCTGGGGCGTTCCGTGAACCTGTTGCTCCGCCAGCGAAACCTGCGCTTCACTACGGTCTATGAAACCGCCATGGCCGACAGCCTGAAAAGCATGGCGCTGGAAGGTCTTGGCATTGCCTGGGTACCCCGACTCAGTGTGCGTGCCGAGCTGGCGCGCGGTGAGCTGGTGGAGTGCGGCGGCCCACAATGGCACATTCCGCTGGAGATCCGCCTGTATCGCTGCGCCTTGGTGCGCAAGGCCAACGTGCGGTTGTTGTGGCGCAAGCTCGAGAGCTCTGCGACACCCGATGGCGCTTGACCCGCAGGTCAGTAAATCCGTGGTTTACAGGTCACAGGCACCTCACAAGACAGATGGTCACGAGGGGTGCTTCAAACGCAACTCTTTGGGGTATACTGCGCGGCCTTTGGCCGGCTCGACCGGTCATTATTCGTACAGCAAGCCACGCCGGTCCTCCCGCGTGGCTTGTTTGTTTTTTGATGCGCCTGCGGGCGCCCGATGAGAGGCACGACGATGAGCGCACTGGTTGGCGTGATCATGGGCTCCAAGTCCGATTGGTCCACCCTTAGCCACACCGCCGATATGCTGGAAAAGCTCGGCATTCCGTACGAAGTGAAAGTGGTGTCTGCGCACCGCACTCCGGATTTGCTGTTCCAGTATGCCGAACAGGCTGAAGCACGGGGCATTGAAGTGATCATCGCCGGTGCTGGCGGTGCTGCTCACTTGCCGGGCATGTGTGCGGCCAAGACCCACCTCCCGGTGCTGGGCGTTCCAGTCCAGTCCTCCATGCTGTCGGGCGTCGACTCGCTGCTGTCCATCGTGCAGATGCCAGCCGGTATTCCGGTTGCGACCCTGGCCATCGGCAAAGCCGGTGCGATCAACGCAGCACTGCTCTCGGCCAGCATCCTGGGCGCCAAGCATCCACAATTCCACGCAGTGTTGAAGAAATTCCGCACTGAGCAGACAGACAGCGTTCTGGACAATCCAGACCCGCGCGACGCCTGAGGTTTTGCAATGAAGATCGGTGTAATCGGTGGCGGCCAGTTGGGCCGCATGTTGGCCCTGGCAGGAACCCCGCTGGGGATGAACTTCGCCTTTCTGGACCCCGCGCCAGATGCGTGCGCAGCCGCATTGGGCGAACATCTGCGTGCCGATTACGGCGATCAGGATCACCTGCGTCAGCTGGCTGACGAAGTGGATCTGGTGACCTTCGAATTCGAAAGCGTGCCTGCTGAAACCGTGGCGTTCCTGTCGCAGTTCGTGCCGGTTTATCCGAGCGCCGAAGCGCTGCGCATCGCCCGTGATCGCTGGTTCGAGAAGAGCATGTTCAAAGACCTGGGCATCCCGACGCCTGAGTTCGCCGACATTCAGTCCCAGGCCGATCTGGACGCTGCAGTCGCCGCTATCGGCCTGCCTGCGGTGCTCAAGACCCGCACGCTGGGTTACGACGGCAAGGGTCAGAAAGTCCTGCGCACTGCCGCTGACGTTGAAGGTACTTTCGCGGAGCTGGGCAGCGTTGCCTGTCTGCTGGAAGGCTTCGTGCCGTTTACCGGTGAAGTGTCGTTGATCGCCGTACGCGCTCGCGACGGGGAAACCCGTTTCTACCCGCTGGTGCACAACACCCACGACAACGGCATCCTGCGTATTTCCATCGCCAGCACCGATCATCCGCTGCAGGCCCTGGCTGAAGACTACGCCGGTCGTGTACTCAAGCAACTCGATTACGTTGGCGTACTGGCCTTCGAGTTCTTTGAAGTCGATGGCGGCCTCAAAGCCAACGAAATCGCGCCTCGCGTACACAACTCCGGGCACTGGACCACCGAAGGCGCTGAGTGCAGCCAGTTCGAAAACCACCTGCGGGCGGTTGCGGGCTTGCCGCTGGGCTCTACCGCCAAAGTGGGGGAGAGCGCGATGCTCAACTTCATCGGTGAAGTGCCTGCTGTGGATAAAGTGACTGCCATTGATGACTGCCATCTGCATCACTACGGCAAAGCGTTCAAAGCGGGCCGTAAAGTGGGCCACGCCACCGTGCGCAGCGCAGACCGCGCAACGCTGGATCGCCAGGTGAAGCTGGTTGAGGCGCTGATCAAAAAATAAACAGCCGTTGGAGCGAGGCTTGCCCGCGAAGAACGATGACACGGTACATCTGTCACGCCGCGTTGATCGATTCGCGGGCAAGCCTCGCTCCAACAAGGTTGCTGATTGAACCATTCCAACCCCGCACCTCTCTGATAGCGTGATGCCAATGGCTGACCAAGCTTTGGCATATCACTTATTTGAGAGGGAAAACGGCATGGGTATTATCGGAACCATCTTCATCGGCTTGATCGTTGGCCTGTTGGCGCGTTTCCTCAAGCCAGGCGACGACAGCATGGGTTGGATCATGACCATTCTGTTGGGCATCGGCGGTTCGCTGGCGGCCACTTATGGCGGTCAGGCGCTGGGCATCTATCAGGCAGGCGAAGGCGCAGGCTTCCTGGGTGCATTGGTCGGCGCAATCGTACTGTTGGTGATCTTCGGCCTGATCAAAAAGAAAAGCTGATGTTCAATGGCCCTCTGCGTTCCGGCACGCAGAGGGCTAGAATGCCGGGCGGTTATTCAACTTCCCATTCTTGCCGAGCCTGTCGATGCGTCGTCTCTTAGTTATCCCCCTGCTTCTGATCTGCGGCCTGGCCCGCGCTGAAATCCCTGAAACCGACTGGCTGGACCTGATGCCCAAGTCGGATCAGAAAGCCCTCGAAGCCATGCCCGAAATCGATCACAACTCCCCGGAAGCCCAAGGGACGTTTGATAGCAAAGGTGGATTGAAGCAAAGCAAGGGTTTGCCTGCTGTTATGTACTCAGCCAAGACCGTACCGGCCATGAACGGCAAGGAAGTGCGTCTTGGCGGTTATCCAGTACCACTCGAAACGGATGCCAAGGGTCACAGCACGCTGTTTTTCCTTGTGCCGTATCCCGGCGCCTGCATCCACGTCCCGCCACCACCGCCCAACCAACTGGTATTGGTGCGCTACCCCAAAGGCCTGAAGATCGAAGACATCTACACGCCGCTGTGGGTGGTTGGCAAATTGAAGGTTGAAAAGGTCAGCAATGACCTGGCTGATGCCGCTTATGCAATGGATGCAGAGAAAGCGCGAGTGGTGGTTGAGGCGGATTTGTAGGGCTTATGCAGGCCGGTAGGAGCGCGCTTGCCCGCGATGAACGATAAACTCGGTCTGTCTGACAAACCGCGTAATCGTTCATCGCGGGCAAGCGCGCTCCTACGGAAATCAGGCTTCTGACAAAGACTCAGCCCAAATACTCACATCCAGCACATGCATCTGTTCCGGCTCCAGCGTCACGATATCGTCCAGCACGTTGGCCGTTTCGACGCAGACCATGCCCTGCCATCCATCAGCGGCCATATCGTTGAAGCTTTTGGTTTTCTCGATCCACGGATTCCACACGATGGCTGACTTCGAGCCATTGGTGCAGATGTGGATTTTGCGCTGCCATGTCGGGTCGACAATGCTCAGCATGTCCGGGGTGTTGAGGTAAATGCGGTCGGTCTCGCCTGCGAATTTCACATCGCCGGACTGCTTGCGTTCTTCCCAGTTTTCCAGGGTTTCGATATAGCGCACGCCGTCGAGGCCTTTGATGCTGATTTCGCGTACATCGCTGACAGCGAAGTAGGTGTGCAATGCCTGGCTGAAGCTCACGGTTTCAGTGCCGGAGTTGTAGCTGACGAGGCTGACGTTCAGCGCTTCGTCCAGACGAATGCTCAGTTTCAGGCCCACGTTATGCGGCCAGCCTGGCAGCTTGCCTTCCGTTTTGGGCTGAATGAAATCGACGATCAGTGCGTCGTCATCTTCGGCCATACCCATCAATTCCCAGTCGATGGCGCGAACTTCGCCATGAGCCTTGGCGGGCTCGTCACTCACGCGCATGGCCTGCACACTTTCCGGGTTGCGCTGAAGATTGCCGAACCAAGGCCAGCAAACAGGCATACCACCACGAATCGGGGTGCCTTTCTTGAAAACTGCCTGATCATTGGACCAGATCAGCGGCTGCTGCCCGGCCAGTTTGTAACTGACGATATGCGCACCTTGCTGGGCGACAACGAGTTCAGCTTCACCGTGGCTGATTTTCCAGCAGTTAAGCTCATCGATGGTGACGGATTCGACCTGGGGCGTTGGCATATAAAGAACTCTCAAACAAAGACTAAGACAAAATGGACCGTGTCCAGGTCGATGAGTTTACCTTTCTCCAGCCAGCCTTACCTTCTTTGGAGTGTATTCACTGTAGGAGCTGCCGAAGGCTGCGAATCGCGGTGTTTCAGGAATAGCCCTTTCGCAGCCTTCGGCAGCTCCTACAATTACAAATTACACAGCCTCAGCGCCGCGCCGGAACCGAACGGGTGCGCCCGCTGCCATCAATGGCCACAAACACAAACACCGCCTCAGTCACTTTGCGCCATTCGCTGGACAGGGGGTCATCGCTCCACACTTCAACCATCATCTGAATGGAGCTACGGCCAATTTCCAGTGCCTGGGTATAGAAGGACAGCTGTGCGCCTACCGCCACCGGAACCAGAAACGCCATACGATCAATGGCGACAGTGGCAACGCGCCCGCCAGCGATCTTGCTGGCCATAGCGGTGCCTGCCAGATCCATCTGGGATACCAGCCAGCCGCCGAAAATATCGCCGAAGCCGTTGGTTTCGCGGGGTAGTGCGGTGATTTGCAAAGCGAGATCGCCTTGCGGGATTGGATCTTCTTGTTCGAACTCGATCATGCCTAGGGTGCCTCTGACCCATGACTCTTAGTATTGTTGCCGCGGTTGGCAGGCGCCATTCAAAACCATTTGCGTGAATAAAAAACGTTCAGCGCAGGTGGAACACCTGAAGGGGAAACTCTGCGAAAGCGGCTGAATGACAGCTGATTTCGCACAGCACCCCCGACTGACTGAGGCTTGTGCGCTACATTCCGACACACAACCGACAGTAATCCGACGGTCTGCAAGTATATCGGGCGACGCGTCATGAAACGACCATTGAGTACTGATTTCGACGATATACGCATCAGGCTGTGTGCTTTTTGAAACAATTTGCTATCGTGCCGGACCCGACAAGGCGGCATGACTGCCTGTGTCACGCAATTTTGGTGCCTATCCGCACAGTTGCTCCGGACAATCGCAGTTGCAGGCCACCCCGCCGTAACCTGCTTTACTGTCGCTAACCCTATTCAAGAGAAGCCTCCTTAGAGAAGTATTGTTCATGTCAACTGTGCCTTCGAGTACCGCGCAGCCTTCGCGCCCGCTGACCCGCAACGACTACAAGACCTTGTCGCTGTCCGCGTTGGGCGGCGCGCTTGAGTTCTACGACTTCATCATTTTCGTGTTCTTCGCTGCTGTGGTCGGCAAACTATTTTTCCCGGCGGATATGCCGGAGTGGCTGCGCATGATGCAGACCTTCGGGATTTTCGCCGCAGGTTATCTGGCGCGTCCTCTGGGCGGCATCATCATGGCGCACTTCGGCGACCTGCTGGGGCGCAAGAAAATGTTCACCTTGAGCATTTTCATGATGGCGGTGCCGACGCTGATCATGGGTCTGCTGCCAACGTATGCCCAGATCGGCATGTTGGCGCCGATCCTGCTTCTGCTGATGCGCGTCATTCAGGGTGCAGCCATTGGTGGTGAAGTTCCGGGTGCCTGGGTTTTCGTCTCCGAGCACGTTCCTGCTCGTCATATCGGCTATGCCTGCGGCACGCTGACCTGTGGTCTGACGGCCGGCATTCTGCTGGGCTCGCTGATGGCGACCCTCATCAACAGCATCTACACCCCAATTGAAGTGTCGGATTACGCATGGCGTATCCCGTTCCTGGTAGGTGGTGTGTTCGGCCTGTTGTCGGTCTATCTGCGCCGTTGGTTGCACGAAACGCCAGTGTTCGCCGAACTGCAATTGCGCAAAGCCCTGGCCGAAGAAGTCCCGCTCAAGTCGGTGCTGCGTGATCATCGCGGTGCAGTTGCTATCTCGATGTTGCTGACCTGGTTGCTGTCAGCGGGGATCATCGTCGTTATTCTGATGACTCCGACTATCCTGCAAGGCGCGACCTTCGGCTTCCCGGCTGCTGTGGCCCTGAAGGCCAATAGCCTGGCAATCGTTTTCCTGAGCTTGGGCTGCATCGGTTCGGGCGCACTGGCTGACCGCATTGGTGCTGGCCGGGTGTTCCTGTTTGGCAGCCTGGGTCTGTTGATCAGCTCATGGACCATGTATCACACACTGGCGGCCAATCCTGACTGGCTGTTCCCGATGTATGCAGTGACCGGCCTGTTCGTTGGCGTCATTGGCGCAGTGCCGTACGTAATGGTCAAGGCATTCCCGGCAGTGGTGCGTTTCTCGGGGTTGTCGTTCTCGTACAACCTGGCTTACGCGATTTTTGGCGGCCTGACGCCGATGGTCGTGACGCTCATGCTCAAATCCAGCCCTATGGCACCCGCTTGGTATGTAGCAATTCTATGCGTGCTGGGCATGCTGATTGGCTGCTACCTGATCGCCAAAAAGCGCTGATCGGTCGAGTCTGAAGACTTCCGTTTCATGCCGCGTTCTATTCAAGGCCGCCATTCCTGAGCAGGGTGGCGGTCTTTCATTTAATTGTCACAATTAAGTCATAGAGTCGTCACGCGTCCGGCCAATACTCGGGCCAACGGACCTATTTCTTCACCTCGCTCGGAGCAAGGTATGACTTTAAAGCGTTTGATCACCGCCCTCACTTTCGTTGCCGCTGGCGTCGCTACCGCCAATGCGGTTGCTGCTGTTGATCCGGCGATCAAACCGTACGTGAAGACGTCGGGTGTCTCGGGCAACCTGTCCAGTGTGGGTTCCGATACCCTGGCGAACCTCATGACGCTGTGGGCCGAGGCCTACAAGAAAGAATACCCAAGCGTAAACATCCAGATTCAGGCGGCGGGTTCTTCCACTGCGCCACCGGCACTGACCGAAGGCACGGCGAACCTGGGCCCGATGAGCCGCAAGATGAAAGACGGCGAGCTGTCGGCGTTTGAACAGAAATACGGCTACAAACCCACTGCGATTCCGGTTGCAGTCGATGCCCTGGCGGTTTTTGTGCACAAGGACAACCCGATCAAGGGCCTGACCATGGCGCAAGTGGATGCCATCTTCTCGGTCACCCGCCTGTGCGGTGCCAAAGCGGATGCCAAGACCTGGGGCGATGTGGGTATCACTGGCGACCTGGCGAACAAACCGATCCAGTTGTTTGGTCGTAATTCGGTGTCCGGCACCTACGGCTATTTCAAGGAAGAAGCTCTGTGCAAAGGCGACTTCAAAGCCAACGTCAATGAACAGCCAGGTTCGGCATCGGTCGTCAGCTCGATCAGCAGCTCGCTCAATGGTATTGGTTACTCGGGCATTGGTTATAAAACATCCAGCGTGCGTACCGTGCCTCTGGCCAAGAAAGAAGGTGGCGAGTTCGTTGAAGACAACGAAGCCAACGCTTTGAATGGTACTTATCCGCTGTCGCGCTTCCTCTATGTCTACGTCAACAAGGCCCCAAACAAGCCGCTGGCTCCGCTGGAGGCTGAGTTCATCAAGCTGGTCCTGTCGAAGCAGGGTCAGGAAGTGGTCATGAAAGATGGCTACATCCCGCTGCCACCCAGAGTGGTAACCAAGGCGCTGACCGATCTGGGCCTGCAGGAAGCTGCTGCAAAATAATCCGGGTTACGGTGGGATCTGTTCTAATCAGGCCCACCGTTAACTGAACAGTTCGCTGCCATGATCGTAGGTGGCGGGCTTTTTTTCGTCACCCCGCTGTAATGTTTTTGTCATACAGGGCGGCTAGGGTGTGCGCATGAATGATCTGGCCAATTCATCGATGAATCAGAATTCACCTGCCAAGCGCATTGATTTCAATACGCCTGAGCTGCAACGCAGGCGCCGCATACGCGCTTTCAAGGACCGTCTGACCCGTTGGTACGTCGCCATTGGCGGCCTTGCCGTGCTCGCGGCTATCACCCTGATCTTCTTTTATCTGGCCTATGTGGTTGCACCATTGTTTCAGGGCGCAAGCCTGACCAAGGAAGACGCGCTGAAGCCTGCCTGGCTGAACGACTCGGGCAAGTCGCTGATGCTGACTGTCGAAGAGCAGAATCAGGTCGGGATGCGCATTTCCGACAAGGGCGAAGCCGTGTTTTTCGGCATTGCGGACGGCGCCGAAATCAAACGCGTCAGCCTGCCGCTGCCTGCGGGCGTGCGCGTGGCTTCGATTGGTCAGGATCAACCCGGCACGCCGCTGATTGCGTTGGGCCTGTCCAATGGTCAGGTGTTGGCGTTCAGACACAGTTACCTTGTTACTTACCCGAACAACCATAAAACCATCACGCCGAGCATCACCTGGCCTTATGGCGAAGCACCATTGGTGCTGGATGAAGGGGGGCAGGCGGTTGAGCATGTCAGCATCAATGCCAATGGCGAAAATCTACTGATCGCAGGCACCACCGGCGTGCAATTGCACGTTTTGTCGCTGGCGAAAGAAGAAAACATGATGACCGGCGAGGTCACCAGCGAGCAAAGCCGTATTCAGTTGCCGCAGATGTCCGAGGCTGTGAAAGCCATCTACATCGATCCGCGCCAGCAATGGCTGTATGTGATCAATGGTCGTGCGCAGGCCGACGTGTTCAGCTTGCGTGATCGCACGCTCAATGGCCGTTACAAACTGCTTGAAGACGGCAATGCCGAGATCACCGCCAGCACTCAGCTGGTGGGTGGCATTTCGTTGATCATCGGTAACTCCAAAGGCGGGATGGCCCAGTGGTTCATGGCCCGTGACGTCGATGGCGAACAGCGCTTCATGCATATTCGCGACTTCAGGATGGGCACTGCGCCGATTACCCAGATCACTGCCGAGCAGCGGCGTAAGGGCTTCATCGCACTGGACTCATCGGGTCAGCTCGGCGTTTTCCACAGCACCGCGCATCGCACGTTGTTGGTCGAAAAAGTCGCTGACGGTTCGGGTATTTTTGCTATGTCGCCGCGTGCGGACCAGATTCTGGTAGAGCAGGGCGGTGCGTTGCGGCCGATGAGTTTGAAGAATCCGCACCCGGAAGTGTCCTGGAGCGCATTGTGGGGCAAGGTCTGGTACGAGAATTACGATTCGCCTCAATACGTCTGGCAGTCCACCGCCTCCAATAGCGATTTCGAGCCCAAGCTGAGCCTGGCACCGCTGACGTATGGCACGCTCAAGGCTGCGTTCTACGCCATGCTGCTGGCTGCGCCTCTGGCGGTTGCCGCGGCGATCTACACCGCTTACTTCATGGCCCCCGGGATGCGCCGCAAGGTCAAACCGGTAATCGAGCTGATGGAAGCGATGCCGACAGTGATTCTCGGCTTCTTCGCCGGGCTGTTTCTGGCGCCCTATCTGGAAGGTCATTTACCGGGTGTGTTCAGCCTGATGCTGCTGACGCCCATCGGCATTCTGCTCGCCGGGTTTGCCTGGAGCCGCTTGCCTGACTCGATTCGTTTGCGGGTTCCCGATGGCTGGGAAAGTGCAATCCTGCTGCCGGTGGTGCTGCTGGTAGGCTGGTTCTCGCTGAGCATGAGCCCGCATCTGGAGAACTGGTTCTTCGGCGGTGACATGCGCATGTGGATCTCCCACGATCTGGGCATTACCTACGATCAGCGCAACGCATTAGTGGTCGGCATCGCCATGGGCTTTGCCGTGATTCCGAATATTTACTCGATTGCCGAGGATGCGGTGTTCAGCGTGCCCCGCGGTCTTACGTTGGGCTCGCTGGCACTCGGCGCTACGCCGTGGCAGACCCTGACCCGCGTGGTCATCCTTACCGCAAGCCCGGGGATTTTCTCGGCGCTGATGATCGGTATGGGCCGTGCGGTCGGAGAGACGATGATCGTGCTCATGGCTACGGGCAATACGCCGATCATGGACATGAACCTGTTTGAGGGGATGCGCACGCTGGCGGCCAACGTGGCCGTGGAGATGCCTGAGTCGGAAGTGGGTGGCAGTCATTATCGAGTGTTGTTCCTCGCAGCGCTGGTGCTGCTGATGTTCACCTTTGTGATGAACACCCTCGCAGAGCTGATTCGTCAGCGCCTGCGCAAGAAATACTCGTCTCTCTAAGGAAGGTAGAAGTTCGTGAAACAGAACTCCCTCAAGAGCTGGATTAAAACAGGCGCCCCTGGCGTCTGGATGAGTGCGGGCGCGGTATCCATTGCGGTCATCATGACGCTGGGTTTGTTGTCGGTGATTGCTGTGCGCGGTCTGGGTCACTTCTGGCCGGCCGATCTGATGTACGCGCAATACGATGTGCCCAATCAGGAGAAACACGTTCTGATCGGCGAAGTCGTCGAGCAAGAGCAAGTCCCTCGCGCCCGCCTGAAGGGGGCGGGTTTGCCTGTGCCGGAAGATGGTCCGGAGTTCATGACCCGTGAGCTGGTCAAGGTCGGTAACCGTGACGTCAATCCCAGCGATTTCACCTGGGTCGTTGGCGAATGGATATCCAACCAAAGCCTGCCGCCCGAGCTGATGACCATCGAGCGCCGTGAATGGGGCAATTTTTACGGCTATCTCGTCAACGTCAAAGAAGGCGGCAAGGTCGTCGCTGAAGGCGAGGCGGCCTGGCCGACGCTGCAAGAGCGCATCAAGCGTGTCGAGGGTCTGGCTCGCGAGCTCTACCAGCTTGAAAAGAAAGACGTAGGCGCGATCAACCACGGTATTGAGCGGTTGCGTCTGCAGGCTCGCAAGCTGGAGCTGAACGGCGCGCTCGATGCGCAGGCCCAGGCTGACATGGCCAGCGAGCGCGCCGAACTGGACAGTCGCTACACCGTTATCGAAGAGCGTCTGATCTCGCTGCACGAGGCGTTTGATCGCGACAGCCTCACGGCGCGCGACGCCAATGGTAAGGAAGTCGAAATCAGCCTGGGCAGGGTCGTGCATGCCTATCAGCCTAACGCCATGGGCACGATGACCAAGCTGGGTTTTTACTTCAAGAAACTCTGGGAATTCCTCAGCGAGGACCCGCGGGAAGCCAACACCGAAGGCGGGATTTTCCCGGCGATTTTCGGGACGGTGATGATGACCCTGATCATGGCAGTGATCGTCACGCCGTTTGGTGTACTGGCGGCGGTTTATTTGCGTGAGTATGCCCGGCAAGGCCCGGTGACTCGCTTGATCCGTATCGCAGTGAACAACCTCGCGGGCGTTCCGGCCATTGTTTACGGTGTGTTCGGTTTGGGCTTCTTTGTGTATGTGCTGGGCGGATCTCTGGATCAGTTGTTCTTCCCCGAAGCCTTGCCTGCGCCGACTTTTGGTACGCCAGGCCTGCTCTGGGCGTCGCTGACGTTGGCACTGTTGGCTGTGCCGGTGGTGATCGTCGCGACTGAAGAGGGCCTGGCGCGTATCCCGCGCACCATTCGCGAAGGCTCACTGGCGTTGGGTGCGACCAAGGCCGAGACACTGTGGAAGATTGTTCTGCCCATGGCCAGCCCGGCCATGATGACCGGCCTGATTCTGGCGGTGGCCCGTGCAGCCGGGGAAGTGGCGCCGTTGATGCTGGTGGGCGTGGTCAAACTGGCTCCGTCGCTGCCGGTGGACGGCAACTACCCTTACCTGCATCTGGATCAGAAGATCATGCACTTGGGGTTCCATATTTACGACGTGGGCTTCCAGAGTCCCAACGTCGAGGCGGCACGACCATTGGTTTACGCCACGGCTCTGTTGCTGGTGTTAGTGATTGCCTTGCTCAACCTGTCGGCGGTGGCTATTCGTAACCACCTGCGCGAGAAATACAAAGCGCTGGATAGTTGATTGAAATAAAGAGGTCGCCCAACCACTGGGCTGTAGGAGCTCACGAGCAGCGCGAGGCAGCGATAGCGGTTGGTCTGACACACCGCTTCGCGGCCGTCGTTACCTCCGACCGCTTCGCGGCCGTCGTTACCTCCGACCGCTCCTACAGACCCGTTTAATCAGACAGTCATATGTGTTTGAGGGGCGATTTAACAGAATGGTTAGCGTAGGGAGCAATTCCATGCAGCATGAAAACCCGGCACGAGGCATCAACATGTCGGCACTGGGGCGCAATAAGTCAGGCTTGCATCTGGCTGACGAGACCGTGGCTATCGAAGTGCCGGGTTTGAACCTGTTCTACGGTGACAAGCAGGCATTGTTCGATGTCAGCCTGAATATTCCGAAGCAGCGTGTGACGGCCTTCATTGGTCCGTCCGGCTGCGGCAAGTCGACGTTGTTGCGCACGTTCAACCGCATGAACGATCTGGTCGATGGTTGCAGCGTAAAAGGCGCAATCAATCTGTACGGGCACGATATCTACACCAAAGGTGAAGACGTCGCCGAACTGCGCCGTCGTGTCGGCATGGTGTTCCAGAAGCCCAACCCGTTCCCCAAGACCATCTACGAAAACGTGGTGTATGGCTTGCGGATCCAGGGCATCAACAAAAAGCGCGTACTCGATGAAGCTGTCGAGTGGGCACTCAAGGCCGCAGCGTTGTGGGACGAGGTCAAAGACCGTCTACATGAATCAGCGCTGGGTCTTTCCGGCGGTCAGCAGCAACGTCTGGTGATCGCCCGGACCATCGCCGTGGAGCCGGAAGTCCTGCTGCTCGACGAACCCTGTTCAGCGCTCGATCCAATTTCGACGTTGAAAGTTGAAGAGCTGATCTACGAACTGAAATCCAAATACACCATTGTGATCGTTACGCACAACATGCAGCAGGCGGCACGGGTTTCGGATTACACCGCGTTTATGTACATGGGCAAACTGGTCGAGTTCGGTGACACGGACACGATGTTCACCAACCCGGCTAAAAAACAGACTGAAGATTACATCACCGGTCGTTACGGCTAGGTCCTGCTCAAACCCTGAAGCACCGCTGCGTTTTCGCACTTAACCGGACGTTCCAAGGACACCAAGCATGATTCATAAAGACAGCCTCACGCATCATATCTCGCAACAGTTCAACGCTGAGCTTGAAGAAGTACGCAGCCATCTGCTCGAGATGGGCGGTTTGGTCGAGAAGCAGGTCAACGATGCCGTGACTGCCTTGATCGAAGCGGACTCCGGTCTGGCCCAGCGCGTTCGTGAAGTCGACGACCGCATCAACCAGATGGAGCGCAACATCGATGAAGAATGCCTGCGTATCCTGGCGCGTCGTCAGCCGGCGGCTTCAGACCTGCGTCTGATCATCAGCATTTCCAAGTCGGTAATCGACCTGGAGCGCATCGGTGATGAGTCGACCAAGATCGCACGTCGTGCCATTCAGTTGTGCGAAGAAGGCGAATCACCGCGTGGTTACGTCGAAGTGCGTCATATCGGCGATCAGGTGCGCAACATGGTTCGCGATGCCCTGGATTCGTTTGCTCGCTTCGACGCCGAGCTGGCGCTGTCCGTGGCTCAGTACGACAAAATCATCGACCGCGAATACAAGACGGCCCTGCGCGAGCTGGCGACCTACATGATGGAAGATCCGCGTTCGATCTCCCGGGTACTCAATGTGATCTGGGTCCTGCGTTCGCTGGAGCGTATCGGCGACCACGCCCGGAATATTTCCGAGCTGGTCATCTACCTCGTGCGCGGAACCGACGTACGGCACATGGGCCTCAAGCGCATGAAAGAAGAGGTGCAGGGGATCAGTAGCGAAAGCGCTAATGTTCCGGACAAATCTGACGATAAGTAAGATTGCCTGCGAAAAAACGCCCAGCTCGCAGCTGGGCGTTTTTGTTCTCGGGATTAACAACTTCCAGCCGCCCGCGAATTAAATGTCCTGGCGCCGTCAAACAGGTTGGCCTTTGGCCATCAGCCAGCGCTATGCTTGCCGAAATATAGGGTGTGTTCAGCATCAACGCGGTTCGCCAGCAGTGGCGACACACCCGCAGGAGCGTCGATGAGTAAGATCAGTGTTTTGATTGTGGATGACGCGACTTTCATTCGCGATTTGGTTAAGAAAGGTCTGCGCAATTATTTTCCCGGTATTCACACCGAGGACGCCGTCAACGGTCGCAAGGCTCAGGTCACCCTGAACCGCGAAGAATTTGACCTGATCCTGTGCGACTGGGAAATGCCGGAGATGTCTGGCCTTGAGCTGCTGACCTGGTGCCGCGAACAAGACAATTACCTGAAAACCGTTCCCTTCATCATGGTCACCAGCCGTGGCGACAAGGAGAACGTGGTGCAGGCGATTCAGGCTGGCGTGACTGACTTTGTCGGCAAGCCGTTCACCAACGAACAGCTGCTGACCAAGGTCAAGAAAGCCCTGGCCAAAGTCGGCAAGCTCGAAGCCGTAATGTCCACCGCGCCGTCGCGCATGAACTCGCCGCTCAATGACTCGCTCAGCGCGCTGACCGGCGGCAAGGCCGAGGTGGTTCGTCCGACGGCCAGCCCTGCTGTAACCGCTGCTCCGGGTTTTGGGGGCATTGCCGCGGCGCCGCCTGTACCCGCAAAAACAGCAGCGAAAGAACCTGCAGGTCGTGGTCAGGGCCAGTTGCGTCTGCCGAGCGGTATCCAGAGCTGTGTGATCAAGGCGCTGACCCTCAAGGAAGCCTTGTTGGTGGTGCGCCGCAGCGAGATCCTGCCGCAGATCCTTGAACAGGCCGTACTCGATCTGGAGCAGGGTGAGAGCAATGAAGTGGCGCGTCTCAACGGCTACCTTCACGCGATCGTTGCCTTTGAGCAGAAGCCTGACAGCGAATGGCTGCAAGTGACCTTCCGCTTCACCGATCAGGACGCGCAGAAGCTGGACTACATTTCCCGCCTGATCGCCCGCGGCACGGTGCAGAAGCACTTCTCGCCGGGGGCGTGATTTCGCATCAGGACGGCTGCCTGAAGGAGTGTCTTTCGGAGCAGCCCAGGTTGTCGTGCGATAACAACGCGGGACCGACTACTGTCGCCCCCGCGTTTTTTGATTACCTTCCAGGCTGCAAGTAGTCGCAGGTGGCCGCTTCAGGCTCATGGCTTACTGTGCTTTATGCCCCACGTACGCCATGCACTCTATTTCTATCTTGCCGTTGGCCACTAGCTTGCCCGCTTCAAAAGTCGTCCGCGCGGGAAAGCGGTCAGCTGCAAAGTAGCCGGCATATACCTTGTTCATGTCGGCAAAGTCTTTGATGTTCGCCAGTATTACCGTGCATTTCACGACGTCCTTGAGTGATGATCCATTGCTCTCAAGAATCTTGCGCATGTTGTCCATGATCGCTTTCGTCTGAGCGGCAGTGCTTTCTGGGAAGTGGCCATTGGCGTCATCTCCCAGCAGCCCTGACAAATACAGAAAATCACCGGCCCGAACGGCTTGTGAAAATGGCTTTCCTGCGCCCGCACCCATGAACTGGAGCGATGAGGCGTTGGTCATGCCATTGGACATCGGGGCAAGGTAGCGCTCGACAATGGCTTGTTGCGTGCCATCTGCCTTCAGAGTGGCAAGCGCCTCATTGATTTTCAGCTTGAGAGTCTGATCACTTTTACGTACAGCCATGGCAACCCCGCTACCCAGCATCGGATCCGTTATGGGTGGGCTCGCGAAATCGAATCGACTGCCCTCTGGCTTACTCAGTAGCGCTTCGGAAATCTCGATAGAGTCCTGCAGAGTCGCGTCGAGCTCCCCGGTCAGAAGTTTGCCGATGAGTTCGGCATTCAAACCAAAGCTCTGTACGTCCACTTCTTTACTGGCCCACGCAGCCAGAGCAAACGCCTCCCGGCTGGTGCCTTTGAGTACGCCAATGCGCTTGCCTTTCAGTGCTGCGGCTGTGGGCTCAAGCAGCGAGCCTTTGGCCGCTACCAACCGGCTGGAGAGTGGGTACATGACATCTGTGAAGTCGACTTGCTGTTTGCGTGCATCGGTCGGTGTCATAGGCATGATCACGTCGAATGCATGTGCCTGGAGTGCGGCAATATTGGTGGCATAGGGTTGATCGACCCATACGCACCGTACGTTCATCCGCGCACAAATCGCATTACCCAAGTCAATATTCAACCCAACCAATTCGCCATTGATATTGCGACTTTCGAAGGGAGGGACATCAGCTTCAATACCGAACCGGACTTCGGTGACCGCTAGAGCGGGTAGGGAAAGCAATCCGGTAATTGCCAATAAAATGAGGGAATAAGCTGATTTACTTTTAATGGTAGGCAAGATAACAGGCCTTTATGGGTAGATAGTATTTAATTGATTTGCACAGCCCCCATCCTGTAAAGCTTTGGTGGTGGGTTCGGGTATTGCAGAGGTTAGGAATAATTGTATTGACTGGCAAATTTTGCTGGACGAAAAATTATTGATTTATATGTCCTTGTTAAGAAACTTATAGGCGATTAGTTGTGTGAAAGTTGATGTTGTTTTGTAGGATGCCGCCCGCATTTCGCTGTTACATATTCAGCATTTTAAAGATGTAGGCTGAGCGCGCGTCTGCATGGTCGGCGTCTGACGCGATTTCCTTGACGCCCGATCTGTTCCCGATTGATACAGCTGAGTCCTCATTCGCAGGAATCGCTGGTAGGCTTGCCTCATCTTCTTTACAAATCAGACCCATCCCATGATCGAGCGCTTACTCATTCTGTGTGCTCTGTTGCTGGCTGCGCAAACGGCCGGGGCGCTGACGATCTACAAATTCACCGATGCCAACGGCGTGGTCTCGTTCACCGATCGCCCGACGCCGGGTGCAGCCGTTGTGGTGTTCAAGGATCGGATGGTTGAGCACATCGAGCGCCAGGTGCACCTGAGCACCAAGCGGGATAAAGGCGTGGACAGCCTTTATGTCCGTAACGACCTGTACGCGCCGGTTGAAGTTGAGCTGAAAATCAGTGGCGGGAAGAACGTCCTTGGCGTCGCCGACCAGACCATTCGTCGCACGATTCCGGCCCGTGGCAATGAGCGGGTCACGGTCCTGAGTCCCAAAGTCATCGGCAAGCCCATGAGCTACAAAACCAGCCTGCGTTCTATCGTGGGTGATCCGCAACGCACGAGTCTGGCGTATCGGTATCCACTGCCGTGGGTGGGCGGGCCGTTTCGTTTGAGTCAGGGGCCTAACGGCAAGTACAGCCACTATGGCCCCAAAGGCCGCTATGCCATGGACATCGCCATGCCCGAAGGTACGCCAATCATCGCAGCGCGAGGTGGCGTGGTCGTCAAAATCGAAAACGACCAGACCGGCAAAGGCTCGAATCCGTCAGGCAACTTCGTGCGAATCCTGCACAACGACGGCACCATGGGCGTTTATCTGCACCTGATGCGTGGCTCGGTCAGCGTCAAGGAAGGTCAGCACGTCATCGTAGGCAGCGCCCTGGCGCGCTCCGGCAACACCGGCAACAGCAGCGGCCCGCACCTGCACTTCGTCGTCCAGCGCAACGTGGGCCTGGCGCTGGAGTCCATCCCCTACGAGTTTGCACAGCCGGTGCAAAGCCTGCCTAATTTTGCGGTGGGTGGGAATTGAGAGGTTTGCCGAGTTAACACCTGTGGGACCGGATTCATCCGGGAAGGCGTCATTTTGGACGGTACAATCATGTCGAATGTATGGGCCTCTTCCCGGATGAATCCGGTCCCACTGGATCAGCTCTGCAGTGAGAGTTCGGTACTAAAAGTGCAAGTGTATTGGCTGTTGAGGCCCGAATCTGCCAATTTACTTGCACCTCAGTCGTCACGCCGACGCGACAGCCTCAATCAATCTTGACCACTTTAGCCAATACGATTTTCGGACCTTTCATCTTTTTGATGATGATCCGCAGACCTTCGAATTCCATGACTTCCTCGACTTCCGGCACCCGCTTTAGGGTCTCATAGATCAGGCCTGCCAGGGTTTCGGCTTCCACATGGTCCAGATCGATGCCCAGCAGACGTTCGACCTTGAACAGCGGTGTATCGCCGCGCACCAGCAGTTTGCCTGGCTGATAGGCGAGGATGCCGCGCTCGACCTTGCGGTGTTCGTCCTGAATATCGCCGACCAGCACTTCGAGCACGTCTTCCATGGTCAGGTAGCCAATGATCTTGCCGTCGGCTTCTTCCACCAGGGCAAAGTGCGCTCCACCCTGACGGAACTGCTCAAGCAGGCGCGACAGCGGCATGTGTTTGGACACCCGCTCAAGCGGACGCGTCAGCTCGGCCAGGTTGAAGGATTCCGGGATGTGGTCCAGTGCCGCCAGTTCGAGCAGCAGGTCTTTGATGTGCAGGAGACCGACAAACTCGCCTCGGTCGGCGTCGTATACCGGATAACGGCTGAACTTGTGACGGCGGAACAAGGCGAGGATTTCTTTGAGCGGCGCGTTGAAATCCAGCGTCACCAGGTCTTCCCGGGAGTTGGCCCAGTCGACCACCTCCAGTTCACCCATCTCCACGGCGGACGCCAGCACTCGCATACCCTGATCGCTCGGATCCTGGCCACGGCTGGAGTGCAGAATCAGTTTCAGCTCTTCACGACTGTAGCTGTGCTCATGATGCGGACCAGGCTCGCCTTGGCCAGCAATGCGCAGAATCGCGTTGGCGCTGGCGTTGAGCAGGTAAATGGCCGGGTACATCGCCCAGTAGAACAGGTACAGCGGCACCGCCGTCCAAAGCGACAACAGTTCCGGTTTGCGGATCGCCCAGGATTTGGGGGCCAGTTCGCCGATCACGATGTGCAGGTAGGAGATGATGAAGAAGGCGGTAAAGAACGACACGCCTTTGATCACTTCCGGTGAGTCCACGCCCAGGGCCGCCAGCAAAGGCTCCAGCAAGTGCGCGAACGCCGGCTCGCCGACCCAGCCCAGTCCCAGCGAAGCCAGGGTGATACCCAACTGGCAAGCGGAGAGATAAGCGTCAAGTTGGCTGTGAACGGTGCGCAAGATGTGTCCGCGCCAGCCGTTTTTTTCGGCAATGGCTTCAACCTTGGTTGAGCGCAGCTTGACCATGGCGAACTCTGCCGCAACGAAAAAACCGTTGAGCAGGACCAGAACCATTGCGAAGAGAATCATGCCGAAATCGGCGAACAGTGAAGCGAGGTTAAAACCAGGGGAAGGGTCCATGATGGAGTTTTACGGGTTCCGTTTTAGCGAGAGAGGTTATTGCTGCACCGATATTGGGTGCACAAGAGCCGCAATGTAGCGGCTCAATGCCTGCTTGCCTAGTGGCGGAGGTGTCGCAGGCTAGGCTTGGGCCAGCTGGATCGGTGGAAAATGGCAGGTAAATACGCTGCCTTTGCCCGGCACGCTGTTGATTTCCAGTGTTCCCCGATGGCGCAGCAACACATGTTTGACGATGGCCAGGCCCAGACCCGTTCCACCAGTATTGGAGGCGCGGCTGGAGTCCACGCGGTAGAAGCGTTCGGTCAGGCGTGGCAGATGCTTGGTTTCGATGCCGATCCCTGAATCCTGCACGCTCAGGTGCGCGCCACGCTCGTCGGCCCACCAGCGGATCTGGATTTTGCCTTCGGCGGGGGTGTACTTCACAGCGTTGAAAATCAGGTTGGAAAACGCGCTGCGCAGTTCGGTATCGCTGCCCTTGAGCAGCGCGTCGGTTTCGATATTAAGGTCGATCTGCTGATTTTTGTTGCCGGACAACGCCTGCGCATCATTGGTGATGGTCTTGAGTAATGTGCTCACGACGATCGGATGGTTATCCGACGGATAGTCTGTCGCTTCGAGCTTGGCCAGCAGCAACAAGTCGTTGAGCAGCGTCTGCATGCGCCCGCCTTGCTGATGCATTTGCTGCAAGGCGCGCACCCAGCGCGGGTTCACTTCTTCGACGTTATCCAGCAAGGTTTCCAGATAACCGAAAATAACCGTCAGCGGCGTGCGCAGCTCGTGGGAAACGTTGGCGACGAAATCCTTGCGCATCTGTTCCAGCTGATGAATACGCGTGACATCGCGCACCAGCATCAGGTGCTCGTTGTTGCCATAGCGAGTGATGAGCAACTGAATGCGCACCCGGTCATTGGTGGGCGAAGGGATTTCCAGTGGTTCGGCGAAGCTGTCCTGCTCGAAGTATTCCTTGAAACGCGGATGACGCACCAGATTGGTCACCGGCTGGCCGCTGTCTTGCGGGGTTTTGAGGCCCATCAGGGTTTCAGCGGCGCGGTTCCACCATTCCAGGTTGCCTTCGCTGTCGAGCATGATCACCGCGTCCTTGAGGGCGGCAGTGGATTCCTGCACACGGTCGATCACCGCTTGCAGACGACCGCGTACACGCTGGTCACGGCGTTGCAGGTGATAGATGCTGTCAAAGACTTCGCCCCACAAACCGTAGCCATCAGGCGGCGGGTCGTCGGTCTGGTGGTTACTGAGCCATTCGTGCAGGCGTAATAGTTGTTTGAGGGTCCAGGCCAGATACAGCCCCAGACCGATGGCCAGACTCCAGCCATATTCGCCGCTGATCAGTCCGACCAGGAGGCAGGCCGTCACCAGCAACAGCATGTGGCGGATCAGGGTGCCATGCCAATTTTGATTCAATTAAACGTACATCCATGTCGAGCGCATACCGGACGGTTGCGCCATTCGTTTGCGGCGATCTGTTTGAGCTGTCTGTCCAGGAGCAGGGTGTCAGCTTTTGGTAGAGAAGCGATAGCCCGTACCGCGCACGGTTTGTACCAGATTTTCATAAGCGTCACCGAGGGCTTTACGCAGGCGACGAATGTGCACATCAACGGTACGTTCTTCGACATAAACATTGCCTCCCCAGACTTGATCCAGCAATTGGCCGCGAGTGTAGGCGCGCTCCTGATGGGTCATGAAGAATTGCAGCAAACGATATTCAGTCGGGCCCATCTCGGCAGGTTTGCCATCGATGGTCACGCGGTGGCTGATCGGGTCGAGGAGCAGACCGCCCACTTCGATAGGCGCCTCGCCATCGGTAGGGCCTGCACGGCGCAGCACAGCCTTGAGGCGTGCGACCAGTTCGCGAGGAGAAAACGGCTTGGTGATGTAATCGTCGGCGCCGACCTCGAGCCCCTGGATCTTGTTGTCCTCTTCACCCTTGGCGGTCAGCATGATGATCGGGATATCCCCGGTCAGCTCATCACGCTTCAGGCGTCGGGCCAGTTCGATACCGGATGTGCCGGGCAGCATCCAGTCGAGCAGGATCAAGTCCGGCTTGCGGTCTACGATGATTGCATGGGCTTGCTGAGAGTTCTCTGCTTCCATGCAGTCATAGCCGGCCATTTCCAATGCAACGGCGATCATTTCGCGAATTGGCGCTTCGTCGTCAACGATCAGAATGCTCCTGCCAACCATGCTTGAACCTCTTGTCATTTAACTGTCTTGGGGCGCATTAGATAACGGAATTATTGCAGTCGTGTGACAGTCAGGGTAGGGGCTAGCATGCCATGTTCTTTAAGGACTAATGTGCAGTCTCGTCCGACAACGGATTCCACATAAAAAGAGGATCTACCGATGCTCAAGATTTCATCGACATTCATGGGCTTGATGGCGGCTGCGGCACTGGCGTCTTCCAGTCTGGTTATGGCTGCTGAGCCAGGTATGACCGGAGAAAACGGCTACCTCACCGACCACAGCGGTAAAACGCTTTACACCTTTGACAAGGACTCGGTAGGCAAGTCCGTTTGCAACGACACATGCGCAATCAACTGGCCGCCATTGGCCGCTGAAGCGAACACTCAAGCGTCCGGGAAGTGGACGCAGCTCAAACGCGACGACGGCAAATTACAGTGGGCCTATGGCGGCAAGCCGCTGTACTTCTACAAGGATGACAAGAAAGTCGGGGATGTCACTGGCGATGGCAAGGGCGGCGTCTGGCATACCGTCAAACCGTAGCGCCACATAGCATCTGTGTCGCAACTGCAATACCTGTAGGAGCGAATTCATTCGCGAAGGGGGCGGCGCATCTGTTGCATATGTGCCGCTTGAACGGCCGTCTTCCCGAATGAATTCGGTCCCACGGGGCTACCGCATCACCGCAACGCATAATCCACAACAATCCCGACAAAGATCGCCAACCCTGCCCAATGATTATGCAAAAACGCCTTGAAACAGGCGTCACGGCCGCGATGGCGGGTGGACCAGAACTCCCAGACGAAACATCCCGCTGCTACCAGCAGACCCAGGTAGAAATACGCCCCCAGTTCAAAGCGCGCACCGGCCAGCAACAGGCAACCCAGGGCCAACCCTTGCAGCGTCAGGATGATGATCCGGTCAGCATCGCCAAACAACACGGCGGTGGATTTCACTCCAATCTTCAGATCGTCTTCCCGATCGACCATCGCGTAATAGGTGTCGTAAGCCACTGTCCACAGCAGGTTGGCGATGTACAACAGCCACGCAGCAGCGGGAAGACTACCGGTTTCGGCAGTGAACGCCATCGGCATCCCCCATGAAAAGGCCGCGCCCAGCACCACTTGCGGGTAATAGGTGTAACGCTTCATGAATGGATAACAGGCTGCCAATGCCAACCCGCCAAATGACAGCCAGATGGTTGTCGGATTAGTCAGCAGTACCAGCAGGAAGCTCACCAGCACCAACGCTGCAAACAGAGCCAGCGCCTCCTTGGAACTGACTTTGCCACTCACCAACGGCCGCTGTTCAGTGCGCTTGACGTGACCATCGACCTTGCGGTCGGCGAAGTCATTGATCACGCAGCCCGCCGCACGCATCAGGAACACGCCCACCACAAAAATCGCGATATTGAGCAGCGACGGCGAACCTTCACCGGCAATCCATAGCGCCCAGAGCGTCGGCCACAACAATAGATAGATGCCAATCGGCTTATCGACGCGCATCAACTGGATGAAGTCCCATATGCGCGGATTCAGGCGATTGAGGGATTTGAGTAGCGTCAAGTACATCAGCAGTGCTCCACGGTGCGAATCGTCTGCCAGAGCGTCGGCAGGAAGACTTCGGCCACCAGTATTTTCAGAGGGCCGCGGCTAAAGCATGAGCGTCGTCCCCATAAACCTTCGGCGGCGTCTGATACGGGCAGCCACGCCGCTGGATAACGACAGACCTGCAGCGAGCCGCGGTCGAATTCCGGATCACAGAACAACAACTCGCCCAGTGAACGCGTGCCCAGTTCATCCATGTGCAGGCCGCTTTCCTGCAGCGTGCTACGCGCCGCAACACTGCGGGCGAATACCCACTTCTCGTCATGCCCGCGCAGATAGACCTCGCGCACCCAACCGATGCTTTGCTCTGGCAGATCCAGCGCGACACACTCATCGTCGCGCAGCGCTTGCCAGCCTTCGACGAGCGGCGTGACACTGAAATGGTCGGAAGACAAGGTAGTCAGGCGGCGGGTCAACGAGTCCCGGTGAAACAGCCACGTCTGAACCAACGGTTCGACGTCAACCTCAAGCGACTCGCGCTCAAGCCAGTTCACAGGGTGGGCAGGGGGGGTTTGCTCAGTCACGGTAAGCATTTTTAGGCTGATTGAGGCCGCGAGCTTAGCATGATTGCCCCCGCCAGCCGACGACCGGCAACGCCCTGTAGTGATCACCGGGGTTGCATGTCGGCGTCGTGATCAGTACAAAACGCCCTGAGTTTGGCGCAAGCGTGGCACCTCACGACCGCGTACGCCCCAATTAGCCTGAAAACATGAGAGATAACGATGAAAAAGTGGCAATGCATTGTCTGTGGCCTGATCTACAACGAAGCCGATGGCTGGCCGGATGACGGCATTGCGCCGGGCACTCCATGGCAGGATGTTCCCGAAGATTGGCTATGCCCGGACTGTGGCGTAGGCAAAATGGATTTCGAAATGATCGAAATCGGCTGATCCGATTTTTACTCTCTGGTTTGGAAGTACGTATGAACGCACCTGTTGTGATTGTTGGCACTGGCCTGGCGGGCTACAACCTCGCTCGGGAATTTCGCAAGCTCGATGGCGAAACGCCGCTGCTGCTGATCACTGCTGATGACGGTCGCTCCTACTCCAAACCGATGCTCTCCACCGGCTTTGGCAAGAACAAGGAAGCCGATGGTCTGAGCATGGCTGAACCTGGCGCAATGGCCGACCAACTCAAGGCCGAAGTGCGTACCCACACCCGCATCAGTGGCATCGATCCTGGGCACAAACGCCTGTGGATTGGCGAGGAGGCGGTTTACTACCGCGACCTGATCCTCGCCTGGGGTGCCGAAACCATTCGCGTGCCGGTAGAGGGTGATGCCACCGACTCCGTCTTCCCGATCAATGATCTTGAGGATTACGCCCGTTTTCGAGCTGCGGCAGCGGGCAAACGTCGGGTGCTGATTCTCGGTGCCGGGCTGATTGGCTGCGAGTTCGCCAATGACCTTATTCTGGGGGGCTACGAAGTTGACCTTGTGGCGCCTTGCGAGCAAGTAATGCCGACCTTATTGCCTCCCGCCGCCGCAACTGCCGTGCAAGCAGGTCTGGAGAGTCTCGGTGCGCGTTTCCACCTCGGTCCACTGATGACCCGCTTGCAACGCACTGCCGATGGCCTTGAAGCGCACTTGTCCGATGGGCAGGTCATTCAGTGCGATGTGGTGGTCTCCGCCATCGGCTTGCGCCCACGAGTCGATCTCGCTGCGGCGGCAGGCTTGCAGACTGGCCGCGGCATCATCGTTGACCGGGAGCTGAAAACCTCTCATGCCAATATCTATGCATTGGGCGACTGTGCCGAAGTGGACGGCTTGAATCTGCTGTATGTCATGCCGTTGATGAGCTGCGCCCGCGCCTTGGCCCAGACTCTTGCGGGGACTCCGAGCGCAGTCAAATACGGCCCCATGCCGATTACCGTAAAAACCCCGGTGTGTCCCCTCGTTGTGTCGCCGCCGCCTCGTGGCATCGAAGCTATCTGGAGCGTTGAAGGGCAGGGCGCTGACATCAGAGCGCTGTGCCACGACCCTGCAGGCAACCTCCTGGGCTATGCCCTGACTGGAGCGGCAGTGATGGAGAAACTCGCTCTGAATAAGGCGCTTCCAGCCCTGTTGGCATAAATACTGGACGTTCTGTCGGATAAGCCACATTTTTGGCCCCATAAAGGCCATTGGTCCACTGGCGTCCGCCAGAACAGCGTGCCATCCTCATTCCCGTCTGCCGCAACGTAGAGCCGTTGCGTCACCTGACTACCGTTCTGCATGAGCGGCGCGGGACATAAAAACAAAAATCCGTATAAGAGGCTTCATATGCGTAAACCAGAACTAGCGGCCGCCATTGCTGAAAAGGCGGACTTGACCAAAGAGCAAGCCAATCGCGTTCTTAATGCCGTACTGGAAGAAATCACCGGTGCCCTGCATCGCAAAGACAGCGTGACCCTGGTCGGCTTCGGCACCTTCCTGCAACGCCATCGCGGCGCCCGCACTGGCAAAAACCCACAAACCGGCGAGCCAGTGAAAATCAAGGCCAGCAACACCGTTGCCTTCAAGCCGGGTAAATCCCTGAAAGACAGCGTTAACCCCTAGTTACCAGCTGTACGCCTCGGCGGAGGCGAGCAGTGAAAAAACGGGCATACCAACCTGCGTTGGATGCCCGTTTTTTGTTGTGTCGTCATTAATGCCACGCTCTGCTCTGTTATCTCAGAACTTGTAGCCAAGCCCCACCATGTACACGAAGGGGTCCACGTCGACATTCACCTTGGCCCTGACGCCTAGGTTGGTATTGCTGACGTAAGCGTCAGTTTCAATGTCGATGTAACGCATCTGCGCATTGATCATCAGGCGGTCAGTGAGCATGTAGTCTGCGCCCACTTGTGCGGCCCAACCCCATGAGTTGCTGGCGTGGAAGTTATCGAACCCGGCAGCACTGGCGCTGCTGCCCACGCTTTCGTCGTAGATCCAGGTGTAGTTAATCCCGGCGCCCACATAGGGCTGGAAGGCTGATTTGTTGTCCAGCGGGTAGTAAATCAGACTCAACGTCGGCGGCAGATGCTTGAGTGAGCCAAGCTTGCCATCCGCAATACCGCCCGAAGTGCCTTTGATATTCACGTCGTGCTCAAACGGCGTGGCCGCCAGCAACTCGATGCCTAAATGATTGGTGATCATGTAAGCGAAGTTCAGACCCAACTGGGTATCGCTGCCCAGGCTGGCCTTGCCGCCCAGATCCGTGCCCGCCAGACCTCCGCGATCAACACGCACGCTGGAACTGCTTTCTCGTGGGTCGACAGTCACTGCACCGGCCCGAACAATAATATCCCCGGCTTCAAACGCCTGGGCTGTAGAGGCTGCCATGGTCAGCATCAGCGCCGGCGTGCCGAGAAGGATCAATCTACGCATACATCACTCCACTATTCGAACAACGACCAGCCGCTGCGGGCTGCGTCAAGGAAGTCCGAGTATCAGGAAGTGACGTCGCGTGAACGTCTGCCGGATGGCATAGTATCTACACGAACAGGGCCGCTAATGCGTTACCAAGTTTGTCCCCAGGGCGTCAACGCCGCGAACTTCAGCCCCAAAACCCGGTCGTAGCGCTGTGCCAAATCTGCACCTCCTATGGAAAACCTAGTGATGACTAGTAAGTCCGCTTTCTTGAGTTTCCCCCTTTCAGTTGCAGCATGTCTGATCAGTGTTCTCGCTATATCACCGGCCCATGCCGCAGTCGACGCCAGCGCCAATACAGCCACCTCTCAAAGCAGCACCGTTGCCAGCCGCACCGAGGCAGCGGACGTCGACTCGTCCCGCGACCTCGAGTCCGCCTTGATCAGCCTGCAGCAACTGCAGGAAGACTCCCGCCAAAACGCCAGTGAGTTGGCCGCCCTCAAGGAAACCGTAAAAGCCCAAAGCCGTTTGATCGAAGAACTCAAACGCAACAACGGCACCACCACTCAATCCAGTACCGCCGATGTGTCCGACCTCAAGAGCAAGATGGACGAGCAAAATCGCACCATCAGCAAACTCCAAAGCCAGCTGAGCGACCTCCAGCGCAATTCGGGTCCGAACAGCACCTCAAGCTCCAGCGAGATCAGCAGCCTCCAGCAGGAGATTACGAACTTGCGCAGTAGCGTGGGGAGGTTAGAGAGTTTGGTGAGTAGTTTGAACAGTAAGGTTAAGTGACGGTGGTGTAGCAAACGGGGCTTGGGCCCCGTTTGTTTTTGGTCTGCGCATGATCAGCCATCATCCTTTTAGGCCGCAGCTTTGCTATCCGCTTGGGTGCTGATGCACTCAGCATGCGCATCTCGTCGTACTAAGCTTCGTTGCGTTCTTTATCTAGCCTCTCTTGCTTTCGAAAGCTTGAAATTCAAGCTGTCCATGTTTATTACAATATTCGTACGAAATCTTTTCATAAATTAAAAACGGTGTTGGTTTGTAGGAATATTCCCTATTTCGCAGGGAATATTCCTAGGCTCACCTTGGTGGGTAGAGTTGTCCGTTTCGATGGAATATCCTCAAGCTCTACGCAAATCAATACGTTTGATAACTGATTACCCGCAGAGGTAGCTGTCAGTGCTGCTGTTGCCGCCTGATGTCCTGTCGCGAGTAAATTTCAGATGTATTCATTATTTTATGACGATTTTTCTGCGCGGGTCCGGAGGAGTTATGGCTTCAAACAGTTTTCAAAATGAAGTACCCAAAGCACGAGTAAATATTAAGCTCGATTTGCACACGGGTGGCGCGCAGAAGAAGGTGGAGTTACCCCTAAAGCTCATGATGATGGGGGATTACAGCAATGGTAAAGAGCAGCGCCCTCTGTCTGAAAGAAGTAAGGTTAATATCAATAAAAACAACTTTGATAGCGTGCTTGCCGAGTATTCACCAGCCTTGACGCTAGCGGTTGAAAATACCCTTGCAGGGGACAACACAGATACCTCTGTCGAGTTGAATTTCCAGAGCATGAAGGATTTCGAGCCGGAGC
Source organism: Pseudomonas folii (assembly GCF_014357575.1). Taxonomy (GTDB): domain Bacteria; phylum Pseudomonadota; class Gammaproteobacteria; order Pseudomonadales; family Pseudomonadaceae; genus Aquipseudomonas; species Aquipseudomonas folii. The sequence goes on along the minus strand of NZ_JACONW010000006.1, from coordinate 51,692 downwards.
AGGTTGCCCGCCAGATTCCTCAGCTGCGTGCCTTGCTGGCAATGAGAAATTTGCTTCGCGATCTCAAGTCAAATCTGCTCGACAACGCGACGTTCCGACATGAGCTAGAGCTCATTCTCAAGGATGAAGCACTGAGTAACGAGCTCAGAGCGGAGCTGGCCGCATTGGCCTCCGCATAAGGCCTTTATTCTATCTCGGTACGTTAAATAGGAAGTTGTCAAATGCCTGCAAAACAGTCTTCCGCTCAATTGAGCGGTGAAGTAACAGTGTCTGAAGAAAGCCAAAGTGTATATAGCGCTCTGTTCGAAAAAATAAACTTGAGTCCGGTATCAGTGCTGGGTGGTATCGAGTCCTTCCAGACGACGGAATCGCTTGCTGATGCATCTGCCGATATGCGGGTAACTGCTGCCGTCAATGTATTTTTGAATCTACTCAAAGATTCGTCGCAAAAAGTTGAACGTCTGGATAAAACACTTCTGGATGCACACATTGCATCACTCGACGCGCAGATTAGCCGTCAACTGGATGCCGTGATGCACCATGAGGATTTTCAGCGTGTTGAATCTACCTGGCGCGGCGTTAAATCCCTGATAGATCAAACCGACTTCCGCCAAAACGTACGTATTGAGTTGCTGGATATCAGCAAGGACCATCTCGTACAAGATTTTGAAGATGCACCTGAAATCGCCCAAAGCGGTTTGTACGCACATACCTATACCCAGGAGTACGACACCCCTGGGGGTGAGCCCATCGCTTCGGCGATCTCCAATTATGAGTTTGATCGCAGCCCTCAAGACATCGCTCTGTTGCGGAATATTTCGAAAGTGGCAGCGGCAGCGCACATGCCATTCGTGGGTGCAGTAGGTCCTGCGTTCTTTGGTAAAAAGTCCATGGAGGAAGTCGCAGCCATCAAGGACATCGCCAACTATTTTGATCGTGCCGAGTACATCAAGTGGAAGGCTTTTCGTGACAGTGACGACTCGCGCTACATTGGTTTGACCATGCCACGAGTGCTAGGTCGATTGCCTTATGGTCCTGACACCATTCCTGTGCGGAGCTTCAACTACGTTGAAAGCGTCAAGGGCCCGGATCATGACAAGTATCTCTGGACCAACGCCTCGTTCGCATTCGCTGCAAACATGGTTAAAAGCTTCATCGCAAACGGTTGGTGTGTCCAGATTCGCGGCCCGCAATCGGGTGGAGCGGTCACGGATCTACCCATCCATCTGTACGATCTGGGCACCGGCAGCCAAGTAAAAATTCCTTCTGAAGTAATGATTCCGGAGACGCGCGAATTCGAGTTCGCCAACCTCGGTTTCATTCCATTGTCGTATTACAAAAATCGCGATTACGCGTGCTTTTTCTCGGCCAACTCCTCGCAAAAACCAGCGCTCTATGACACGCCTGATGCAACTGCCAACAGTCGTATCAACGCCCGCTTGCCATACATCTTCCTGCTCTCGCGCATTGCTCATTACCTGAAAGTAATCCAGCGCGAAAACATCGGTACAACCAAAGATCGTCGCGTACTTGAGCTCGAACTGAACAAGTGGGTCGGTGGACTGGTGACCGAAATGAACGATCCCGGTGATGACCTTCAGGCTTCTCACCCGCTGCGCGACGCCAAAGTGACCGTAGAAGACATCGACGACAACCCAGGCTTTTTCCGGGTCAAGTTGTACGCCGTACCGCACTTTCAGGTTGAGGGCATGGACGTCAATTTGTCTCTGGTTTCGCAGATGCCAAAGGCAAAAGCCTGAGTCACTTCGTAGGGAAATGACGTTATGAAAATCGACCGCCCCCTCTGGTTCGCGGGAACACTATTGTCCCCGCAACAGTTCCAGCAACAAGCACGGTGGGAAGCCTGGGCCAATGAGTCTATTGCCCATTTGTCGCTGGTACACCCATGGGGTGTTCAGACTGTGGCATTTGATCTTGAAGCCCTTCGGCTCGGTAAGCTCCAAGCCACTCAAGTCCGTCTGCGCATGCCGGATGGCACCCTGATCGATACCAATAATGTGGATCGTCTGCCGCCCGCGCTTGAGTTGGCTCGACTGCTCTCCGATGACAGCCAGAACGCCATCTTGCTATTGGCCTTGCCTTTGGAGCAGGCCAACGGCAACAACTGCTTGTTGGAGGGGGGCAGGGCGGATCGGCCTCAGCGTTATCGCCAAAGTTGGAGGGACGTTCAGGATTTATACGCTGATGACGCGCAATCGGTTGCCATCATGGAGCAGGCGCTAAGCCTGCGCCTTGATAGCGACGAAAATGCTGATTATCTGACTTGTCCGATTGCGCGTCTGGTACGTGACGGACAGGGCGCCTGGAGTCTCGACCCGGCTTACGTGCCGCCCTTGCTGAGTTTCTCCGCTCACTTGGGTCTACTGACCCAGCTGGATAACTTGCTGACCCAGCTATCAGCCAAGCGCCAGCGGCTGATGAGCATGCGTCGTGAGAGCAATCAGCGAATGGCCGACTTCGCCGTGGCGGACGTGTCATTGTTCTGGTTGCTCAATGCTTTGAATACCTACCAGCCCGTATTGGCTGATCTTAAAGCTCACCCGGCGCGACATCCTGAGCAGGTCTATCTAGAGCTGGTCAAATTGGCAGGTGGCCTGCTCACCTTTTCGCTGGAGTACGACCTCGACAAGATTCCAGCCTATCGCCATGAGCAACTGGAGACAGTTTTCCCGCCGTTGCTGAGCATCATTTCTACCTTGCTGGAAGCCAGCTTGCCGTCTCGCGTTATCGCGCTGGAGCTGGAGGGGATCGGCGCGAATCGCTGGAAGGTCACGCTCAACGACGCTCGTCTGCGTGAGCCTGAAGGTGCCGATTTTTACTTATCGGTACGTTGCCGCCTGCCTGCTGCCCAGTTGCAAAGTCAGTTCCCTCGTTTGTGCAAGGCCGGTACGCCGGATGACGTTGATCGTCTGATCAATGCAGCGCTCGACGGTATCCCTTTGCTGCCCCTCAGCCACGTTCCTGCCGCTATTCCTCTGCGTCTGGAGAACCAGTATTTCTCGCTTGATCTGGCCCACCCAAAGGGGCAGGCCATGCTGGCCGAGGGCGTTTGTTCCTTCTACGTTCCAAGCACGCTTGCTGATGTGAAGCTCGAACTTTTTGCGGTGCTGCGCACATGAGCCGGATTACCCCTAAGAGACAAACCGTGATCGCCGTAGATACCGACTCGCTGCTACACGACAGCTACTTGCTGGTGGCAGAGCTGCGTCAAGGCGGCTCAGTGCAGGGCAGCACGAACCTGGCAGAGCTCTGTACGAAACAGATCGAAAACGTAAGGTATCGCCTGAAAGGTGCGGGTTTTAGTCAGCGCAATATTGACTACATCAGTCATGCACAGTGCGCTTTGCTGGATGAAGCCATCCTCACTTGCGCGAAAGATGAAACACATGCCGACTGGGCTGGCGAGCCGTTACAAGCCAGGTTCTTCAGTCGCCATCAGGCAGGCGAGTCCCTTTATGAAGACATGCGCGAAGTACTTCGCGAGCCAGCACCTGATCTAGCTGTGCTGACTGTTTTCCAACGCGTGTTGATGCTTGGGTTTCAGGGGTGTTATGCCGATGTTAAAGACCCCGAGCGCATGCAGTTGTTGGCAGCATTAAATGGCCTTGTCGATCCATTGAAACCCAGCCATACGCTGCCTACGAAAAGAAACGTTGGTTCGGGATTGCGTCTGCGAGCTTGGCCTCAATCGCTGATGGGCCATTTATTCGCGTTCTGTGTGCTGCTTGCTGGAGCTTGGTGGGGGCTGGATTCCCTGCTGAGTGATCTGATTGAATCGCTCCCGTCTGGCCGGGCGTGAGGGCAGACAGATGACGCTTAAACTGACGCGCGGCCTTTGGCTGTGGGCAAGTGTGCTTGCTTTGACACTGCTCGCCATCATCCCGATTAGCACCGGGCTACGGGTGTGGGGTGTGCTCTTTATCGCATGCTGCATGATCGTCGCATGGGTTCGTGTCGGACGGCGGGCTGCGCGTCAGAATAATTCACTCGTTCTAATCGACGCGATGTCCTTGCCTCCAGCAGCCTATCGTCAGCCTGTAATCCTGATGTGTGGCGATGGCCTTCAGGGGCTTTTTGGTGCCATTCCTGCCGAACAGTCCGCTCTGCATGTTACCCGGCAGGGTTGTTACATTCGGGTACCTGATCTCCAGCAGTTATCGGCAGTCGCCAACAGCGTAATGAGTTTGCGTCCGGATTGGGGCGGTCAGCTCAGCGTCATGTTTATCGTCAATCCGGGCGAGCATACCGACAGCGCAGCAATGGCTGGTCGGGTACGGACCTTCTGTTACCAGACAATCTTGATTCGCAGGCGCGGCATCGCATTGCCGTTGCTGCTTGCCAGTTATCTGCAGGCTTCCCAAGGCAGCGGCCCTTGGTTTAGTTGGGATGCTGGTCAAACCAGTCCCAGCGTTCGCGAACCCGGTGCTTGCGTCAGCTTGTGCGAATGGCAGCGGCATAGCATTGATTGCGCGACGTACGCCGAACGTCTACAGACCAGCGTTCAGTTAAACAGCATTGCAGGTTGGTTAAGCGACGAGGTACTGCCACACCTCATAACTACTGACGTGCGTAACGCTGTCGGTCTGCCTTTTTCCTGCGCCATTACCTTGGTGTCGCAATTGCCTCAGGCCGTGTCGGCTAGCCTTTGGCAGCAATGGCTACGTGACAAGGTAGGGCTCACCGGCTTAGGACCGACTTTGTCTGAGATAGACACGGCATTGCCGTTTCCTGATCCCTTGCTTCATTTACTCCCCACGCATTTCAAGAACACTGCGGTACGTCGCGCGAGTGTTATCGCCGTTTGGCTTTTCGCACTGTTTTGCCTTATCGGCATTGCCAGCTCGGGCTGGCAAAACAATCTGTTGTTACGCCAAGTCAGTGATGACCTGCGTCGCTATACGGCCATACCCCAGCCAAGCCGTCAGGATCAGCCCGAGTTTGCATTGCGCGAAGATGCTTTGGCTGTACTGCATCGGGACGCCAAACGGTTGGACGATTACTACCGAAATGGCGCGCCCTTGGCGTTAGGTTTTGGCCTCTATCGTGGTGAGCGCCTGAGGGCCCCCGTGCTCTCGGCTATAGCCAGTCATCGCAAGCCGCCGACGCCTTCCGCCCCCATTAAAACTGCCCAGCCGGTTCGTCTCGACAGCCTCTCGCTGTTCAGTACCGGCAGTGCCCAGCTCAAGGCCGATTCAACCAAGGTATTGATCAGTGCGCTGGTCGACATCAAGGCCCAGCCAGGCTGGTTGATCGTCATCGCCGGGCATACCGACGCCACTGGCAATCCTGAGCACAACCTGCAGTTGTCCCGCGCCCGCGCTGCCGCAGTACGTGACTGGATGCAACGCATGGGCGACATCCCCGACAGCTGCTTTGCGGTTCAGGGCTTTGGTGCCCACCAACCTATCGCCAGCAATGACACCGAGTTGGGGCGCAGCTCCAACCGTCGCGTCGATATCCGTTTGGTGCCGGAAGTGGGGGCCTGCATGCCTCTCACTGCGGGGCCAGACAGAAAACCCCCGTCGCAACTCGCGACATTCAATGACTGAGAAAAAGGAGCTTCACATGGCAACTCCCATTTACCTGTGGCTGAAAGATGATGGCGGCGCGGACATCAAAGGTTGCGTGAACGTGCAGAAGCGTGAGGGCAGTATTGAAATCCTTGCGCAGAACCACAGCGTATACATCCCGACCGACAATAACACGGGCAAGTTGACCGGGACGCGTATCCATACTCCTTACAAGATCACCAAGGAAATCGATGCCAGCAGCACGTACTTCCACAAGGCTGTGAGCACTGGCCAGACGCTCAAAAGCGCTGAGTTCAAGTTCTATCGCATCGACGACGCAGGCCAGGAAGTTGAGTACTACAACGTCCTGTTGGACAACGTAAAGGTGGTAGGCGTCGCACCCAAGCTGCATGACATCAAGAATGCAGATATGGAGAAGTACGGTCACCTGGAAGAGATCGAGCTGCGTTACGAAAAGATCACCTGGACCTTTAAAGACGGCAACCTCATCCATTCCGACTCCTGGAACGAACGCCCTAGCGCCTGATGCGAATGAGTCAGCAGGCGGGCGCCCGTCTGCTGATTCCCTGTGTGCTGGGCTGAATTTCCGTTCGCGGGCGGTCAGCCCAGCACATCGAGTTTCAAGCTCTCCGAATACGGATCGAGATCCAGAAGAAGGACACCGCCTGCATGGCACAGAATTCAACCCGTTTGCTACGTCGCCTCAACCCCTACTGCGCACAAGCGCTGAGTGCGGCGGCTTCGCTGTGCCAAAGCCGCGCTCATTCAAGTATCAGCATCGAGCATTGGTTGCTCAAACTGCTGGGACAAGGCGAGGGCGACCTCACGCTTATTGCGCGTCGCTATGAATGGGATATCGGTGCTATCTGGCAAGCCCTGCTTGAACACCTCGACACCCTGCCGCGCAGTGTGCAGAGCAAGCCCCAGTTGTGTGAAAAACTGCAGCAACTGATCAAGAGCGCCTGGCTACGCGCATCGCTGGATGATCACGCGGACAATTTACGTTCTTCGCATTTGCTGGGTGCGCTGATGGAAGCCCCAAACCTGCTTGCATGCGAAGCAGCCTGGCCGTTGCTCAGCCTTAGCGATACGCAATTACGACACCTGTTGCCGTTGCTGGACCAGCACTCAGAAGAGCGCCCGCAACTGCAGCAAGAGACAGCTTTGAACACGATGGAAGCTCCGTCAGATTTAATCGGCGATTCATTTGCCAGTAGCGCTCCAGCCAATAGCGCTGCGCACGATGCCGTGCTTGATAAATTCACTCAAGATATCACCGTCAAAGCCAAGGCTGGCCAAATCGACCCCGTATTAGGTCGTGACGACGAAATTCGCCAGGTTATCGACATCCTCAGCCGCCGTCGCAAGAACAACCCGATCCTCGTCGGTGAGCCTGGAGTTGGCAAGACCGCACTGGTTGAAGGCCTGGCGCTGCGAATCGCTGAAGGTAATGTTCCGGACAGCCTCAAGTCGGTCAGTTTGCGAACCCTAGATTTGGGTTTGCTGCAAGCAGGTGCGGGCGTCAAAGGTGAATTTGAACAACGCCTGAAGAGCGTTATTGATGCCGTCCAGAAGTCGGAAAACCCGGTTCTGCTGTTTATCGATGAGGCTCATACCCTGATCGGTGCCGGTAACCAAGCTGGTGGCGCTGACGCCGCAAACTTGCTCAAACCGGCCTTGGCTCGCGGAGAGTTACGCACCATCGCCGCCACGACGTGGAGCGAATATAAACAGTATTTCGAGCGCGATGCGGCACTGGAGCGTCGTTTCCAGATGGTCAAGGTTGATGAGCCGGACGACGCGAGCGCCTGTCTGATGTTGCGCGGTCTCAAGGCCCGTTATGCCAGCCACCATGGCGTCCATATTAAGGATGCAGCAGTTCAGGCTGCGGTCAGTCTTTCAAGGCGTTATCTGACAGGTCGGCAATTGCCGGACAAAGCCGTCGATCTTCTCGACACCGCCAGTGCACGAGTCCGAATGAGTCTGGATTGCGAGCCGCAATCATTAGTCCAGATAAAAGCCCGGCAGGCTGCCCTGGAACTGGAGCGTCAGGCATTGGAAGAAGACGCGCAGCTTAGCGGCTGCAGGGCTGACGAGCGTCTGGCAACAATTGCGGCGCAATGCGTCGAACTGCATGACCAGCAAATAATACTGGAAGATCAATACCGGCTTGAACTCGGCCTGACGAAACAACTGCTCGATGCACGTCAGGTTGAACCGGCAGACATGAACACCTGCGCTCAGATCCAAGAGCGTTTGAGTGAAGTGCAAGGTAGTCAGCCATTGCTCTCACTTGATGTGGAAGGCCGCAGCGTCGCAGAAGTCATCGCCGACTGGACGGGCGTACCGCTGGGCAGTCTGCTCAAGGACGAACAATCCAGCCTGTTGGCGCTGGAGCAGCAACTGGGTGAGCGAGTCATAGGTCAGGATCAGCCCCTTAGCGCCTTGGCTCAACGACTGCGCGCCGCCAAAACGGGTTTGACTGAAGAGCAGGCCCCGCTGGGTGTGTTTCTGTTAGTAGGCACCAGCGGCGTGGGCAAGACCGAAACTGCGCTCGCACTGGCCGATAGTCTGTTCGGTGGCGAGAAGTCACTGATCACGATCAACCTTTCCGAGTATCAGGAAGCCCACACCGTCAGCCAACTCAAAGGCTCGCCTCCGGGCTACGTTGGGTATGGCCAAGGCGGCGTGCTGACCGAAGCTGTTCGCCAACGTCCGTATAGCGTCGTTCTGCTCGATGAGGTGGAAAAAGCTCATCGCGATGTTCTCAATATTTTCTATCAGGTCTTTGATCGCGGCTTCATGCGCGACGGCGAAGGACGAGAAATCGACTTCCGAAACACCGTCATTGTCATGACCTCCAACCTTGGCAGCGACGAGCTGCAAGCCTGTTTGCAAGAGTTACCCGACGCGCCTGAAAGCACCCTGCACGAGCTGATGCGACCAATCCTCCGTGAGCATTTCCAGCCCGCATTGTTAGCGCGCTTTCAGACCCTGATTTACCGCCCGCTACAAGCCGACGCACTCAAAAGCATCGTCGCCCTGAAGCTTGCAAAAGTTGCCAAGCGGCTGCATCGCCACTACGGGCTGGACTGCCAGATTGACGAGCAACTTCACGATGCCTTGGTTGCCGCATGTCTGCTTCCCGACTCGGGTGCCCGCAACATCGACAGCCTGCTGAACCAGCAAATCCTGCCAGTGCTCAGCCAGCAATTACTGCAGCGCCAGGCAGCTCAGCAGAAAACCCGCAACGTGACCCTGGGCTTCAGCGACGAGGAAGGCATCACCCTGCAATTCATTGACGAATATGACGCCAAGGAGGCCTGAACATGCTTAACAAACTCACCGCCTTCTTCGACCACAGCCGCCATAAGCTCAGCGTTGCAGACCTGGACGCCACCCTTGACGTACTGACCTTCGAGGGCGAAGAAAGCCTCAGCCAGCCGTTCAAATACACGGTGGAATTCACCTGTGTCGAGCAGGACATTGCCGCCGAACAGATACTTGGCCAATACGCCACGTTCAGTCTGCACGCCGCACCTTATAAGGCGCCGCTGAAGTACACCTATTCATCAGAGGAAGCTAAGAAGGAAAAGTTAAAACTTACCCAGCGCACACTCTATGGCGTGATCACCGGCTTCAAGCGCCTGTCCAGCTCCAACGATGAGGCGCGTTACGAAATCACCCTGCAACCGCGTTTGGCGTTGCTCGACAAAGGCAAGCAATACCGCATTTACCAGCACCAGTCGGTGCCGGAAATCGTCGAGAGCATTTTCCGCAGTCGGCATGGTTTTCTCGGTCAGGACTTCTACTTCAAGCTGGCCCGCGAATACCCCAAGCGCGACCAAGTTATGCAGTACGGTGAAAGCGACCTGGCGTTTATCTCCCGACTGCTGGCCGAAGTCGGCATCTGGTATCACTTCAGGAGTGATGAACGCCTGAAGATTGGGGTCGTCGAGCTGCGTGACGATCAGCGTCATTATCAGTTTGATGTGCAACTGCCGCTTCGCGAGCAATCGGGTTTCACCAGCAACGGCGAAGACAGCGTTTGGCTGTTGCAAACCAGCCATGCCGTCGTGGAAAAAAACATCAACTTCCGCGCCTATTACCACCGCGATGCCAATGCCTGGCTTAATGGCGAAGTCGATCAGACCCGAGGTGACAAAACCACCTACGGCGAGGCGTACCACTATGCCGAACCCTATACCGTGCTGGGCGATAGCCTCGCCCATGACGAAGACCTAGAAAGCGAAAGCGGCTTCTTCTATGCCCGCTTGCGGCACGAGCGCTACCTCAACGACCAGACCAGACTCGCTGGCGTCAGCAGCAGCGCGACTCTGGAACTCGGCCAGGTACTCAACATCAGCGGTGGCGCACCGCTGGCCTTCAAGCCGGGGGCCGTGCTCACCAGACTGATCACCCGCGCCGCCCGTGACAGCAGCCTCGAAACCCTCTTCGAGGCTATCCCTTATTCGGAAACCGTCTGCTTCCGGCCACCGCTGCACGCCAAGCCACAAATCGCCGGTACCGTCCCAGCCCGCGTCACCAGCCCCAAGCTCGGCGACATATACGCCGAAGTCGATATGGAGGGGCGCTACCGGGTCAACTTCCTGTTCGACCGCGATGAATGGAAAACCGGTCAGGAAAGCATGTGGCTGCGTCTGGCCCGGCCTTATTCCGGTGATAAGCACGGCCTGCATTTACCACTGATTGCCGGTACCGAAGTGGCCATCGCCTTTGAACAAGGCGACCCGGATCGCCCCTATATCGCCCATGCCCTGCATGACAACCACCGCCCCGATCACGTCACCCTCGATAAACGTGATTACACCCGCAACGTGCTCCGCACGCCGTCCAACAACAAACTGCGCATGGAAGACCTGCGCGGCTCGGAGCACATCAAACTCAGCACCGAACACAGCGGCAAAAGCCAGCTCAACCTTGGGCATCTAGTTGATGCCCATAAGCAAAAGCGTGGGGAAGGGTTTGAGCTGAGGACGGATGGCTGGGGTGCTATCCGGGGTGGTAAAGGGCTGTTCATCAGTGCTGACGGGCAGCCGAAGGCTCAAGGTCAGGCATTGGAGATGAACGCAGCTGTTGCGCAGTTGAACGAGGCTTTGCAGCTCGTCCATAGCTTGGCGCAAAGCGCTGAGATATCCGGTGCTCTCGCAGCAGATATTCAGTCCCAAGAGAGCCTTAAAAACGCATTAGTTAGCCTTAAGGAAGCTGGACTTGTTGCGTCGGCACCTGCGGGCATTGCGCTCACGACCCCAAAGAATATTCAACTCTCGGCAGGGCAAAGCATCGCTGGTACTGCCGGCGATAGTGCTGACTTCAGTGTATTCAAGCGCTTCAGTGTCGCAGCTGGTGATGCCATCAGTATGTTCGCTTACAAGGTCGGCCTTAAGTTCATCGCTGCTCGTGGTCCTGTAGAGATCGAAGCCCAAAGTGATGCCATGACCTTACAGGCCGACAAGGCACTGACGTTGAACAGCATCAATGGCGAGATCACGCTCAATGCCGAGATGGGAATAACGCTGGTAAGCCGTGGCGCTTATATCAAGCTCAAAGATGGATCCATCGAAATAGGCGCTCCAGGCGATGTACGTATCAAGAACGACAAAATCGTTTGGGGAGGGTCGGCGTCGCTGGAAAAGGCCATGAAGCCGATGGTGTTGGAGGACCCTGTATATAAGTACTCAATGTCAGGCGGCTATAAGGTCAAGGACCTGGATCACAACGTGCCGAGAGTGCATAGGCCTTACCGAATAGAAACAAATGATGGGCGCGTATTTCATGGCGTTACCGATGAGAACGGCGATACCCAAGTCCACTACGGACTCGAGCCGCAAAACTCTGAGCTGTTCTTCGAATAATCGTGGGAGTTTGAAAACATGAGCGAAGCTGACCAACCAGTCGCTAAAAATCAGATTTGCAAACAGGGCGCGAAAACCACTGTTCACGATCGAGGAACGCAGTGCTACTTCCGACCTGAAACGGAAGAGTTCGTTTTCATCAGTCCCTGCCAGGCCACCAATTTTGAAAATCATTGGCGTGAGATGTCGGTCAGCATGGATGCGTTTCACACGGCCAAAGCTAATTACTCCGGTGCGCTTGAGTACTCCAAAGACACGCCAGGCTCAGTTGCTGAAAAGGCAAAAGATGTTGCCGCTGTCGAAACGGCTGAGCGCGAGATGGAGGAAAAACGAAAAGAGCTACAGAAGAAGCTTGGTGATCTGTCTGTTAAAGGGATGAGCTATGACGATGTCGTCGAGCTTATCCCCGTCCTGGGGCAGGGGAGCAAAAGCAAGGGAGGCATTAGGCCGACTCGTTTTGCCTACGTCAGAAAGGCTTACTTCAGCCAGATCGAGAGCGGTCTAAAACTTCATCTGGTTTCCTTGAAAGGAAGCGACGAGAGGGGCGGTGCCAAAAGTATCTACAGCATAGATAAGAGCGGTAACACCCAAATCGATATGAAAAAGCTCACTCAACAGCTCACAGCTCTGCAAAAGCCCAAAGCCAAGCTTGATTTGCAAAAGGTTATGAAATGGATGGGGTCCGATTTCGACCCGGACACCTTGAACAAAGACTTCGCGCTGTTCGACTGGGCAAAAAGCTGGACTTATCGGATCGGCAGCGACGGAGGAGTTCAGCAAGAGCAGACAGGGCACAAGGGCGATACAGCCAATGTTGATGTGACCGGTGGCGCGCAGTTTATGCGCTTTGTGTCGAACGTCGGCATGAACGCGGAATTTGATCCGAAGAAAGGACAAGCGGTTTTTAAAGGTGAGGCTAAATCGAGTCTGGCTTTGGCTTCAGGAGTTGTAAGCCAAGAGTTTTATGCACCGGATCGGATCGGCTGGAAACTCGCGATGCAGTTGGACGATGGCCAAGAGATCAATCTGGGTATGCTTCGTCTGCGTGGAGAGGCGGAACTCAGTGGTTTCGCGGGCGCATCTCTGCAGTTAGAAGCACAGGTGCAGGTGGTAACCAACGGTAAGCAGCAGGCATTGGTCGGACAGTCCGGCGGACGTTTGCCACGGTTGCGTGAGCGAAAAGATGCGGGCATTAAATTTTATAAAGCGATGGATGCCAAGGATGAAGGCCTACACCTCGGCGGTGAAGTGTTCGCTGGTGCCCGGCTGGAAGGTAGTCTCAAAGGAGCACTGCAGTGGCTTAAACCGACCCCTCCGCCAGATCCAGAAAAACCACTGTCTCCGATATTGAAGTCCACCGGTACATACACTGACTTCTGCACCGTTGGTAACAACATTGCCGGATTGGCTGGAGCGGGAGCTGGTGTCAAATTCTATTGCACGTTTCTAAATGGGAAGTTCTGTTTCCATGTGGCGGCGAGTCTGTGCTGGGGTGTGGGCGCGAAGGGTGGGTTTATAGCAGAAGTTGATGCCGCCACTATTGTCGAATTTGGAGCTTGGTTGGTTTATCAATTATATAGTCTAGATTATGGCTTTTTTGAGGCAATAGACGAGCGTGCTTTTAAGGCTTATAGCCAATATTGCGTTATAAAGGCTAGCGTCGGTGAAAATATTTACCGTGGATATGATTGGATGGTAACGACACCGGACGACATTGCTAAAATGCTAACAGAGATCGTTGATGGTCTCTGGGGTCATGGTACAAAAGGATTGGAAGCGTCGAAGGGCCGTAATTTTTTAGCCAGAAACGTCATTGATTTCAGGGAGGATTTGCTACTTCACACCCCTGAGGCAAAGGGCATTCTCCTGTATCTATTGACGCGTCATGGAAAACTCGATCACATAGACCCAGAGAACAGAACCCCATCGGGGGATATCTATAAAGACAGGAAGAGCGCAGTCATTTGGGTGCTGACGAGTATTCAAACAGTCTCCGAGTGGGAAAAAGTCTTATGCCACATGAGTGCGGATGGATCGAGCCTGACTGGGGCTACTTCTGCCGCTGAGGTAGCCAGAGAGCAGGAGGCACATTTAGTAAATTTCCTCCAGGAAGGGTACAACCGTGACGACGAACTTATAAAAGCCAGGCAGGAATTAGTACAGGTTTATAATCGTCTGAAAAAAACTAGCGCCATAGGCTATGCCCTTGCCATGAATAATACGTCCTACTACAAATTCAATAATGAGCCTAACTACAATTACCCACAGCGCTGCGTGTTTGGTCCATGCGCGTCTGACTCGAGTGAATATGTGTGATGGTCGCGAATGCACTGGATACAAAAAGAACTATCTCGATAACCTTCGTTACTTTGGCTCTGGCGGGCTGTGATCAATCCATTGAACCCACCGTGCCCGCACCGATGAATATCTCACCGGCGGAGGTGCAGTTGTTCATAAGCGAGGTAAAAAATAATTTCGTGTATGTAGAAGGTGGCAAGTTTTTAATGGGCGATTTTGGTGCCCAATATGGCCGCGAGCAGGCGTATTACGATGAAGATAACGACAGCAAGCCTGTTCACCAAGTAGAACTCAGCAGCTTCTCTATTAATAGGTTTAAGGTGACCAATTCGGAGTATCAATTCTATCTTAGCTATAATGGCTTAAGTTTGCGGGATAAGGGTGCGATAAATAAAAAAAAGTGGGACGATATCAACTCCGCACCCAACACACCGGCCCATACCGATTGGTATGAGGCCGAAAAATACTGCAAGTGGCTGGCATCTATCACAAATCAAGATGTTCTTATGCCGACTGAGGCGCAATGGGAGTATGCGGCGCGCAGCCGTGGCCAGTTCTTAGCAGTTGCAACGAATGACGGTACCTATCAAGCGGAACCCCGTAGCATGCTGAGCCAAACCTATTCGCCAAAAGGTATAAATATATCGAGCAACGGGGATCGTTCAGATTTCGGAAAGAAAATGGGCTGGAGTACAGAATATTATTCTCCTCTGCCTGTCGATATGTTTCCACCAAATCCTTTAGGTCTCTACTCAATGTCGGACAACGGCTATGAATGGGTTGGGGATTGGTATGACCCTGATTACTATAGCTACTCCCCGGAAAAAAATCCTGAAGGGCCGGTCGAACCAACTTTTAAAGACAGGTTCGGGCGCTTTGTCAAAGTAGTGCGTGGGCAAGATGTTGCAGACCCATATTTTGGGCAGGGCGTGAACGTATTTAGACGGGCGGAAGATCCGTTTGGGCGCTTCGGAAAAGCTGGATTGATTCATGTAGATAACAAAACTTTTCGTTGTGTGATCAATAGCCCCGAACCGGCGACCTCGTCATCCATGAATAAACTTGATGTCGACTCATCAAAGCTAAAGGTTCGACAATGAACAGGTTCATAGTTACGGTGGTCATTTTTACGACTTTGGCGCTAAAGGGCTGCGAGGAGGTAGTAATACCATCAGCGCCTTTACCTGTAGCTGTTACTGATATGGAGCTTCAGCAGTTTGTAGCATCCATTAAAAGTAATCTGATATTCGTTGAGGGCGGAGAGTTCTTGATGGGGGATTTTGGTTTTCAGTATGGTAGCGAGGGAAAGTATTACGATGCAGATACAGATAGCAAGCCGCTACACAAGGTCGAGCTTAGTAGCTTTTCTATCGGTAAGTTCAAGGTGACGAATGCGGAGTACCAGTACTATCTAAAGTCCAATGGGTTGGTGTTGCGGGATAGGGGCACAATAAACAAAAAAAAATGGGATGATATCAACTCATTACCCTATACGCCTGCCCATGTCGATTGGTATGAAGCCGAGAGGTACTGCGGATGGCTCGCATCGGTCACAAAACTAGATGTCCGCATGCCTACTGAGGCGCAATGGGAATATGCGGCTCGTAGCCGTGGGCAGTTTTTGGCCGTTGCAACCGACGATGGTACTTACAGAGCGGAGCCACGGAGTTTGATTAGTGAGTCATATGACCCTAAAGGCATCAATATTTCCAGTAGGGGGAATCGAGTGACATTTGCAAAAGAAATGGGGTGGACAACTGAAAGCTATACACCGCTACCAGTGGACATGTTTCCACCCAATCCTCTGGGGCTTTATTCAATGTCTGATAACGGTTTTGAGTGGGTTAGCGATTGGTATGACCCTGATTACTACAAAAATTCTCCATTGAAAGATCCCCAAGGGCCAGATAAACCGGTGTTCAAAGATCACCTCGGTCATTTCACAAAAGTCTTGCGCGGGCAAGATGTTGCGGACCCTTATTGGGGAGTCGGAATTAATGTGCATAGGAAGGCACAAGCGCCACTTGGACGGTTTTCAAGCAATGACTTATTTCTAGTGGCCGATAAAACCATGCGCTGTGTAGTTAACAGCTCAGCTCCAGTGACTACACCTTAGCCCAAAGCGGCATTATCGATACACAGAATGTTTAATGAGTGGCTCAAGGCTCATGCTGTGCTTACCTGTGTAACGCCTGCCTGTTCGAATAAATAAACAGCTGGAAATGGCCGCCGCGTTGGCTTGTGCGGACCATTTTTGAAATTTAAGTCTACACCACGATCCAAAAAGTGGTGTGTTTCATGCTGCCCGCTATAAGGATTCCAAAATGAAAATCATTTCCAAAATTAAATACATATTCATGGCCATCGGCCTGCCTATGCTCATAGGTGCCGTTCTAAGCTACTACGGCACGTCTTCCTTTCTAGAGGATGCGCTGTCTGCCGAGGGTACGATTACGGACTTTGAGGAGCGTTATAGCGATGGCTCTACCACTTACCGCCCAGTCGTGCAGTTCGTTGATAATAACGGCCAGATGATCGAATTCATTTCCTCCATGGGGGGGAGTCGTAGCGCTTATTCCCTTGGCGAAAAAGTAGGAGTTGTTTATTCGCCTTTAAACTCTCAAATAGCATCGCTGGATAGCTTTTTTTCTCTCTGGGGGGTGACGTTGATCACCGCCTTTTTAGGTGCGTCGTTTTCCTCTGTGGGTGTTTTTATCTTTTTGATTGGAAAGTTGCGAAACAGGAAAAATGGATATTTGCAGCGTGATGGTGTAGCCGTCAATGCGAGGTTCCAAGGGGTGAGGCTAAACCATACCCTCTCCGTCAATGGTCGTAATCCTTACGTGATTGATTGCCACTGGACGAATCCAGAGACTTACCGAGTTCATGTGTTTGAAAGCGATAATATCTGGTTCGATCCTTCCAGCTATATAAACAGCGAAGATATCAGAGTGTTTATGGATAAAAAGAACACCCGAAAATACTACGTTGATACCTCTTTTCTCCCTCAACTGGCCAAATAAAAGCCTGCAATTTCACATGGAGATTCTCATGCGTGGCGTTATTCGAGAAGGCGACAAACTTTCATCTGGCGGTGTGGTGTTGAGCGGGGTCAGTGGTATGGACTTTATGGGCAAACTTGTCGCGTGTGTGGGCGATAAGGTTTCTTGCCCAATTCCCTTGCACGGCATAAACGAGATTGCTCAGGGTGATGAGGGCTCGACCTATAAAGGTCGCCCAATTGCACTGGATGGGCATCGCTGTGTTTGCGGCTGCACGTTGATCACATCGCTGCCCGCCGCGGGGAGGACGTAGCGTGCCGGTCAATATCAGGGCTTTACCCGAAAAATTGTCGTTGCCACTGCCGCCGCGTAACAAGCGGTGGTGTCTGGTGGTTTTGCTTTGCTCGATGATTGTCGCGGGCCTTGTTTTCTTTCTTTGGCCGGATAGTCGCTGGCGCATGACGCCTTGGTTCTGGTGCTGTGTATTGGTACTGCCCTTGATGGGAGGTGTGACCCTTTACGCGTTACGTCTACTGGCCTTTGAACGACGCACTGAGTTTGTTGAGAGCTGGAACCAAAACCGTACGGAATTGGAGCAGGCGCTCATCGAGCATGGGCAACGTCCTATTGCCCTGTTGGGCACATCTTACTGTTCTGGAGCAGGCAACAACTTGCTTGCTCAGGTTTTACGCAATGGCAGTAAACCGCTTTACCCGACTTTTCTGAAATCGCAGGGTCGAGCCGTGCGTCTGAGTCAGTTGAGCCCACCGGCTCAGCTTCACGACAAGGCTGAATACACACAGCGCCTCTCGGCTTATTTCGATCAGGTGATGAAGGGGCTTGAGCCTGAGTTGCAACTGTACGCGAGCGATACGCCTCTACGTGTTCGTATCAGGCACAACCAGGTGCTTTGCGATGACGAAGTCTTGGCACTGTGGCGCTCGTCTATCGGCGAAAGGCACGCAGTTGATCAGGTGGTCTTCGCAAACCAGGACGATGGTCTTCTTTGGATTGATGCATTGCTGGATGAGCCTGCGGCCAGCGGACTTTTGTTGTCGCTGGAGGTAAATCTTTTTCTTGATCCGATCGCCGAACAGGCCGAGTCGGTATCAACGGTATTGCTTGCGGCTCCTGACTGGTGTGCCAGGAAAGGCTTTGCTCCCTCGGCGTTGATTCATCGTCCGGTACAAATAAGCGATCAGGCCGATGCCTTAAAAGACGCGCTTCTATGGGGGCAGATCCAAAAGGGCGCCACCCAATACTTTGCATGGTATTTGCAGATGCCTTCCGATTTTTTGTGCGACACAACTATCGCCCTGAATGCAGAGGGTTATCCGCCTGACATAGAGGCGCGTCTGACGCTTGACGACAGCTTTGGTCGGCCAGGCTGCGCTGTTGGCAATATCGCTTTGATTGTCGCCAGTGAGGGTGCGAAGGCGGACCGTCGAGCTCAAATGATCATGTTGCAGGATGCCTCACCACAAGTTTGCGTTGTTCAGCCGGCTTGATGAGAGATAAGGACTAATCGTGAAAAAGATGCGCATTGGTATCTGGGTTGTGGTCATGTGCTTGCTCGTTACTGGCGGCCTGTTGATTTGGATCGACAACCCGATAATTAAGCTGAGGGATGAGCCTCAGAGGATCGAGTTATCAGCATGGCTACTGTTTGCGTGCTTGATAGTTCTTTTGCTCGAAGGGGTTTTCGGACTGTTTGAAAGGACTTTGGCAGCGTTGGAGTTCGTCTCCCGCAGGAGGGAGGCGTCCGGTCTTCAATTACCCGGCCCAACTTTCAATCAGCCTGAGCAGAATGTTGCAGAGCGCTGCAAAGCCCACCTCCGAGAAAACTACAACCTCCTCTGGCGCCGCAAAGTCCGCCTGCTGCTGGTCATCGGCGAACCCCAACAAATCGAAGCCATCGCTCCCGGTCTGGCTGAAAAGCGTTGGCTGGAGGGTCATGACACAGTGCTACTGTGGGGCGGTAGCGCCACGGCAAAACCCGAGGAATTATTCAAACCATGGCGTGGCTTGAGTCGCTGGCGCGCTCTGGATGGTGTGGTCTGGGCGCTGACTAAAGAGCAGAGTACGGACGTGCCGGCGATGTACGCAGCGACTCGTAACTTGCAGGCGTTGTCGCGTGAGCTGGGTTGGCAGTTGCCGTTGCACCTGTGGCAGGTCTGCGCGAGTGGTTGGCCGCAGGCGGATCGTCCTGATCAGCCGGTGGGTTGCGTGTTGCCGCCTCAAATCACTCCCGAACAACTGCAGTCGGGGCTTGCTTCGCTGGAGGACCCTTTGCGCCAGCAAGGCATTGCGCAGATGCAAGCGCAGATGGGTCATGATTTCCTGTTCCGCCTTTCCTATGATTTGAAAACCGAGGGCATTGCACGTTGGCGTAAAGCCATGGCCCCGTTGCTGGGTGTATCGGGCGTGCCTTTGCGCGGTCTATGGTTCAGCCTGCCGCTGCAACGTGCCGATAGTGTTAATGACCACATCTGGCCGAAGGAGCCGAGCTGGCTGGGTCTGATTGAGGACAAGACCAGCAACCCCCGTCGTTTGGGCCGTCACCCAGTGCGTATCGGACAGTTGCTGTTGCTGACGCTAGCCGCACTATGGGGCGCTGGCATGCTGTTGTCGTTTGCCAGCAACCGCGCGCAGATTAATCAGGTGCAAACCGCTCTGGCCGCCGTGCATCATCCTGTCGGCGCGGATGAGCAGTTGTTGGCTCTCAACGAATTGATGCGCGAACTGGCCCGGCTGGATTATCGCGCCGAACACGGCGTGCCGTTTTATCAGCGTTTTGGCCTCAACCAGAATCAGGCCCTGCTCGACGCTTTATGGCCGCGTTATATCGCTGCCAACCAGCAACTGATTCGAGATCCTGCCGCCGCTAATTTGCATCGTCAGCTCAGTGCCTGGGTGAAGCTGGCGCCGGACAATTCTGAGCGCACCAAGCTAGCCCCGGTGGCCTACGAGCAACTCAAGGCCTACCTGATGATGGCAAGGCCGGACAAAGTCGATGCAGCCTTTCTAACCGAAGCGCTGGGGCATGCCGAACCTTCCCGCGCAGGTTTCGTGGCACCGGGGCTTTGGAAAGCGCTGTCACCGGGTTTGTGGGCGTTTTACACCGAGCAACTTGCGACCCACCCGGAGTGGAAAATCAAAGCCGACCCGACGCTGATCGCTCAAGTGCGTCGTGTGCTGCTGGGCCAGTTGGGGCAACGCAACGCCGAAGCCAACCTTTATAAGCAAGTGCTCGACGCAGCGGCCAATCAGACCCCACCACTGAACCTGCACGACATGGTTGGCGACACCGACGCCTTGTCGCTGTTGTCCTCGACCGGCGAAGTGCCGGGCGTATTCACCCGTCAGGCTTGGGAAGGCCACGTACGACAGGCCATTGATGAAATCGCCGAAGCGCGACGTGAGCAAATTGATTGGGTACTCAGCGACAGCCAAGCCGATATCACAGCTGAACTCACCCCGGACGTGCTCAAACAACGTCTTACCGATCGTTACTTTGAGGATTACAGCAGCGCTTGGTTGTCCTTCCTCAACGGGTTGCGCTGGCAGCAGCCATACAACCTGGCCGACGTCATCGATCAGTTGACCTTAATGAGCGATGTTCGTCAGTCGCCCGTCATCGCACTGATGAACACCTTGGCTTATCAGGGGCAGGCTGGCACGCGGCGGCTAGCGATGACCGACTCGCTGATCCAGTCGGCGCAGCAGTTGATCAAGAAAGACGTCACACCGATCACCAATCAATTGATGCATAGCCCGGGCGGGCCGCTCGACGCCACGTTTGGTCCCTTGCTGGCCTTGATGGGCAAAGCTCCGGAAGACGCTCGCGGCGATGACAATCTAAGCCTGCAAGCGTTTCTCACCCGAGTGACTCGTGTGCGCTTGAAGCTGCAACAGATCAGCAACGCGCCCGACCCGCAGGAAATGACACAGGTCTTGGCGCAAACGGTGTTTCAGGGGCAAAGCGTCGACCTGACCGACACTCAGGCTTATGGGCGGTTGATCGCCGCCAGCCTTGGTGCCGAGTGGGGCACGGTCGGCAATACCCTGTTCGTGCAACCGCTGGATCAAGCGTGGCAAAAGGTCCTGCAACCCTCGGCGGCGAGCCTCAACAAGCAGTGGCAGCGCTCAATCGTCACGCATTGGGATAGCGCATTCACCGGCCGTTATCCGTTTGCGGCCACCAGCAGCGATGTTTCGCTGCCGATGCTGGGCCAGATGATCCGCGCAGACTCCGGGCGCATTGAGCAATTTCTGCAGCAGCAACTCAGTGGCGTGGTGCGTAAGGAAGGCAGCCAGTGGGTAGCTGACACAAGGCACAGTCAGGGTTTGCGCCTGAATCCCAAATTCCTCATGGCCATCAACCAGCTTAGCCATCTGGCCGACGTGCTCTACACCGACGGCGGCATGGGTTTGAGTTTTGAACTGAGCGGCAAAGCCGCGCGTGACGTGGTGCAAACCACCTTCATCCTCAACGGTGAAAAACACGAATACTTCAATCAACGTGAAAAATGGCAGCGCTTTAGCTGGCCGGGTCGCGGCGATTATCCCGGCGCGAGCCTGAGCTGGATCAGCGTCAAAACCGGTGAGCGCTTATATGGCAATTATCAGGGGACGTGGGGCCTGATCAGACTATTGGAACAAGCCCAAATGACCTTGCTGGACGATGGCGAAAGCCGCTACCGGATGATCATCAAAGCGCCCGACGACCTGAGCCTGACCTGGAACCTGCGCACCGAAATGGGTGCGGGGCCGCTGGAGCTGCTCAAGTTGCGCGGCTTCAAGTTGCCTAAAGAGATATTCCTCAGCGGGGGCAAGGCTACTGATCCCTATGCCTTGAATGGAGGTATCGAATGAGTCTTGATGCCTTGGTTACCTATTGTCTGGGGGCGCGCGACGCGGTGTCGTTTGGTCGCAAACAGTTTACGCAGTGGGCTGCATGGCTACTACCGATCAGCGCGGACTCATCGGTGGGCGAGGACGCGGGGTATGACGAGGACTTCCAGCTTATCCGCGAGGAGGTCAATAAGCTGTCCGGGGCTGATGCCGATCTGGTTATCCAGTTGGCAGAGAAGTTATTGACCCAAACCAGCAAGGATTTGCGCGTAGCCACTTACTACTTGTGGGCACGGTTGCATAAGGAAGGGGAAGTTGGTCTGGCAGACGGCCTCAGTTTGTTGGCCGCGTTGATAGAGCATTTCCCTGACGTGCGGCCCGCAAGAGGCAACAGTCGCAAGATAACTTTGGAGTGGCTTGCTAGCAGCAAAGTACTGGACAGCCTGTCGCTGTACCCGGAAGTGGTGAAAGCCGAAGCCGAGGGCACTGTCGCTGCTTTGGCCTGGTTGGAACAAGCGCTTAAGGCTTGGCCGGAGAGTCAGCGTCCGGAGTTGGGCACCTTATATGCTGCATTGTCCACACGGCTGACCCGGTCTGGTGGCATAGAGGCGGTCGTGCCGCAGAACGGCGCCCGTCCCGACTCTAATGCTCCGGCATCTGCTACGCCGGTAACGTCGCCGAAATCTGGCCGTGACTTGCTGGATGGAGGCCGGGCGTTGGCGGGTTATCTCCGTGAGCAGCCTCAGGGCTGGTTGGCGGCCCACCGCTTAATGAAAAGTTTGCGGTGGGACACCATTCACCAAACACCCCCTCAGGACGCCAACGGCACTACCCGTTTGGTCGCACCGCGCGGGGAATATCGGGCGCAACTGAAGCGTTTGTACCTGCAACAGAACTGGACGGAGCTGCTCGACCAGGTCGAGCGGATGTATGCCGAAGGTGTGAACCATTTCTGGCTCGATTTGCAATGGTACCTGTGTGAGGCATTGAGCAAACAACCGGCGCCGGAGGGCAGTTGGGCCGATATCGTCAAGCGTGATCTGGGCATGTTCCTTGATCGGCTGCCGGGCGTTGAGGAGCTGTACTGGAGTGACGGCACAGCATTCGCTGATGAGACCACTCGTGCATGGATCACCCAGCATGTCAGCGGCAACCGTCCTGAGCAGTGGTTACCGGCCACTACGGCTGCACCCGCCTCGATAGACACCGACATTTTGTCACTGGAAAGCGAGGCGCTGGCGCAAGCCGATAGCGACGGCATTGATGCAGCGCTGGCCTGGCTGGCGGCACGTCCCGAGGTTGAGACCGGGCGGCAACGCTGGCTGCTGCGTTTGCTGATGGCACGAGTCGCCGAGCAGTACGGCAAAAGCGAACTGGCCATCCACTTGCTGGGCGAGCTGGAGGCTACCGCTCAACGCCAAGCCTTGGCGGATTGGGAGCCCGAACTGAACTTCGAGGTCAAGGCCCGCCTGCTCAAGCTATTGCGTGTGAAAGCCCAGCGTGGCGACGCGGACAAACCTTCCCTGGCTCGCCGGATGGAAGCACTGCTGGCCGTACTGGTCGCGATTGATCCCGTGCGCGCCTCAGTGCTCTGCGCCTAATCACCACTTATCAGGACTCTCTCTTTGAGCATGGAAAATCTGACCCTGCACTACTTCGACGCCGAGATGCGTTATCTACGCGAGGCCGGCAAGGAGTTCGCAGAAGCTTTCCCGGACCGTGCCGCACAGCTGAATCTGGATAAGCCGGGCGCGCATGACCCTTATGTGGAGCGACTGTTTGAGGGCTTTGCCTTCTTGATGGGACGGCTGCGCGAGAAGCTGGACGATGACCTGCCTGAGCTAACTGAAGGCTTGGTCAGTTTGCTGTGGCCGCATTATCTGCGGACTATCCCTTCGTTATCGATTGTTGAACTGATACCGGACCTCAAGCTGCTCAAGCGCAGTGAGCCGATAGTCAGCGGCTTTGAAGTGTTGTCGCAACCCATTGGGCCGCAGCGGACCCGCTGTCGCTACACCACCACTCAAGATTTGACGTTGCAACCGCTCGCCATTGAGTCCTTCAGGCATGACTACGAGCCGGATGGCCGTTCTGTGCTGCGACTGCGTTTTGCCTGCGGTGCATCGACGGATTGGAGTGAGGTCGATCTGAGCCGACTACCGTTGTATCTGAATGCTGCCGCCCCGCTGGCCAGTGCGTTGCATCAGGCTCTGACCCTGAATACTCAACAGCTATATGTACGCTTGCCTGAGCAGGACCGTTCTCCATTGGAGGGTCGCTTCGCGTCGAAGGGCTTTGGCGATGAAGATCGCCTCTGGCCCAAAGGTGACAGCGCGTTCAGCGGTTATCAGTTGTTGCTGGAGTACTTCACCTTCCGCGAGAAATTCATGTTCGTGACCCTCTGTGGTTTGGAGCAACTTGTTCTGCCTCCCGGCACGACGTGGTTTGAGCTTGAAGTGGTTCTCAGTAACGCCTGGCCTTCGGGGTTCAATTTGAACGCCGAGCACATCCGTATGCATGCTGTACCGGTGATTAATTTGTTTTCGCTTGAGGCTGATCCACTGACGGTTGAGCCTTTGAAAACCGACTACCTATTGCGGCCTATGCGCTTGCAGGACGGCCACACTGAAATCTATTCAGTAGATCAGGTCACGGCGTCGAAGAATGCTGAACGGCTGGACTATGTGCCTTTTTCCAGCTTCCGTCACAAAGGCGGGATGATGCGCGATGAGGCCCCCGAACGTTACTTCCACACGCGCTTGAAACGCGGCCCCAATGGGCTGCACGACACATGGCTGGTTCTGGGGGGCGAAGGCTTCGACAGCGATTCGATGACCGCCAGTCAAAGCCTGTCGTTGCGGCTGACGGGTACTCACGGTCAGCTACCGCGCAAAGCGTTGCAAAGCACCTTGCTCGACACCGTTGTGCAATCCAACCAAGTGGGCCTGCGCGTGCGCAATCTCTGCGCCCCGACCTTGCCTTGCTACCCGCCGAACCGGGATCGTTTTCATTGGCGTGTGCTCAGCCACTTGGGGTCGAACTTCCTGCCCATGCTCGATAACGCCGAGGTGTTGAGAGGCACATTAGCGCTCTATGACTGGACGGGCAGTGAACTGAACCGCAGACGTCTCTCAGCGATTGTCGAGGTCACCCACCACCTGATTCAGCGCTTCGAAAAAGGCTTCCTGCTACGCGGAGTGGATATCGAAATCACGCTGGATGCCAACGGATTTTCCGGCGAGGGCGATATCAGCCTTTTCGGCGAGATGCTCAATCGCTTCTTCGCTCTCTATGCCGACATCCACCTTTACAACCAGCTCACGCTGATTCTGCAACCTACCGGAAAGTGCCTGCGATGGAACGAGAACCACAGTCAGCGTATTCCCGGCTGAAGTCCGCTGGTTTGCTGGAATTAATGAAGGGGCGGGTGGCTGAGGCCAATCTGTACCGCTTCTGTCAGTTGCTGGAGCAAGCGTTACCGGATCATCCCCCGCTGGGGAGTACGACCAACCCAGCGGATGACCCGGTACGCTTTCGGCCAGACCCCGGAATGGGTTTCCCGGCCAGTGAATTGAAGGCAATCGAAACCGACGATGCGCACCCGCAGCGCCCGGCTACGGTACGCACTCGTCTGCTTGGTTTGTATGGGGTCGACTCCCCGATGCCGACTGCCTATCTGGATGACATTGCCCAACGCCGGGAAGGGCATGAAGCGCTGGAGTCTTTTCTCGACATTTTTAACCACCGGATTTTCACCCAATTCTACCGGATATGGCGCAAGTACTCATACCCGGCGACGTTTGAGGCTTGCGGTACCGATGCGACTTCACAGTGTTTGTTGGGGCTGATTGGTCTTGGCATTCCTGGTACTGCGAAGCAGATCGCGACACCTGTGTCGCGTTTTCTGGCACTGCTCAGCGTGATGCGTCTGCCCACTCGCAATGCCGAAGGTGTCACCGCGCTGGTCAAGTTGCTGGCACCCAACACACAGGCAAAAGTGACTCCGCACTGGCCGCAGAAAGTTCTACTGGATCAGCCCGCCAGCCTGTCTGTTGGCGGCGGGGTTAGCCTCGCTCAGGGCACGCCGCTGGGCAGCGTCGGGCACGATGCCAACAGCCAAATGCATCTGGCGCTTTTCACTGAAGACCTCAAAGAAGCCAGTGGCTGGTTACCTGGCGGCCAACTGCATAACGACTTATTAGTGCTGCTGCGTGTGTACCTCGGTTGGCGTTGTACGGCGAAATTGCAGCTGTCTCTGCCTGTACGCAGTTTGCCGATGCCAGTGCTGGGGCGCGCACCGGTGCTGCTTGGCATGACCGGTGTTCTCGGCTTGAGCAGTGATGCATCGAAGGTCGCGAATCACGACACCATCACTATCAATCTAGGCCGATACCAAGGCCTTTCGCATAACCCCAAGATAAGGGAGGTACAGCATGTCGCGTACCCTTTGTAATTCATTGATGCTGGTGGCGTTGAGCGCATCACTCGGCGGCTGTGGGCTGACCCAGAGCGTCAGCGATACCACTTCATCCACCGCAAGTGCCATTTTCTACAAGCAGGTCAAAACCCTGCATCTGGACTTCAGTGCGCGAGCATCGCTTAACACTGAGGACGCACAGATGAACGCTTTATCAGTTCCAATAATGGTCCGCATTTATCAACTGCGCAGCGAAAAGGCAGTGGAGCGGGCGGATTACGACAAGTTGATCAGTAACGACGAAGGCGCCTTGATCGGTGATCTGCTGGACAAACAATCGGTGGTGGTGAACCCGGAGCAGGGCGCGACACTGAGCGTACCCCTAGACGCGGACGCCAAATTCGTCGCGGTGGTGGGGCTGTTCCGTAATCCCGATACCCAAAAGAATACATGGCGTCTCACGCTGACCCGCGATGATCTGGATCCGGACTTAGCGCGGGTGATCGAACTGGGAGACAACCAGCTCAAGCTCCGACCGTTGGTGAAGGAATGAGCATGACGGAGCTGAATCCTTCGCTCTATGAGGTGCTTTTGCAGAATTTCGCTGGCGAACTGGACTTGTATCGCGTCAGTGAGGAAGACCAACACACGCTATCGGTACTGGATAACGTGCAGCGGATACTTAACAGCCGAGCCGGAACACTGAGTCATTTGCCGCACTACGGCTTGCCGGATATGGGCCAAATTCTTCAGGGCCTACCCGCCACAGCGCATGACCTTATGACGACGCTTACTGCCACTTTGCTCAAGTACGAGCCAAGGCTGGCCGCAGTAAAGATCGAGATGCTTGAGCAGGTGCTTCCGGGTCATTTGGAGTACGCCCTTGACGTGCAATTGAAAGAGGGTAAGTGGCTGACATTCGGTACGACACTCGGGCCGGAAGGCAAAGTGTTGGTGCGGCATTTGAAGCAGCAGGAATATCTGCCCAAGCCGTGAAGCCATGACGTAAGGATGGATGAATGACTGCGTTATTTGAAATGCGAATTCGGGTTGGCGGCGATCCACGGGAATTCGGCGAGTTTGCAGCGCTGCGCGCCGAGCTTGCCAAACTCAGCCACCCCGCATGCCCGGACGTGGACTGGGCCAAAGTCGAGCAGTTATGCCTGGCGCTATTTGAAGTGAATGGAGCGGAACTGCAAACCGTGGCTGCTTTTATCCTGGCGCGCAGTCAGCGCCATGGTCTGGATGGCATGGCAGAGGGTATGGCGCTAATGGAGGCAATGGTTCGTAAATGGGCGAGTGCCTGGCCGACAGCATTGTCAGCGCGTGTTGAGATTCTGTCGTGGTTATTCGCGCAGCTTCAACATGTGTTGCGCCGTTTCAATACTCACGTTGGGAATGCGCAAGTGCTTACTTATCTGGAATCTCGGCTGGCGGGGCTTGATAGGGTTTTACAGCGTGAGAATCAGGTTTCTGTGGCCGCGTTATCAGGTCTGCGCCAACAGATATCCAACCGACTGCTGCGATTGGAAGACTCTGTTGCAAGCCTACCCGCGCAGCAAGTGCCAAGTACGCCCGCACCCGCACCCGCGATGCCCTTAGTAATCCTGGCCTCACCCCTTGCGCCTGAAGCACCGATTTCATGTCTGAATATCAGGAAGCGTCGTACCCGCTTATGGTTGTTTGCATGGGTGGCGTCGATTACTTTTTGCATTGGCTTGGTCTGGAAAGTTTGGGTAGCCAATCCTGAGATGGATTTGAATTCAGGTGTCGTAAACATCTTCTATAAAGAGCGCGTTATTCCTGATTCTGTTCGCCTGGACGGCCTTTCACTGTTCGATGCCGGTAGCACAGTGCTTAAACCCGACTCGACCAAAATCCTGATCAACGCACTGGTGAGTATTAAAGCTCAGCCGGGCTGGCTGATTGTTGTTGCTGGGCACACCGACGCGACGGGAGATGCAGCGCAGAACCTTCAGATATCCCACGCCCGTGCATCAGCTGTGCGTGATTGGATGCAGCGGATGGGTGACATACCATCAAACTGTTTTGCGGTTCAGGGCTTCGCTGCCAGCGAACCGGTAGACACTAACGAAACCGAGGCCGGACGCGCAGCAAACCGACGTGTTGATATCCGTTTGGTACCGCAAGCAGGAGCTTGTGAATAACCCTTCCAGTTAGCGTCTGAAATTTCCCTCAAAACCAATCCAAAGACCTACGTAACCTACGGATTTTTCTGACATTTTTATCCATTTATTTCCCTTAAAGTGCGGCCGCTGTTTACAACTCCTAAACATTTGACCGGGAAATAGTTATGAAAAAGCTATGGATGTCTGCTGCCGTTGCGACCTTGATTGCAACCACCAGCGGCTGCGTGAGCTACAACATGAGCCAGCCAAGCGCGCCGCTGGAAGGCGTTGTTAAAAGCAACCTGAAAGCAGATGTTAAAGTCGGCGAGACCATCAGTGGCGAATCCTCCACTAACATCCTGTTCAACTTCCTGAGCTTCGGCGGCGACACGCAATTCGCTGACGGCGTTGTTTACGGTGGTGGCGGTGGTGGTGCTCTGGCAGGCCTGCCGATCCCTGATCCGATCTCCCAGACTAAAGCCGCAGCGGCATACAAGGCAGTCAAATCTTCCGGTGCCGACCTGATCGTCGCGCCGCGTTATGAAGTGAATGTTCAGGACTACTTCATCTTCAAAAAAGTCGACGTGAAAGTCACTGGCAACAAGGGCAGCATCAGCAGCATTCGCTGATACGTATCCTTCGGATGCTCCCCACGAAGACGCCGCCTTCTAAGGGCGGCGTTTTTATGTGTCATTCAACGTTATTTCGATTTAAACACCGCTGCTACTGGCTCAGACGTAGTTGTCCGGCTTTGCACGCTTTTATTTGCAGCATGTTTGATCGGTGTTCTCGCTATTTCCCAGGCCCATGCTGCTGTCGATGCAAGCGCCAATACGGCCCCCCTCAAAGCAGCACCGTTGCCAGTCGCACAGATCCAGCGGACGTCGACTCGTCATGTGACATGGATTCAGCCTTGATCAGCCTGCAGCAACTGCAGGAAGACTCCTGCCAAAACGCCAGTGAGTTGGCCGCCCTCAAGGAAACCGTAAAAGCCCAAAGCCGTTTGATCGAAGAACTCAAACGCAACAACGGCACCAACACCCAATCCAGTACCGCCGATTTGTCCGACCTCAAGAGCAAGATGGACGACAAAGTCGTACCATCAGCAAACTCCAAAGCCAGCTGAGCGACCTCCAGCGCAACTCGGGTCCGAACAGCACCTCAAGCCAGCGAGATCAGCAGCCTCCAGCAGGAGTTTACGAACTTGCGCATTAGCGTGGGGAGATGGGAGAGTTTGGTGAGTAGTTTGAGTAGTAGGGTTAAGTAAACGTAGTGGGGCGGATGGCTCCTGACTTGGCCATCCTCTACCTACAGCCTTGGTATATTAGTTTGAGATTTGAAGGGTAAACGCAATCCGTTTGTGTCTAGAATCTAGCAAGTTTGCTCCAAAGTATAGTGAAGGAATTGATTTTGTGCGCTCAGTCTTCTTTTTCTTTACCTTCCTCCTCCGCTTGAATGGCTATAGGTTTAAGATAGTGATTTAGCGCATTAGATAGATTCCATCTAACAATTGGTCTTGAAGATTTTAAGGAAGAGCTGAAATCATTGTATACATCGAAAAACCAGCTGGTTTCGCTTTTGAGATCTCGTTGTAACATTCCATGCGAGTACCTAAGGTTCAAGGCAATAATGACCGTCCGTTGACCTGCTCCGTCGAGTTTCATTACACGCTCGACAAATTCGGACGGAGGTATTGACGATAGAAGTGGTGTGTATGCATAAATATTTTCATGTTCATATGTGGAGCAGATCTTTCGTAAAAAAACACTTGCATTTAATTCCATGTCCTCTAACAGCTTTCTAGCTTTTACGGGATACTGATCGATTGCTGCCTTGGATTGCATATCTTCCATAAAACTGAAAAACTCCAAAAAATCTTCCGAACCTTGCTCATGAATTCCCAACCCCCCATAGCCTTCATAGCCACTACGCCCAATAGATGCTGGTTCCGCAGGCGTGAGTTCACCAGCTGTGTATAGGTCTGATATATAGTCCCTAGCCTGATCGAACGCTAATTTTCTAGTTAACGAAAATTCTCCTATTTTCGATAGCCATACTCTCATCCCTACAACGTGAAGAATTATGCCGATATCAAGTAACTCTCTAGCTTGAAACTGACGCTCCATCTCGATCACAGCGTCTTTGAATTCGGCTTCTGATCGGTCGAAGCCATGCCATACCGTTCGCCAAGCAGGCTCGGTGCTGACGTCGATGAAGTATTTACTTAGCTCCAGTGACTCGCGCAGTAGAGATGGAATGATAAGACCTTTAAAGAGTAACTCACAGATGAATTCGCTGCTCAATATAGGGTCATGTAGATCAGCCTCGGAAAAGCGTTTATTGGCAACGTCTATGGCGAGCTCAGGCTGGTCTTGTTGACCTTGCATCATTGCCCTGAGTAATGAATCTGGTCTTCCAAGTATGTCTGATTTGGTTAAGAAACCTGCCTTAGTTTCAAAGGAAATAGCGAAGAAGGTTTCTGTTAAGGCTTTTATACCGTCTTGGCTGTTGAGGTGTTTCTGATCTAGACAGTTAATCAGCCTTTCAAAGTCCCAAATTGTTTGCTGCATAATTCTAAAATTTGTTGCGGTGGCTTCTAGAAATATGGTTACTATAGTTTCTTTGTTTTTGTTTAAGGTCTCCCTAGCTATATCTGAGCTTAGCTGCGCGAGAAAATTGTCGAACGCACCGTTGATTTCAGGCTGGACTTCCAAAGTCCTGCCGATAAGCTTTTCTCTCGTTTCAGTGTAACCCTGTTTTCCTATTAACTTTTCCTCATTTCCAATAATTAATACTTTGCACCCATCGTGTTCAACCATTTCGTTTATGTAGCCGAGCAGAATGTCAGGCTCTAAAGGTGAGCGCTCAAGGTCATCGAACACAAAAAGTCGATCATTACCCGGATGAACAAAGTCTTTGATGTTGATTAGGTTGTCAACTCGAGCGTATTTCATCAACGCCTTACTTGCCCTTCCTACGATTTTCACCCCCTTGGTTGATAGTGCTGGGTGCAGGCTTTGGTACATTGCGCTGTCGATAGCATCTACGCTATTTAATCCATATAAGCTAATATAACTGTATGATCTATCGCCTAGTAAAGTTTTAAGTATAGATTTTACTAAATAAGTTTTCCCTATTCCCCATGCCCCCGTTATCAATGCTGCATAGTATGGTGGATGTCCCACAGATAGGTAGTAATTCAAAAATGAGTGTACGTGAAAATTTTTGTCATCTATGCTGGCGGATGACGGTTGCTCAGAGTTGATAGCAAGCAAAGCCTTTTTTTTGGGCTTGAAGAAGTCAGCGATAATTTCGTAATTGAAGTGCACTATTAATTCTCCATGATGCAATTCAGAAAACTAGAGGGAAGCTATTTCGTACTAGGACTTTAATTGCTGTGATGGTTTTTATAGGGGGGCTACTGGTTACCTAGCTAGGCGCACCTCAGGTTTACCCAGCTTTGCTACGATGAATTGCAGGCATCTCTAAGTCAATTACTAAATAGGTTGGGGGCAAACCCTTAGCGAATCCGAACACCCTTTAACCCAATGTGGCAACGCCGACTTCAGTCTTGTCCGTGACATTACCAAGAGAGAAAGTAGAAAAATTGAATTTAGGGCAACGAGCGAGGACCTTTGGTCGGTTGAAGGCGTATTGCGCAAGATCAGTGATTCCCACCGGATTGTCTGCAACAGATTTTTATTCGATCCGATAGCTGATTGTCTTTTGATAAGAGGCAGTAACCTAAGAAATGGAGTCCATCATCAGAAAAATCTGTAGGATGCGTCTCGATTTTTCGTTTTACCCGCACCCTACGCTTGCTTGGGTTGATCCCGTGTTCTCACGAAGCTACCCTTCGCGAGTCGCTGAAAACAGCGAACGGGTTTAGCAGCCCACAATACGTTAGGTGCATTGCGCCTCTATTAAGCCGGGATTTTCTCTCCGGGACTTTATGGTGGCCGTGTTCAGGGCATCTTCGGATGCGCCGGTTTCCTAACGTACCGGTCTGCTAACCTGCTCATGGCCGCCACCTTCCGTTTAGCAGCGGCTCCTGGCGGTTTCACTAAACGTTAGGGATTTCTTATTCATGGTTAAAATTACGCCGGATCCACCGCCTACGCATGCTTTGCATCCTGAGCGGATCAGCGACGAAGCTGCCGCTCAGTTAGCACAAGATCACTGGGGTGCGAACGTGCCTGATGGTCAGAGACCAGTATTAGATTTGCCGCAGAGCCTATTTATGGCGAGTCCGGATTTGTCCGCGGAGGAAGCGCTAACGACTGCCTGCGAGTTACTCCAAAGCGTGATAGCCACCAGCTACGAAACTGCCGAAAACCTGAATGGTTCGCGCAGAAAGCTAGCTCTCGCAGCTGTGCATCTTGCTGAAATGGCACACACGCTGGTTGACTCAGTGCTGGAGAAGAAATGCAGCGTATAAAGCGTTTTTAGGTTCACAGTTCTGACTTAATCTACTAATTCGCTGATAGGTATTCTTCGGATGCTCCCCACGAAAACGCCGCCTTTCTAGGGCGGCGTTTTTACATGTCGTCCAACGTCATTTCGTTACGCACCTGCTGCTGTGGGCTCAGACATCGTCACCCGATTCTGCACGCTAGGACGTTCTTGCACCTTCGCGTACCAAGCCTGAAGCGCTTTGTGTTCCGCTGGGATTTCCAGCTCCACCAGCCCCGCAAAGATCAGGCCGCCGATGACGGTGATGTCGGCCATCGAGAAGCTTTCGCCGGCGACGTAAGATTGTGTTTGCAGTATCGAATCGAAGTACTGCATGCCACGAAGCGCTTTGTCCCGTTGGCGAAAGCCCCATTCAGCGTTCTGATACAGCTCCACGTCTGGGCCGAGGCCCGGTGTGGCGTGGTGGAAGTAAACGCTAATGGCGTCCAGCAGTTCCAGCTCGGCCCGCTTGCTCATCATGTGGATCACGCCCTTTTCCTTTGGCGTATTGCCGGTGAGGGTAGGGCTGCCGTCCAGGTTGTCCAGGTACTCGGTGATGGCGGTGCATTCGGCGATGAGCGTGCCGTCATGCAGTTCGAGCACGGGCAGGGTGCCGGAATAGTTCTTTGCGAGGAAATCGGGCTTTTTGTGCTCGCCTTTCCAGAGGTCCACCGATTCGAATTGAGTGCGCGATTGCAGGTTTTTTTCTGCCAGGGCGATACGCACTCTGGCCGGGTAAGGACCAGTGTGCCAGTCGTAGATTTTCATCATGGGCAGGGCGCTTGGGTCGAATGTTGACGCGTTGGAAGTCATGGGAAATTCCTGTCTACCTATCAGTTGGTAGGTAGAATCTAGGCGCTAATATTTTCTCGGTCAAGGCCTTTAGTCGCTTAAGATGCCCAGCCAACGAAACCGTGAGGCAGTGACGTGAGCTCAAACCATCGGGAAGCCATCCTGGCCGCTGCCAAACAGGCTGCGCAGGCGCATGGTTACAGCGGCTTGAATTTCCGTGATCTGGCGCAGGTCGTGGGTATCAAGAGTGCGAGCATCTACTACCACTTCCCGAGCAAGGCTGATCTGGGCGCTGCGGTTGCCAGGCGTTACTGGGAAGATACCGCCGCTACTCTTGAGGACATGCTGGCCGAGGCACCGAACGCGATTGATTCGCTGCGTCACTATCCCGATATCTTTCGTCACTCCCTCGCGAACCATAACCGCCTGTGCCTATGCAGTTTTATGGCCGCTGAATACGACGATTTGCCGGAAGGGGTGAAGACCGAGGTCCAGACCTATGGCGATGTGAATGTCGCCTGGCTGAGCAAGGCCTTGATGGCTGCAGGTTTGGTTAGCGCCGATCAAGTTGAAGGGCGGGCACGCGCTATCTATGCAGCGGTATCGGGCGCGCAGTTGCTGGCGCGGAGTCGTTCGGATATCTCGCTGTTCGATGCGCTTATCGAAAGCTATCAGTCAGCCGGGCTATTGCCCGCGTAATCAATTCCCTCCAGGCCGGTGATTCGTTGAACGCTTAAGCATGGAACAATTGTCCCTTTCAGGTTGACAGTAAAACGCCTTTCAGCCGATTTATCCTTTATTCGAAGACCATTAATCTGGCTTCACGTTGAACGACGCCACTAATCACTTACCTACTTCGATAAAGGATTCCACCATGACTAACGCCATTTACAACCGTCTGAACAAAGATGACGCTGTAGTTCTGCTGGTCGATCACCAGACTGGCCTGATCTCGCTGGTGCAGGACTTCACCCCGAACGAGTTCAAGAACAACGTGTTGGCGCTGGCCGATGTGGCGAAGTTCTTCGAACTGCCAACCATTCTGACCACCAGCTTCGAACAAGGCCCGAATGGCCCGCTGGTGCCAGAGCTGAAAGAAATGTTCCCGGACGCGCCGTACATCGCTCGCCCTGGCCAAATCAATGCTTGGGACAATGAAGACTTCGTCAAAGCGATCAAGGCGACTGGCCGTAAGCAACTGATCATTGCCGGTGTGGTGACGGATGTTTGTGTAGCGTTCCCGACGCTGTCGGCACTGGCTGAAGGGTTTGATGTGTTTGTGGTGACTGACTCTTCCGGCACGTTTAATACAACCGTACAACAAGCCTCTTGGAACCGCATGACTCAAGCGGGCGCACAGATGATGAACTGGTTCTCGGTGGCCTGTGAGCTGCAACGCGACTGGCGCAACGATATCGAAGGTTTGGGTAACCTGCTGTCCCAGCGCATTCCGAACTATCGCAATCTGATGAACAGCTACTCGGCGCTGACTGCTCGTTGATCTGAGCGAGAGTGAGCAGAAAAACAAAGCCCGCTTTTTAGCGGGTTTTTGTGCAATTGGCTGCTGTGACAACTATTTAATACAGGCGCTGCGGAAGGCTGCGATCACCGCAATTCGCAGCCTTCGGCAGCGCCTACAGTTCATGACGTCGCCTCAAGCACGCACCGCGGCATACAGCGCGTTGATCAAATCCGACTGGGTGATGATGCCGACCAGGTGTCGTTCGGCATCAATGATCGGAATGTGTCGGTGGCCGTTTTCGGAGAACACGGGCACGAGGTCGATCAGTAAGCGATCACTGCTGGCGACGCGGACGGTACGGGTCATGATTTGCCCGACGATGTTGGCAGGTTGATCCTTGCGGGAGTGGCGCAGCAGTGCGCGCAAATGCCAGCCGACGCCTTCGTGGGCGTCGAGGTCGATCTGTTGCATGAAGTCCGCCACCGTTACGATGCCCATCAGGTGCTGCTGTCTGTCGATCACCGGCAGGGCTTTGATCTTGTGTTTGCGCATCAACGCCCAGGCTTCACGCAGCGGCATTTCCTGGCGGGCCGAAATGGGCTGAGTACTCATCACATCAGCGCAACGCAGTTCGCCCATCTTGCGCTGGTAAGCAGAAGCTTCGGCCTGTTCGAGCAAGGCTTGCAGGTCGTCACGGCTGACGTCCAGCACTTGGTTGTAATGGGCGAGGGCTGCGTCCAGATCTGCGTCACTGAATCGGCTGGCAGCTTTCGTGTTGGCGGGTTTCTGTACATGCGGCCATGGTCGTTTGGTCAGATTGTTGTAGATCAGACCTG
The DNA here is from genome assembly GCF_014357575.1 of Pseudomonas folii. GTDB lineage: Bacteria > Pseudomonadota > Gammaproteobacteria > Pseudomonadales > Pseudomonadaceae > Aquipseudomonas > Aquipseudomonas folii. Next base: position 16,022 of record NZ_JACONW010000006.1, on the reverse strand, counting down.
CGACCACCAGCAGTGCGGAGTCGATAAGTACCGGGCTCAGCGCGAACTCGAATCGGTCACAGCCAATCAGCACCATTAACAAGGCTGCCGCTCCGCCGGGCGGGTGCAGGCAACGCAAGGCGAACATCACGGCGATGGCCAGGCTTACCGCAAGCGCAGCAGCGAAGGTCGCGTCGGGCACCCACTTTACGCAGGCAATGCCCACCAGAGTGGAAAGCGTGTTGCCGCCCAGTACCGACCAGGGTTGCGCGAGTGGGCTGGATGGCAGCGCGAAAACCAGTACGGCGCTGGCCCCCAGCGGCGCAACCAAGGCCATGGCAAGCAGGCTGTGTTGGCTTGCCGGTGCCCCTTCAAGCCAGAAGGCTGCCATTACGGCGACCAGCAAAATGCCGAGCGCTGCGCCGCAACAGGCGCGCCATTTTTCCTGTGCATCGACGGCGTGGGGTGCGGGCCAGAGTGCCCGGAGGCGTGAGGTGAATGAAACGTGTGACGGCGGTGAAGAAGGCAGTTGAACTGGCATGGTCGAATTGAGGCCGAGAAAAAGAGAAATGTCCTGCGACTGTAGTCGTCGCTTGGGCGTGGGGCGAACGTTAAACCCTGCAGCCGGTGTGCGCTATAGCGCGGTTATTTCTTCTTTGTCGGATTCGGACGCGCCCTGTTAGGTGTTTGCGGTAGAACGCCTCGCGTTGCTCGTCAGCTCCTACATGGACGGTTGTGCGTCTGGTTCTGTGGGGGCTAAAGCTCCAATGCTAATTATTGGTCTCTCTCGGATCACGCAAAGTTAATGTTCATCTTGGAGTCGTCACGCTTCCACAGTCTCTTCTCAATTACTCGATTCACATCACAGGCCTCCAGCATCAGCAAATGCGCGGTGCTGGCCAATGTGGTGATATCGGATTCGTCGGTGTGGGTCGGGTTCATGTGGGCGAGGGTGTCGAGGAAGCGGGTGGCGAGGCTAATGCGGGTTTCGGCGAAGGCGTGCAGGTCTTTGAGCGGCGCATGGCTGTCGAGTAGCAGTACCGAGCGATCCAATCCGGGCTGGGTGAGGGGAATGTAGCGGGCGTGTTCGGTGTCGTGGTTCATGTGCTGAAAACTCCTGACCGATGTGATGTCGCCACGGCTGATGAAAGGGTGGCGGCTGTGCGCGGGTTGACGAACCGGTGACGAAAAACCCATAAAACCGGCAGACCCGAAGGTCTCCCGTGCACAGCTGCCATAAACATGGCCTCTGCTGATTTTTCGACTGTACGGATCGTCAAATCCGGTCGTTGATTTGGCAACGACGAGGCGCAGGTTAGAGGTTCGGCAGGAGGCCATGGCGGTATATATAGCTATTGTCTGGAGCAGGTGAAGCGGGGATGTGTTGCCGGGCGTGAGTTTGACTCTCGAGGCAGTAGTAGATCGTATCGACCCCTGTGGCCGAGCTTGCTCGCGATAGGACTAACTCGAACTCAGACCGCGTCATCGTTTATCGCGGGCAAGCCCAGCTCCCACATAGACACTCACCAAGTATTCTTCGCCAGAAATACCGCCCTCCCGGCTAAAGTCGGTCCTACGGGATTGCAGGCCAACATAGAATCTCCTCCGGGTTTAGCGCGACTTCAATGTGACCAATAAGTCACGAAAAGTTATACATCTCCTCCGAATTTGCTGCTGAATAGCATCGAACAAGCAGCTACACTCTCGGCCCGATATTCCTTCGAGCATGCCCATGAAATTTCGTTTTCTACTTTGGATGCTGGGCCTGTTGATGGCGCGGGCCAGTCGCACTAATCCTGCGTTTCAACAGCAGTTGGCAGGCAAGGAATTGACCTTCGTGCTGCAGACCGCTGATGGTAAGGTCGCACGGCATTTTGTGGTCAGTGGGCAGCGGGTCAGCAGTGCTTCGGGCGTGATTGCAGAGCCCGGCTTCGCGATTATCTTCAAGGACGCCGCCTACGGCTTCGCCACCCTGCAAGCCAAAAACAAGCAATTGGCGTTCATGCAGGGCATTCAGGACAAAGACATTCAGATCAAGGGCAATGCCGGTCTGGTAATGTGGTTTCAGGGCTTGATGAAGTACCTGAAACCACGCAAGAAAAAACAGCCGGTCAAAGCTTAAGGCAGCTCCAGGCCGCCACCGGCTTTGTGCAGTGCCCGCAGGTGTTCACTGAGCTGCTTGAGGTTGGCCTCGTTGGCGGCGATTTCTTTGGCGCGCTCGGGTTCAAGCAGGGCTCGGACTTCTTTATCAAGGTCACCGGTCAGGCGCTGTAGCTGCTTCTGGCGCTGGCTGCTTTCGTCTTCCAGGCGTTTCCATTCTGCTGTTTGCGGCAAGCCGTAGCCGCCACTGTCGAGCAGTTCGGCCGGACGACTGAGGAAGCCGCTGCTGGCGAGAATTTCCTGCAAGGTACCAGTGGCTTTGGAGACGCTGCCGTCTTTCTGCTCACGGGCACTGAGGTAGCGTTGCTTGACTTCATCCTGAGCTAACAGCAACTGCCGACGCAGGCTGGCTTGCTCAAGCAGCAACATGGCCGCGCTGGTGCGCAGGTCCGCTTGCGGTAACCAGGGCTTGCGCTCTTCGGCAGACAGCGACATCCATTCTTCAACAGAGGTCTGCTTGATCGGCAGGTGCTTCCTCAGCACGTCGAACATTGCTTGATAGCGGTCGCGATAGGAGTCGAAACGGTAGCCTTTGCGCAGCGCTTCCTTGGGATCATCCAGCACGCTGGTGTCGGCCAGGCCTCGGCCTTTAAGCACCTCAAGCAGGCCGTTGGGCAGGATGCTGTCCAGGTCGACCAGCTTGGGATTGTGGGTGCCGCTGCGCAGCAGTTTGAGGTTTTCCACGGCGCAGTTGTTGGACAGGAAGAAGTAGTTGCCGTCGTAACTCCAGTGCATTTCAGCGGCGTGCTGCACCAGTCCTTCGATTTCCGGACGGGACAGTTTCAGCGGCACCGAAGCCAGACTGCGCAGTTCGGTCTTGGTGTATTCATCGATCACCTGTGCCAGTGGCAGCACGAACAGCCGTGACGGGTAGGCACCCATCAGACCGTCCCAACTGGACAGTTGAACGTCACCGACAAACGCGCGATACGACAGCACCAGATGTTGGTCCAGATCGAGGCGGCAGTCGGGTCCACGTGGACGGCCGGGTTTGCAGATGACCAGCCGCAACATGCTATGGCCCCAGCGGCTCATCATGTTCTGGTTGGCTTCGGCCAGCAGGTAATCCACCTCATACACCCGCTCGGGGTCGAGTTTGCCCAGTGGCTCACGACCGAAGTCGTTGCCTGCGTTCAGGTATGGGTAGAACGACGGGCACTGTTCTTTTGCGGCAGGTGCCCAGCCGAATTGTTCTTTGTAGTAGGCGTACAGCGCTGGACGACGGCAGACATAGGCCGGATCGAGCAGGAAGTACTCCATGTTGACCGCAACGAATTCCAGCGGGCTGGTGGTTTCATAGATGTCTGGGCTGCGTGCAACCTGGCCGTTGTGTTCTTCGCGATCACCGCGGCGGCCGACGTATTGCGGCCAGCCTGCCAGGTCCAGCAGGCGCGGGTCATCGCTCAGCGTGAAGCGGCGGTCAGTCTGGCCCCGGCAGTAATCAGGCAAGCCGACTTTTCCCAGCGAGCTACTGCGTCGTCCGCACTGGAAGATCACCGAGCGTTGGGCCGGTGACCAAAGGCGCGCGCGGTCGTAGATGTGAGTCAGCTCGTGCAGCACGGTGGCGAGCATTTCTCTGCGCACCGTGCCGTGGGGGCGATTGGTCTGTTTGGTCGCGGCGCTGCCGTCGGTCAATCCCGCCAGCAGATTGGTATTGAGGTCGAGGCGATAGGGACCGGATGCCTGGCCATATGCATTGGCAGGCATGTCGGTGGACCAACGCACGTCGACACTTCGATCCAGATCTTTGACAAAGCTGGGCGGCAGGGCACCGAGCGCTTCATCCAGTAGCGTCTGGGTGGCTTTTTGCTGCGCAGGGCTGAGGTCGCTGGCATCCAGCGACAGGCTCAGGTCAGCGAAGGCAGACGTGCCAAGCAGAGACAATGCGCCTGCCAGCAGCCAGACGCAAAGGCGCCTCACAGAGCGAGAATGGCTTCGGCGAGCACTTGATCACTGGCACCGCGCGCTTCTGGCAGGCGGGTGCGCAGCATGTCGAACGCTGCGTCGAGTTGCGCGCCGTGGATATCGCCACCGCTGGCAACGTAGCTGGCCGCGTCGTCCTTGGCCTGGACCACGATTTTGGAGTCGCGGATCGAGGTGGTGGTGTCGGACGTGAAGTCGATGGTGCGACCGAAAGCGCGCACGATGATGTTGCTGGTCTGCACGACGGTTTGTGCTTGAGCGACATCAGCCAGCAAAAACAGGCCCAGGGTGGCAGCAATCAGGGGGGTACGCATGGAAGGTCTCCAAGTAATGCAGAAGAGGTGAAGTGGCTATTGGACGAGGATTGCTTGCGCGAGTTCGAGGTCGCTGACACTAAGTTTTGGATCAGCCTGGCGCAGGGCCGTTAGCGCTGATTCCAGGCGTGCTCCCAGCAGTTCGCCGTCACTGGCGACAAAAGCCGCAGCATCATCCTGCGCGGCAACAATCAGCTTTCTATCAAAGGGCGCGGTCGTCACTTTGCTGGTGACGTAGCCTGTTATGACCAAAGATTGCGTGGTGGTATCCAGCGCCTGGGCCGGTGCGGTCCAGAGCAGGCACGTTATCGGGGTGATGAACAGCAGCGGCAGTAAACGCATGGCTCTCTAACACTTGCAAAAACGAGTCGCAAGGCTAGCGCAATGGCCGGTCTAGAGCCAGCCTGACAGCCTGAGCGGATGCCCGGGCTGTCAGGGCGCGACGTCAGATGGCCAGAATGGCTTGGGCCAGTTGAGCGTCAGAAGCTTGCAGTTGTGGTGCGATCTGGCGAATGTGCTGGAAAGCATTTTCCAGGCGGGCGCCACGGATTTCACCGGCGCTGCCTACAAACGTGGCGGCGTCATCGCGGGCTTCGCGAACGATTTTGTCGTCCCTGAAGGAAGAGCTGACGTCAGAAGTAGCGTTGGTCGTTGAATCAACGGTGCGCACCATGGCATCTGTTGTTACAACAAAGCTGGTGGCATTGGCGCCGGTAGCAGCAGTCAGCAGGACAGCGGCACCTAGCAAGCGAAGACGGGACATGATCGGACTCCATTGGAACAGAAAGCGATATTAAAGAAACATGGGGTAACCCGGCTGTTTCGTGAAGGCCGTGACAGAACTCATGGTACGGGACTGCCCAAGCCTAGCATGGCGGCGCTGTGGAGGGTGTTTCCTATATTCTACGTGCATTTTCCAACAGAGCGTCGTTGAGCCATCTGCCCAGGCTGATGACCCAGACCAGCAGGGCAATCAAGCCGGTGCTGAACAGCATTCCATTGACCCCGCCGTGAACGATGAGTTTGCCAGCAATGAAAGGAAAGCCGAACACGCCCAGAAAATACGCCAGGCTGAAAAGCACTAATGACTGCGCGGTAAGCCCCGATGGCGCTTCGTTGGCAGCAAGCCCGTTAATGACCGAATAGTTGAGCCCATAACCGACGCCGAGCATTGCAGCCGCCACGCCGTAGCTCAGGCTGTCGTGAACCCACTGTCCAAAGCCGATGACGGCAATCAGCATGATGGCGCTCAACACGCAGGACGCCGCAAAAGGGTTGCGCTTGACCACCCAGCTCGCAATCAGCAAGCGGCAGCAGATGGCCGCCCCCATGAAGCAGACGAAAAACATCGAGTAATCAAGCCCCAGACTTGAGGCGTAGCTGGTCTGAAAGCTGCCCAGGCCACCGAAGATCGCGCCACCCAGGCCCACCATCAGAATCGAAAAAGCTGCTCTGGACGTCAGCACTTTGCGTACCGAACCGAAGCTGATTTGTGCGCGGTCTGTACGGTTGATGATCTGGCGTTGTCCTGTGCGCCAGAAGTACATCCCGCCTGCCACTGCCATGGCCGCAGCACAGAAAAAAGCTGTCTGTATCGGTAGCCCGAAGATGCTTGCCAGCTTTCCCGCCAAAGGCCCTGTGCCAATACCCGTAAGCATGCTGCCCGATAGCAATGCGAAGCTATGGCTGCGGCGGGCAGGTTCAACCATGCCCGCCACCATAATGGGCCCCAGGGTATAGAAGACTCCCCAGCCGAGGCCGAGCATCAGGGCGCAGGCCATCAGCCACGGGCCGAGGCTGTCTGCAGTCGCGAATCCCAAGGACGCCGCCGCCAGAAAGCTTGCCCCCAACGCTATACAGCGCGCAGGTCCCCATTTATCCGTCAGATGCCCAGAGCCCAGCACGGCTGCAATAGTGCTGATCATCGCGACGGAAATCACCTGGCCCGCATAACGCTCATCCCCGCCGAAGGATTTGATCAGTAGCGTCAGGAGGAAGGTTGAGCCATATGAGACCGAAAGCAGCAGGCTTGCGATGCAGAAGGCGCCAAAGCTTGAAGGCTGGCTGGGTGGAGAATGGGTCATGCGCGTATCCATGCGTGGTGGTTTTGGCTTTTTAGCACTGACGCGCTTGGCGTTAGTTGGTGAAGTGGCGGAGTGAAGGTCGAGGGATTTATAACAAACTGTACCTGTTTTATGTTGGCTTTAAATAACTGTACTTGTTCGGGCTGTTTAGCTTTGATTTCGGTCTTTAGCCGTTTACCTCCATCCAATACCGCGAATGGGAGCGCACTCCCTGTAGGAGCTGCCGAAGGCTGCGAATGCTTTGAAGCTGACATACCGCCATCGCAGCCTTCGGCAGCTCCTACAAGGCGAGGCCAGAGTTTTTGACGTTCCAGAAATGACAAAACCCGTCGGCAGTTACCTGCGACGGGTCTTGTATGAAGCAATTCGGGTTGCTGGTGAGTGACCTTGGAAGGTCAGGACCAGCGTGCGCCAGTTAGCGCCAGAACGGCTTGCTCAGCTCTTCGTAACGTTGCGATTCGCTGATACCTGCGTCAGCCAGCAGACGTGCATCCAGGCGGGCCAATTGGTGGCGGCTGGACAGGCGACGTTGCCAAAGCATCAGGTTAGCGAAAGCGCGAAGAGGCCATGCAGCTTTTGCGGTTGTAGCGGTGTTTTCGTGGAAAAGGTCGGAACTGAGTGTACGTTCCATGGTGTGCATCCTTCCGCTTGTGGCGGGCTAGAGAGTGATTTAACTGGTGCCCATCTTCCTCCGAGTTGGCCAGTCTCTCTAGACACAGTTCAACTGTATTGTGCGAGTTCAGTTAACTGTTTAAAGGCACTGTTTTGTTCCTATTTGGGGCAACTGTATCGGTCTGCACATTTTTGGTGCATTTTGTGCGCTGATTTGGTGAAACCCTGTTTTACCCCCTTCAAATGACCGGTACAGCAGTACAGTTTTTTCAGTATTGGCTTTTTTGGTCGGGTTGCGAGGCAGAAAACTGTATTGCTGCCTCGCAACTGTTTGCTTTAGACGGGAAGCATGCTCCCTGTTTCGTCCAGGCGAGAGTGCCAACTCAGTGCTTCGCGGAGCACATGCGGGGTGTGTCCCCCTTTAAGGCAAGCGGCAGCAAAGTAAGCGTTGAGAGCGTCCCGGTAAGCTGGATGTACGCAGTTGTCGATGATCACTCGGGCGCGTTCCCGGGGTGCCAGGCCGCGCAAATCCGCCAGGCCTTGCTCGGTCACCAGAATGTCCACGTCATGCTCGGTATGGTCCACATGGCTGACCATCGGCACGACGCTGGAAATCGCGCCGCCTTTGGCAATGGATTTGGTCACGAAAATGGCCAAGTGCGCGTTGCGGGCAAAATCGCCGGAGCCACCAATGCCGTTCATCATGCGCGTGCCGCACACATGGGTGGAGTTGACGTTGCCGTACAGGTCGAACTCAAGCGCGGTGTTGATGCCGATGATGCCCAGGCGCCGGATGATTTCCGGGTGATTAGAGATCTCTTGCGGGCGCAACATCAAGCGCGACTTGTAGCGCCCGAAGTCGGCGAATACTTCAGCGTGTTTGCTGGCCGACAGGGTCATGGAGCTGCCCGATGCGAAACTCAGCTTGCCCGCGTCGAACAGTTCGAATGTCGAGTCCTGCAGGACCTCGGAATACATCGTCATGTCGTGGAAAGGCGAGTCCACCAGACCATGCATGACGGCATTGGCGATGGTGCCGATCCCTGCCTGCAGCGGCATCAGCTTGTTGGTCAGCCTGTCCTCGCGCACTTCGTTTTTAAAGAACTCCACCAGGTGATTGGCGATCGCCTGGGTGTCCTGATCCGGAGGCAATACCGTTGAGGGCGAATCGGGTTGGTTGCTGATCACGATGCCGACGATTTTTGCCGGATCGATCTGTACCGCCGGATTGCCGATGCGCGTGTCAGCTTGCAGCACTGGAATGGGCAGCCGGGTAGGGCGATAGGAAGGAATGTAGATGTCGTGCAGGCCCTCAAGCTCCAGAGGCTGAGCGAGGTTGATCTCGACGATGACTTCCTTGGCCAGGATCGCAAAGCTGGCGGAGTTGCCCACTGAGGTACTGAGTACCAGATGGCCGTCTTCGGTAATCGCTACGCACTCAATGATTGCCAGATCCACGGCCTTGATCTGCCGGTTACGCAGTTGCTCGACCGTGTCAGACAGGTGGCTGTCGATGAACATCACCGAGCCGTCGTTGATAGCCTTGCGCAGGGTGCTGTCGACCTGGAATGGCGAGCGACGCGACAGCACGCCGGCTTCGGTCAGTTGTTTGTCCAGGTCGTTGCCCAGGCTGGCGCCGGTCATCAGGCTGATCTTGAGCGGCGACAGCTTTGCGCGCTCGGCCAGTGCGTGGGGTACGGCTTTGGCTTCACCTGCTCGGGTAAAGCCGCTCATGCCAATGGTCATGCCGTCCTGAATCAAGGCGGCAGCGTCGGCCGCGCTCATGACCTTATTCATCAGAGAGGGCAAGCGGATACGATCACGGTACATGGGATTCTTGTCTCGGAGGTGGAAGCGAAGTCCAAGTCTAGAGAGTTGGACTGTGTTCGTCCCGCTACCAAGGTCGCATTGGAGGCTCTAATTAGCGGGTTTCAAAGCAAAACACTGTTGCGCAGAATGTAAAAAGCCCCGGCGTTTTCGCGCCGGGGCTCGGGTTAAACGCGCCTGGAGACTACGCGTTGTCGACCGCCTTAACCATGTCCTCGATCACCTTTTTGGCGTCTCCGAAGACCATCATGGTTTTGTCCAGATAGAACAACTCGTTATCCAGACCAGCATAACCGCTGGCCATCGAGCGCTTGTTGACGATGATGGTTTTGGCCTTGAAGGCTTCCAGAATCGGCATGCCCGCAATTGGCGATTTAGGGTCGTTCTTGGCTGCCGGGTTGACCACGTCGTTGGCACCCAACACCAGCACCACGTCCGCCTGACCAAACTCGGAGTTGATGTCTTCCATCTCGAACACCTGGTCGTAAGGCACTTCGGCCTCGGCGAGCAGTACGTTCATGTGGCCTGGCATACGTCCGGCAACCGGGTGGATCGCGTACTTCACTGTCACGCCGTGGTGAGTCAGCTTCTCGGTCAGCTCTTTAAGCGCGTGCTGCGCCCGGGCAACTGCCAGGCCGTAGCCCGGAACGATGATCACGGTGTCGGCGTTGGTCAGCAGGAAGGTTGCGTCGTCGGCCGAGCCGGACTTCACCGGGCGGGCTTCTTTGGCGCCTGCCGGACCTGCATCGTCAGTCGCACCGCCGAAGCCGCCGCCAATCACGTTGAAGAACGAGCGGTTCATGGCTTTGCACATGATGTACGACAGGATCGCACCGGAAGAGCCCACCAGAGAGCCAGCGATGATCAGCATCGAGTTGTTCAGCGAGAAACCGATACCGGCCGCTGCCCAGCCCGAATAGCTGTTGAGCATCGATACGACGACAGGCATGTCGGCTCCGCCAATCGGGATGATCAGCAGTACACCGATCACGAAGGCCAAGGCCAGCATGATGGCGAACGCGGCGAGGTTGCCGGTGAACATGAAGAACAGGCCGAACGCCAGGGTAGCCAGACCCAATACCAGATTCAGCTTGTGCTGCCCGGCGAACTGTACCGGTGCGCCCTGGAACAGGCGAAACTTGTATTTGCCGGACAGCTTGCCGAACGCAATGACCGAGCCGGAGAAGGTGATTGCACCAATCGCCGCGCCCAGGAAAAGCTCCAGACGGTTGCCCGCAGGAATAGCATCGCCCAGGTTTTTCACGATGTTCAGCGACTGCGGCTCTACCACTGCTGCAATGGCAATGAACACTGCTGCCAGGCCGATCATGCTGTGCATGAAAGCAACCAGCTCAGGCATCTTGGTCATTTCAACGCGCTTGGCCATGATCGAACCCGCGGTGCCACCCACCAGCAGGCCGATTACGATATAGCCGATGCCAGCCGAGGTGTCGGACAGGGCTGCCAGTTTGTAAACCAGGCCAATGGTGGTCACGACGGCCAGACCCATGCCGAGCATGCCGAACAGGTTGCCGCGGCGTGAAGTGGTCGGGTGCGACAGGCCTTTGAGAGCCTGAATGAAGCAGATCGCCGAAACGAGGTACAACAAGGTGACGAGGTTCATGCTCATTACTTCGCTACCTCATCTTTGGCTTTCGGCGCTTTTTTCTTGAACATTTCCAGCATGCGTCGGGTGACAAGGAAGCCACCGAATACGTTAACGGCAGCCAAAGCCACGGCCAGGGTGCCCATCGTCTTGCCCAGCGGCGTGACGGTCAGCGCAGCGGCCAGCATCGCGCCGACGATGACAATCGCCGAGATGGCGTTAGTCACGGCCATCAGCGGTGTGTGCAGTGCTGGCGTTACGTTCCAGACCACGTGATAGCCGACGTAGATCGCCAGCACGAAAATGATCAGGTTGTAGATACCTGGGGAGATCAGCTCTTCCATTGTTTTATCCTCAGCCGTTCTTGCGGATGACTTGGCGGTCGCGGCACATCAGGCACGCGGCAACAATGTCGTCTTCCAGGTTGATGTGCAGCTGACCGTCCTTGTCGAACAGCAGCTTCATGAAGTCCAGCAGGTTGCGGGCGTACAGGGCCGATGCGTCTGCGGCGACCAGCGCGGGCAGGTTGGTGTAACCCACCAGCGTGACGCCGTGCTCGACAACGACCTGATCAGCCACAGTCAGCGGGCAGTTGCCGCCTTGTGCAGCAGCCAGATCGATCACCACAGAGCCGGGCTTCATCTCGGCCACGGTTTCGGCGCTGAGCAATACCGGCGCTTTGCGGCCCGGGATCAGTGCGGTGGTGATGACGATGTCCGACTGCTTGGCGCGCTCGTGAACTGCAACCGCCTGACGCTGCATCCAGCTGGCAGGCATCGGGCGGGCGTAACCACCCACACCGACGGCACACTCACGCTCTTCATCGGTTTCGTAAGGCACGTCGATGAACTTGGCGCCCAGAGATTCGATTTGCTCCTTCACGGCAGGGCGGACATCGGAAGCTTCAACCACGGCGCCCAGGCGCTTGGCAGTGGCAATCGCTTGCAGGCCAGCCACGCCAGCGCCGAGTACCAGTACTCGCGCAGCTTTGACTGTGCCCGCTGCGGTCATCAGCATCGGCATGAAACGCGGATAGTGATGAGCGCCCAGCAAAACGGCCTTATAGCCCGCAATGTTGGCCTGGGACGACAGCACATCAAGGCTCTGCGCGCGGGAAGTACGCGGCGCGGCTTCCAGAGCAAATGCGGTGACACCTTGCTCGGCCATCTTGCCGATGGTTTCGCTATTGAAGGGGTTAAGCATCCCGACAACGATCGCGCCGCTCTTGATCTGCGCCAGTTCGCTGTCGTTCGGCGCGCAGACCTTGAGCACTAGCTCGGCAGCCAGCGTATCGGCGGCGGTGCCAATGGTGGCGCCTGCTGCCTGGTAAGCGCTGTCCGTGACGCTGGCAGTGATGCCCGCTCCACTTTGCACCGTAACCCGATGGCCTTGGGCGATCAGCTTCTTGATGGTTTCGGGGGTTGCAGCAACCCGCTTTTCACCCGACTGGGTCTCCAGAGGAACGCCAATGTGCACGTGTAATCTCCTGCGTGATCTTCTTGTTTTCTTCAATTAGGCCAGCGCACTTCAGCAAGTACGACTGGGGCTGCCGATCAGCATGATCCCGCCATTTCCGGGCGGGGCGCGGCATTTTGCAGGCGAAGTTTGGTACCTTCAATTCATTTTGTAACGAGACGATAAATTAACTACAAGTCATCCCGTGACCAAATGTCGCAGCATTCGGCTGCGAGCCCTTAATTGCTGGGCCTTACAGGGAAAGTAGTCGAAATATCAGAAAACCCTGAATCCGGTTCTGGAATCAGGGATTTTGAGGAAGAATCGGGCTGGGCATCAGGCAGTTTGTGGCTTAGAGGCCTTATTTTTCATGCGGAGATAGGAGAGTCTTTATGCGACAAAAACTTATATCTGTAGGTTTTGTGAGGGCATGACTACACAACTATCAGGCTTTTTTAGAGCTTTCACGCTCATAAGTCCTGGCTTGCTCTACAAGCCAGTCTCGAAATGCGCCTAGTGAAGCCGATTCCACTTTGCGCACCGGAATCATCAGGTAGTAGGCCTTGGGGCTGGCGAGTGCGTGCGGGTTGGCGATCACGAGTCGCTGCTCTTTCAGCTCGCGCTGTATAAGGAAGGGCGGGATCAGGGCGATGCCCATTTCGTGGCTGGCAGCTTGGGCTAGCATGGAAAACAGCTCATAGCGCGGGCCTGTCATGTCCCGTGCGACGTTCATCTCCAGTCCGCTGAACCATTGTCGCCAGGCGTAGGGGCGGGTGGTCTGTTGCAGCAGCGGTAGAGTCGCGATTTCTGCTGGGGAGAACTGGCTCCGTTTGCCTAATAGAGCGGGGCTGCAGACCGGGACGGGGTTTTCACCCATCAGCCGGTAGGACTCGGTGCCTGGCCATTCGGCATCACCAAAGTAGATAGCGGCATCGAAATCAGTATCGGCAAACAGAAACGGTCGGGTTCGGTTGGTGAGGTTCACCGTGACGTCGGGCTGGTTCTGCTGGAAGTCCTTCAGGCGAGGCAGTAGCCATTGGGTGCCAAACGTCGGTACGACTGCCAGCTCAATCGCGTTGGCGCCTTGGTTGCCCATCACTGACAAGGTGTCGCGCTCTACCGCGTCCAGTTGCGTCGCGACACGCCTGCTGTAGGACAAGCCCGCGTCGGTCAGCTTCACGCCCCGCCGAGAGCGTCGGAACAGTTCTATGCCGAGGAAGGATTCGAGGCTGCCGATCTGTCGGCAAATGGCGCTTTGAGTCAGGGACAGTTCGTCAGCGGCTTTGGTGAAGCTCTCATGGCGAGCGGCGGCCTCGAAACTGACGAGTGCAGCGGTGCTGGGAATTTTGCGACGCATGTACGCAGCCCTCACTAATCACAGCCGATATGGGTCTTGTTATGAATCTCGGAGTGAGAAATTAGCACAATAGCGTGCAGATTCATCGTTTGTGAGGTCGTCGTGTCAGGTCTAGGATCAACCCATAACTATTTCAATGATTGAGGATGGCTCATGGCTGGCAAGGCAAGCTTTAACTGGATCGATCCCCTGCTGTTGGACCAACAGCTCACGGAAGAAGAGCGCATGGTGCGAGAAAGCGCGGCGCAGTTCGCCCAGGACAAGTTGGCGCCCAGAGTGCTTGAAGCCTTTCGCCATGAGCAGACCGATCCTGCGATCTTTCGCGAAATGGGTGATATCGGCCTGCTCGGTGCGACTATCCCGGAAGAGTATGGCGGCAGCGGCCTCAATTACGTTTGCTATGGATTGATTGCACGAGAGGTCGAGCGCATCGACTCGGGTTACCGTTCCATGATGAGCGTGCAGTCCTCGCTGGTCATGGTCCCTATCAACGAGTTCGGTACTGAGGCGCAAAAGCAGAAGTATCTGCCAAAGCTCGCGTCCGGCGAGTGGATTGGCTGCTTTGGTCTGACGGAGCCTAATCACGGGTCTGACCCTGGTGCGATGATTACCCGGGCAAAGAAAGTCGACGGCGGATACAGGCTTTCAGGCAGCAAGATGTGGATCACCAACAGTCCGATCGCCGATGTGTTCGTGGTCTGGGGTAAGGACGATGAGGGTGACATTCGCGGCTTTGTGCTTGAGAAGGGTTGGGCCGGGCTGAGTGCGCCGGCTATCCATGGCAAGGTCGGTCTGCGCGCCTCCATCACCGGCGAGATTGTCATGGATAACGTCTTTGTCCCTGAAGAAAATATCTTCCCGGATGTGCGCGGCCTTAAAGGGCCCTTTACGTGTCTTAACTCGGCTCGTTATGGCATCTCGTGGGGCGCTTTGGGGGCGGCCGAGTTTTGCTGGCACACGGCGCGGCAGTACACCCTGGATCGTCAGCAATTCGGGCGTCCATTGGCGGCCAATCAGTTGATCCAGAAAAAGCTGGCGGACATGCAGACTGAGATCACTCTGGCGCTGCAAGGCTGTCTGCGTCTGGGGCGTATGAAGGATGAGGGCACGGCAGCGGTTGAAATCACTTCGATCATGAAGCGTAACTCCTGCGGCAAATCTCTGGACATCGCCCGTATGGCTCGCGACATGCTGGGCGGTAACGGTATCTCCGATGAGTTCGGCATTGCCCGGCATCTGGTCAACCTTGAGGTGGTAAATACCTACGAGGGGACTCATGACGTACATGCGCTGATTCTCGGGCGTGCGCAGACCGGCATTCAGGCCTTCTATTAAGGAGGTCGGCAATGGGGGCGCTATCGCATATCCGCGTGCTGGATTTATCTCGTGTCCTGGCCGGGCCCTGGGCGGGGCAGATACTGGCTGATCTGGGAGCCGAGGTCATCAAGGTCGAACGGCCGGGCAGTGGTGATGACACTCGCGCGTGGGGGCCTCCATTTCTGAAGGGTGCTCAGGGCGAGAGCACCAGTGAGGCGGCTTATTATCTGTCGGCTAACCGGAACAAGCAGTCCGTCACCATCGACTTCACGTTGCCTGAGGGGCAGAAGTTGGTCAGGGAGCTGGCAGCAAAGTCCGACATCCTGATCGAGAACTTCAAGGTCGGCGGTCTGGCTGCTTACGGACTGGATTACGCCTCACTTAACGCAATCAATCCGCGTCTGATCTATTGCTCTATAACCGGCTTTGGACAAACCGGCCCCTATGCGAAGCGTGCAGGGTACGACTTCATGATTCAGGGGCTGGGTGGTTTGATGAGCCTGACCGGGCGTGCTGATGATCAGGAGGGGGGCGGTCCGGTGAAGGTGGGGGTTGCACTGACAGATGTGATGACCGGAGTCTATTCAAGCACAGCGATACTGGCTGCCTTGGTGCATCGTGATCAGAGCGGGCTTGGTCAGCATATCGATATGGCGTTGCTGGATGTGCAGGTGGCCTGTCTTGCAAATCAGGCGTTGAACTACCTGACTACCGGCGTTGCTCCTACTCGTTTGGGTAATGCGCATCCGAACATCGTTCCTTATCAGGACTTCCCCACGGCTGATGGCGACTTCATCCTGACAGTGGGTAATGACGGCCAGTTCAGGAAGTTCGCTGAAGTGGCCGGGCAGGCGCAGTGGGCGGACGATCCAAGATTCCTGACTAACAAGCTGCGGGTCGCCAACAGGGCGGAGTTGATCCCTCTGATTCGTCAGGCGACCGTATTCAAGACCACTGCACAGTGGGTGAGCGAGCTGGAGGCTGCGGGTGTGCCTTGCGGGCCTATCAATGATTTGGCTCAGGTGTTTGATGATCCGCATGTGCAGGCGCGAGGGCTTGCGATGAACATGCCCCATGCGCTGGGCGGGAGTGTGCCTCAAGTGGCCAGCCCCATACGGCTGTCTGTGACGCCAGTTGAATATCGGCGTGCGCCGCCTTTGTTGGGTGAGCACACTTCAGAAGTGCTGGAGCGCATATTGGGGTTGTCGACGCCGGAAGTGGTCAGACTGCAGCAGGCTGGTGTGCTGTAGCGCTTCTATATATAGGCTCTCTATATAGAAGAAGGGCTTTATAAGGTTTTTCATGGAAAGCACAAATTAGCTATTGACGGCCTCTCAGATCTCTCTATAATTCGCACCTCTTCTGGCGCAGACAGAACGAAAAACTCC
>NZ_JACONW010000059.1 GCF_014357575.1 Pseudomonas folii | reverse complement strand
CACAGGTACCGTATTTCAGCGCGGCAGGTGGGTGTCTGAGTAAAACGCCTCCTGGAAATACATCTGGATAGCTGAATCAAACAAACGAATCATCATCCCCGCCATCAAAACCGCCGTCATCCCAGCCGCCTTGATCGCTGCCGTATGAATCGTTGCTGGTCACACTCTCCTGGTTATCGTTCCAGCCGCCACCTGAATCCTGAGGGCTATGATCAGCAACCTGAGCAGGCTCTTCTTTGATGACTTCCACAACTTCTTCAGGCTGGTTGTGATTGCCGAACATGCTGCTCAAACCCTGCGCCAGCATTACACCACCGGCGACACCGGCTGCGGTTTGCAACGCGCCACCGAGAAAACCGCCACCGCGTGGAGCCTGCTGTTGCGGAGCGGCATAATTACCCTGATTACCTTGCGGAGCGTTATAAGGCGGAGGGCTGGATGGGCCGTCGCGCCAGCCACCACCGGACGACGCTGGCGGCTGAGAAAATGACTGCTGCGGCTGAGGCTGCGGACGATTGCCGCCACCGCCGAAAATGCTCGACAGAAACCCACCACCGCCCTGCGCCGGAGCCGAAGGTCCTTGGGCCTTCGCCTGCTGAAGTTCAGCCTGCAAACGCTGGATTTGCTCATCGCGCTCTTTGACCTGCTGGTTGAGCTGATTCACTGCCGCTTCCTGCACCAGAATCGCCTGCGCCATGTAATAAGGTGCGGCGGGCTGCTGGTTGAGATGCTCCTTGATCCTGGCTTCAGCCTCTACGTCACGGGGGGCTGAGCTGGTTTCGGCACTTTTCAGTTTGCTGAAAAGACCATCGATCAGGGTTTGCTCTTCGCTGTTCATGGCGACCTCGTTAGATTGCCGTTAAAAATCTTCGCCTGGCCGGATAGCCAACGCGTAAGCAAGGTAATGGGGCTAATCCAGGGCGTTTCAATAGACTGTCGCAAATGTTAAGAAGGCTCTGGCCGGTGCCTGGTTAGCCAGCTAAAGTGACCGACTGCTTTTTCTGCGACCCGATCCTAATGAACCCGCTGACGATTCTTACCGACTCCCTGTACTTTTTCCGGCGCAACCTGACGAGCATTCTGGTGCTGTGTCTGCCGCTGGTGATCGTTGAGGCGCTGGCCAAGCAGGCGCCGAGCAGTTCGCTGACGGCCAGTACCTCATCGACTTACGAGCTACTGATCGGTCTGTTGTTCTATCCGCTCTATACCTGTGCATTGATCCTGTTCATGGATGCACGCAGCCGTGGTGGAGATCAGCCTGGACCGCGCGACCTGCTCGCCATGGCGCTGCGCATGTGGCCGACCTTTGCCGTACTCTCGGCACTGAGCACCCTGCTGATCATGTTTGGTCTGTCACTGTTCATCCTTCCCGGCATCTGGGTGATGATCAAACTGGTGTTCTCGGAATACCTGCTGGTGCTACGTGGCCTGACGCCGCTGATGGCGATGCGCGCGAGCTTCGAGATGAGCAAGGGCCATTTCGTGCGCATTCTGACCTGCGTGCTATGCATTTATATTCCCCTGTCGCTGCTTGAAGGGGGCGCATATCTCCTGCTGCCCGAGCCGCCAAATGAGGCGGCCATTTTGCTGATCAACATAGTCAGCAGCTTCCTGCAGTTGTTCACCAGCGTGGTGATGTTTCGTCTGTTCATGCTGCTCAACGAACCACCTGAACAACCTGAAGAGCTAGAGTAAAAGAGACGAAGGCTGCCAATCATGTTCCAGTCGGGCTATGCTCGGGTTTGCGCTTTTTTCGAAAACCCTGCAACGCGACCTTTGACTGAACGCAGCGCGTTCTAAGCCGAGCCGATGAGCCGCTTGATCCGTTTCATGCTGATTCTTGTATTGCTGGCCGGCGTGCTGCTGGTGCTGGTCTACACCCTGACCTGGCGCCCTGCTCCCCGTGAAGAATTGCCTGTCGCCTGTACCCCTGCAGATAAAACACCGCGTTTGATACCGGGACAAGCGCTCAAGGTCATGACCTGGAACATCCAGTATCTGGCGGGCAAGCGTTACGTGTTCTGGTATGACATGACCGATGGCAGCGGCCCGGACGAGCGACCTACGCCAGAAGATGTCGCCTTCAATCTCGATGAAGTCGCCAGGGTGATTCGCGACGAACAGCCGGACATCGTCCTGCTGCAGGAAGTGAACGACGGCGCGAAGAGCACCGGCTACGACGATCAACTGGCGCTGCTGCAAGAGCGCGTCACCGACCTGTATCCCTGCAGCTCCGAGGCGTTTTACTGGAAAGCTGATTTCGTCCCGAATCGACACATCGCAGGCAGCGTCGGCATGAAACTCGCGACCCTGAGCCGATTCGAAATCGACCGGGCCGAACGCATCCAGCTTCCGATTCGCGACGCCAACCTGATCAGTCGCCAGTTCCAGCGTAAACCCGCGTTGCTGGTGAGTTACCTGCCCCTGCGCGACGGCGGCCATCTCGCGGTGATCAACACCCATCTGGACACCTTTATCGAAGGCGACGACGCCATGCAGCGCCAAGTCCAGGCGACCAGCAAGCTGCTCGACAAGTTTGAAGCCACCGGTACGCCCTGGCTGATAGGTGGGGATTTCAACTTGCTGCCGCTGGGTCAATATCAGCGCCTGCCGGCCGAGCAGCGCTCGTTGTATCAGCCGGACAGCCAGTTGCACGTGCTCTGGGACAAATACCCGATGATCCCGAACAACGTTGAAGTCGGCGGCATTGATCGCTCGAAATGGCTCACGCACTTCCCCAACGATCCCCGCGTCAATGGCCCGGATCGTACGGTGGATTACCTGTTTTTCAGCCCGCGACTCAAGCGTGTCGGCGCTGCCGTGCGCCAGGAAGACACTTTGCTGATTTCCAATCATTTGCCAGTGATTGGACGGTTTTTGTTGCCGGTGTTGCCTTAGGCCATTTAGGAGAAAGTCGTGGGACCGGCTTTAGCCGGGAAAGCGATATGTCTAACGGTACATTTTTAGTAACTGTAGTGGCCTCTTCCCGGCTAAAGCCGGTCCCACGACAGCACGCTGATACTCGGGGTCTCATATTCCCTATAGGACCGAATTCAGTCAGGAATGCGGTATTTCAGGCAATACATAGGCTGCGGATGTACCGGCCCATTCGCGAATGAATTCGCTCCCACGAAATGTATTGGCAGGCAACATGGAATCGCCCAGAAAGAGCGTGTCACTCTGTGGTTATGGTGGATAAATGAGCGTTATTGAAAACTATTCGGTGATCAACAAACCTGGATCATCTGATCGCGGCGCCAACTCTCAAGGCTTGAGCGTGTGGGAGTCTTTGCCTACGGGAGTCGCATGGTCTTTTCTTGGGTGTTCTCACAAAATCGAAAATCCCCAGAAACTGATTCCTGAATTATTAGTGGACGGTACTGGCATAGCGGTTGTGATTGCTCCATTTGATATAAAAGAAAATGAAGCCCTGATTATCAAGCCTGACGGCGATCTGATGTGGGATGTCTGTGCTGCTGCAAAATCTATAATTGGCCAAGGCATTTTTTCTGATGTTTATTATGTATCCGGGCAGCTGTGCTTCTTTGTAAACATCAATAATCTGGATTACAGATTTTCGTTTGATGTTGTTTCTGGGGCGGTCGGTGAGTTGATGCCTTCATATTGAATTCATCTCGTAACCATCTGATGTAGTTGGCTGTTTTTTGTTGCTGGCGTTGCCCTGAGTTTCCGCGAACTTGAACAAATATCTGTAGGAGCTCACGAGCACCGCGAGGCAGCGATGGCGGTGTGTCAGGCAAATCGCTATCGCGGCCTCGCGGTGCTCGTACGCTCCTACAGGGACCGTGTTTGCTGCGCGATAGGGTTGTGGCAGGCACAGAAGGCGCTCTCCTAAAGCGCCTTCACTTCCTCGGCTTGATCCGCGCTGTCGGCTCGGCAATCAGCGGGTCATCCGGCCAGTAGTGCTTCGGATACCTGCCCTTCAAGTCCTTCTTCACTTCGGCATAGGTGCTGCGCCAGAAGTTGGCCAGGTCTTGCGTCACCTGCACCGGACGGCGGGCCGGGGACAGGAGGTGCAGTTTGACGATCTGTCGCCCATTGGCGATGCGCGGTGTGTCGGCCAGACCAAACAGTTCTTGCAGGCGCACGGCGAGAATCGGTGGGTGTTCGCTGTAATCCAGCCGCACTGATGACCCGGACGGCACGCTCAGGTGATGCGGAGCCAGCTCATCCAGACGTTGGGGCAACGGCCACGGCAGCAGGTTATGCAGGATCGACGACAAGTCCAGATTGCTGAAATGGCTGAGCCGCGACACCTTGCCCAGATACGGCAACAACCAGATTTCCAGCCGCTCTAGCAAACCGGCGTTACTGACATCCGGCCATTCGCTGCTGTCTTTCTGCTGCAGATCCAGCGAGCGCAACAAACCGACGCGCGCCTGCCATTGACGCAGTTCGGGCGTCCACGGCAACAATTCCAGACCTTTACGCCGCACCAAAGCCAGCAACGCCTGACCTTTGGCAGACTCATCCAGCCCGGTCAGTGGCTCGCGACTGAGGATCAATTCCCCGACCTTGCGCTGGCGCTCAGCACGGAACACACCTTCGCGCTCATCCCAATCCAGTTGGTCGAGCTGAACCACTTGTTCCGCCAACACTGAATCAAACAATGCCGGGTCGAACTCTGCCGCCAGATAGATACGCTCTTCGCGTTGCCCCTGACGGCTGCCAAGGTCGGCGACTACCAACCACGGTTGCTTCATCAACGCATCGACTTCGGCAAACAAGGCCGCACGACCATTGGCCAGCCGGTATTCCGCACCGCCAGCTTTTCGCTGCTGCGCAACACGGTCGGGATAGGCCAGCGCCAGCAACGCGCCCAGCCAGCGCGGATGCTCTGGATCGCTGACTGGCTCAGTCGCAGCGCCACGTAAATAGCCGCGATATTGGCGAGCCAGTTGTTTCGCTCGTTGCACACCACCTTGAGCGCCACGGGCAGCGCGCTCACTGCCATCGAGCAGCGTCAAACGACTGTGCAGATCGGCACCGGCACCACGCAAAATGTCGCGCTCGCCAAGCAGTGCAGCAACATCGCAGGCCAGACTGCCAAGGCCCAGCGCCTGACCGCGCAGGAGCAAATGGGCGATACGCGGGTGAGCGGGCATCTCAGCCATGGCCTGACCATGAGACGTAAGCTTGAGCTCTTGCCCCGGTTCTCGGGTCAGCGCGCCCAGACGGACCAACAAATCCTGAGCCTGCCCATAGGCCGCAGCGGGCGGCACATCGAGCCAGACCAGTTGCGTCGGCGTGACACCCCAGCGCGCCAGTTGCAAGGCCAAACCGGCGAGATCTGCCTGAAGGATTTCCGCTGCGCCATATGCAGCAAGTTGCTCATGTTGAGCTTCGGACCACAGCCGATAACACACACCCGGCTCCAGGCGCCCTGCTCGACCGGCGCGCTGTGTCGCGCTGGCTTTGGAGATGCGATGAGTGTCGAGGCGAGTCATGCCGCTGCCCGGATCGAAACGTGGAACTCGCGCCATCCCGGCGTCGATTACCACGCGCACGCCGTCGATGGTAAGGCTGGTTTCGGCAATGTTGGTCGCCAGCACCACTTTGCGAATGCCCTTGGGTGCGGGTTCAATGGCGGCGCGCTGGGCGTTCAGATCCAGTTCGCCGTGCAACGGGCACAACATGATGTCGGGTCGCGAGCCCAAGGCATCCGCCAGTTGCTGATTGACCCGCCGAATTTCCGCCTGTCCTGGCAGAAAGACCAACAGGCTGCCGCTTTGATCATTGATCGCATCCAGCACCGTCTGCACCACCCGCGGCTCGATGAATTCGCCGGGCTGAAACGGTCGGCCCCACTGCATCTGCACCGGGAACATCCGACCGTCGCTGCGTACCACCGGCGCATCGTCGAGCAAACTCGAAAGGCGCTCGCCCTCCAGAGTGGCCGACATCAGCAGGATCTTCAGCGGTTGCTCGTCACGGAAGAGATCGCGACCGTTGAGGCTCAGGGCCAAGGCCAGGTCGGCATCCAGGCTGCGCTCATGAAATTCGTCGAAGATCAGCAAACCCACGCCTTCCAGCGCCGGGTCATCCTGCAAGCGCCTAGTCAGAATGCCTTCGGTGACGACTTCGATGCGTGTGTTGGGGCCTACCCTGCTTTCCAGACGGATGCGGTAGCCAACGGTTTCACCCACCTTCTCGCCCAGCTCACTGGCCAGTCGCTCGGCCGCTGCCCGCGCTGCCAGTCGGCGTGGTTCGAGCATGAGAATGGTTTGCCCGGCGAGCCAGGTTTCCTCAAGCAGCGCCAACGGCACGCGAGTGGTCTTGCCTGCGCCGGGCGGGGCTTCGAGCACCGCTTCATGGCGCTCGGACAGCGCCTGGCGCAGGTCGGGTAAAACGGCATCGATGGGCAGGGAAATCATGGCGGCTCCAGAACAGGCGGCCGATTATACGTGCCGATGGCATTAAATCTGCTATCAGCCCTTCAAGCCCTCACTTGAGTTTAAAGCGAGAGTCGCCCGTCAATTGATACAACAACTCAATGCCTTCCGGCCAAGGTCCGTATCCGGTCTGACCGTTGATGTGCCCAGCGTTTTCCAGCCAGACCAACTCGCTGCCCCACGCTTCACTGAAGAACCGGGCTCGTTCCTGAGTCACGTAAGGATCGTCAGTACTGGCTACCGTGATCGTCCGGAATGGAAGGCGTTGCGTCGACATTGGCGTAAAGCCGCTCGTACCCGATGGATAGCTGTCTGCCTCGGTATCGCTGGGTGCCACCAGCAAGGCACCGCGTACCTTGTGCGCCTCAGGATATTGCTGGGCCCAACGAGTAATCAGGGTGCACGCAAGACTGTGGCCGACCAGCACGACTTCACCGTCAGTTGCCGTGATTTCCTGATTGAGACGTTCAACCCAATCCGCCGCAACCGGGGTTTCCCAATCCTCTTGCTCAACCCTGTACAGGTCAGGGAACTGCCGCTCCCACTGCGACTGCCAGTGGGCTTCACCCGAATTGAATAACCCCGGTAACACCAAAACCCTGATTGTCATTGTTCGTCTCCCTTTGAGTGCGTGAGCAATATGCAGTGCATGGATGGGCGAGTAAATATCGACGTTGTATTGTCGGCAAGCGATCCGTAGGACCGGCTTTAGCCGGGAGAGCAATGTTCCAGCATACAAGGATGCAGCGACTGGAATGACCCTCTCCCGGCTAAAGCCGGTCCTACGAGGGTAACTGCTGAACCGCCGAACCGCGCAATAGTCATAGCTCTGCGTTATTTGCCTTGTATAGTTGCCACTTCACTTCTGGAGATGTTCATGCGCATTCCTTCTCGTTTAATCGGCGGCGTTGTGGTCGCTACTCTGCTGACCCAACTCACCGCATGCGGCAGCATTTTCTATCCCGATCGCCGTGGTCAGATCGATGGCAAGATTGATCCGGCGATTGCCGTGCTCGACGCTGTCGGCCTGCTGTTTTACGTAATCCCTGGGCTGATCGCCTTCGGTGTCGACTTTGCTACGGGCGCGATCTACTTCCCGCATGGTCAGAGCGCGCAGATCGACCCGCAAAAACTGCAACCGGCCGTGAACGCCGATGGCAGTGTCGATAACAGCAAGCTGCAGGCAATTCTGGAAACCGAACTGGGCCGCACGCTGCCGTTGAACGATCCACGCCTGATCCAGCATCGTGGCAGCGTGCAACAACTGGCGGCCCTGGGCCTCGCGCCGTCGGCCTGACTGTAATTTGAAGGAAGCACCATGAGCACCAGCCTCGAACACGCCCGCTTGTTGCGCCTGGCAACCCGGGCATCGCTGGCGGTCGCCAGTACCCTGATCATCGCCAAGGCGGTGGCGTGGTGGCTCAGTGGATCGGTCAGCCTGCTAGCCGGGTTGACCGACTCCCTGCTCGATGGAGCAGCATCATTTCTGAATCTGCTGGCGGTGCATTACGCACTGCGGCCTGCCGATGACGATCACCGTTATGGGCATGGCAAGGCGGAAGCGCTGTCGGGGATGGCACAGGCGCTATTCATTGCCGTCAGTGCCTGCTTGATCGGCTTTCAGGCTGTAGAACGCATTCAGAACCCGGAGCCGATTGGCTCACCCGGCCTGGGCATCGCCGTGATGCTGCTTTCACTGGTGCTGACGTTTGCTCTGCTGACGTTTCAGCACAAGGTGATCAAGGAAACGGGTTCCGCTGCAATCCGCGCCGATTCACTGCACTACCGCTCAGATATGTTGCTGAACATGGGCATTCTGCTGGCGCTGGTGTTGGCATGGTTTGGCTGGCAGCAGCTTGACGCCTGGTTCGGCCTGGGTATTTCTCTGTACATCCTGTGGAGTGCTTTCCAGATCGCCAGGGAAACCGTTTCGGTGCTCATGGATCAGGAGCTGCCGGTGGATGTCAGCGACAGAATGCTGAAGCTGGCGTGCAGTGTGCCCGGCGTACTCGGTGCTCATGACCTGCGCACCAGAATTTCCGGCAATCATTGGTTTGTGCAGCTGCATCTGGAGTTGCCAGGCAGCCTGACGCTGTCTGTCGCCCACGGCCTCTGTGACCAGGCCGCGGCGGCGATCAACAGCGAATACCCGAAGGCCGAGGTGCTGGTGCACGCCGACCCGCAGGAAGTCGTGCGCCCAGCCGCAGTCTAAATCAGTTGATGGTGTAGCCGCGGCCCATCAGGCAAGCCACCATCGAACGACGGTAGACCTGAATCATCGCCGGTGCGTTGGGCGAGTTCGGGTCGGCCGGGTCGAAGCTGCTCTGATCTACCGACCAGCGATAGCAGTCATATTTGTCCTGAGCGACCTGCTCGGCGCTCTGCCCATTGTTCGGGTAGGCGATCGGGTCATAGGGACTGGATACCGGCGTCTGCGGCGTGTAAACCGGCTCGACGTTTTGTGGCGGATAAGCCACCACATAATCCTGTGTATCTTCTTGGTAGGTGTAGTACGTCCCGGCGGCCACAAAGAACAGTGAGCTGCCAATCCAGACTTCCTGTGAATAAGCCGGCAAGCTGCGCACTCGTACACCATACGGTGGCGTCACGATCACATAGCGCGGGCCTTGCGGGCGGTACCAGTAGCCGTCCGAATAGTAGTAATCCAGACCGCGATACGGGACTCGGGAATAGCTGCCCGGAACACGATCAATCACGTGACCCGGACGATATTGCGGGCCGGGCCCCCAGCCATTGCCGTGGCCATCAGGACGACCGGTCCAGTGATCATTCGGACGGTTATCCCCCCGACTGCCGCGAAAACCATTGTTCTGGTCCTGGTAATACCCCTGACGCGGCGGCTGCGTCTGGCGCGCTTCGCCGGGGCCGCTTTGAATCGGCAGGTTGTTCTGACGCTGCTCCAGTTGCTGGCGATCCAACTGCCGCTGTTGATTCTGCTGCTGTTGGAATTGCTGCTGTTGCTGGCGCTCAGACTGACGCTGTTGAATTTGTTGCTGCTGAATCTGCTGCTGTTGCTGGCGGTCTACATCACGAATCTGTTGCTGCTGTTGGCGCTCGACCTGCCGTTGCTGATTCTGTTGCTGTTGAATCTGCTGTTGCTGTTGGCGTTCAACATCACGCATCTGCTGATCCTGTTGGCGCTCGACACCGCGCTGCTGTTGGATCTGTTGCTGTTGCATGTTCTGTTGCTGGCGCTGCTGCATCTGCTGCATCTGCTGCGGAGCATTGGGTTGCTCGCGCTGCTGACCCGCGCCCGAGCTGCCACGGATCTGATCACGTGGCGCGTCATCCCCGGCCAAAGCCTGGGCACTGATGCTTACACATAACAGGCTCAAGCCTGCCAAATGCCAGATACGCGATTTCATGCTTTCCTCACAGGGACGCCGGATGTATGGGGTTAAGACTGCATTATTGGTGCGCCGTTCGCCGCATGCTATCAGCACGCTACTAGCGCGAACATGTTCCTGTGTGCAAACAACCGCGCACAAAGAAAAAGGGGGACCTCGCGGTCCCCCTTTGGGAATTTCGTCCTGGCTCAACGCTTGTGGCGTCGGCTCACCTCATGCCGTCTTCTGGACAGTATGTAGCCCGGGGGCCGTGCCAACCCTTTTGGGCTGGAGGCCGCAGCTGGCCTGATTGGGCGAGCCGCGCTGGACGCTATGTCCGGGCAGTGATTCTGTTTAAAAGCATAAGCCTGAGGCACTGGCACAGGATTGCTAAAATTGCCGGATAAAACATTACTTGCGCAATTTTTAGCTTCGGATGAATAATCCGGCGCAATACAACCCAGGAAGGTGAAGTTCGTGAGCAAACTCGACCGATATGATCTGAGTATTTTGGCGGAATTGCAGCGTGACGCGCGCATCTCCAATCAGGAGCTGGCTGAACGAATCGGTCTGTCCCCTTCGCCTTGCTCGCGACGCGTCAAGCAATTGGAGGACGACGGCTACATCGTCAGACAGGTTGCGCTGTTGGACCGCAAAAAGCTTGGCCTTAACCTGACCGCCTACGTACTGATCGGCATGGATCGACATACGCCCGACCGCTTCGAGAACTTTGAAGCGCAGATACGCAACCTGCCTCAGGTACTCGAATGCAGTTTGGTGACCGGCATGGATGCGGACTATCAGTTGAAAGTCGTGGTGGCTGACATGGACCACTATCAAAAGCTGCTGTTAGGGCACCTTACCCGTATCGATGGTGTGACCAGCGTGAAATCGAGCTTCGTGCTTAATCAGGTGCTGGCCAGCACAGAACTTCCCTTGGTACACCTGCGCAACTGATTGGCTGGAGAGCAGTGATGGAGCCCGAAGTTTACGAACAATGGATGATGACAACCCTCATCACCCTTCTGGTTGGCTTCATGGGCTTCATCGTCTGGGATCTGGCGAAGAAGTCCAAGGCAGGACGAT
This sequence comes from Pseudomonas folii, assembly GCF_014357575.1. Lineage (GTDB taxonomy): Bacteria > Pseudomonadota > Gammaproteobacteria > Pseudomonadales > Pseudomonadaceae > Aquipseudomonas > Aquipseudomonas folii. The sequence continues at coordinate 22,711 of NZ_JACONW010000059.1, read as the reverse complement.
TTGGCACCCTCATTCTGTTCTTCGTGCTGGGCCTGGGGATCATGGCGTTTGTGATCAAGACCGTTGTGATTGCTTATCTGGAGAGCTGAAAGCCGCTACGTCGCTGATCCGAATCTGTAGGAGTGAGCTTGCTCGCGATTGCGTTAGAGTATTCACATATATTTCGCATGCGGAACCGAATCGCGAGCAAGCTCACTCCTACAGTTAAAGCTATTACCTCACAATTTCGCAGGCACTTCCCGCCATTGCCCCTGATCCAGACCTTCGATCGTCCAGTCGCCGATCCTCACCCGCACCAGCCTTAACGTCGGTAAACCCACCGCCGCAGTCATGCGTCTGACCTGGCGGTTACGACCTTCCTTGATGATCAACTCCAGCCAGCTGGTTGGCACGCTTTTGCGAAACCGTACCGGAGGATCGCGTGGCCAGAGTTGCGGCTCATCCAGTTGCCGAGCCTGAGCGGGCAAAGTCGGGCCGTCATTGAGCTGCACGCCGTCGCGCAGTTGCTGCAACTGCTCCTCACTCGGCTCGCCTTCAACCTGCACCCAATAGGTTTTCGGCAGCTTGTGTTTGGGGTCAGCGATCCGCGCCTGAAGTTGGCCGTCATTGGTCAGCAGCAACAATCCTTCGCTGTCCCGATCCAGTCGCCCGGCCGGATAGATGCCGGGGACCTCGATGTAATCCTTGAGCGTCGCTCGCCCTTCTCCATCGCTGAACTGAGTCAGCACATCGAATGGCTTGTTGAACAGGATGAGCTTTGGCTCGGCGGGCGGAGCCTTGGCGACACGGCGGGTTGAACCGGCATTGGCAGGCGATGGGCGACGAGCAGGAGGACGCTGGGTACGGGACATGAAAGTTTCGGTATTCGGAAAACAGAAAGGGCCACTTTAATGGCCCTTTCGTTCATCACCTAATTAATCAACGGAACGGCGGCTCATCGAAGCTACGCAGTTTGCGCGAATGCAGCGAGTTGAGCTGAGTACGCATCAGATCCAGCGCTGCGATGCCGATCTTCAAATGCTGGCTGACCGCACGCTCATAGAACGCGTTGGCCGAGCCCGGAAGCTTGATTTCGCTGTGTAGCGGCTTGTCCGAAACGCAGAGCAACGTGCCGTACGGCACACGCAAACGATAACCCTGCGCGGCGATGGTGCCGCTTTCCATGTCCACCGCCACTGCTCGGGACAGGTTGATCAGTGGCCGCTCCTGGGCCCAGCGCAGTTCCCAGTTACGGTCGTCATAGGTCAGAACCGTACCGGTGCGCAGACGCTTCTTCAGATCGTCGCCTCGCTCGCCAGTGATCTGCGCTGCAGATTCCTGAAGAGCCAACTGCACTTCCGCCAACGCCGGGATCGGAATATGAGGCGGCAGCACGCGATCAAGAATCCCGTCGCGACGCATGTAAGCGTGAGCCAGCACGTAGTCGCCAATGGTCTGGGATTGGCGCAGGCCGCCGCAGTGGCCGATCATCAACCAGCAATGCGGGCGCAGCACCGCCAGGTGATCGGTGATGTTCTTGGCGTTTGACGGACCGACGCCGATGTTGACCAGCGTCACGCCATGACCGTCTTCAGCGATCAGGTGATAAGCCGGCATTTGATAACGATGCCAGACCACACTGGCGACAATGGCCTGCGCTTCGCCGTGATCCATGCTCTTTTCGACGATGACGTTACCCGGCAGGACCATGCGCACAAAGCGCGGGTCTTCGCGCAGCTTTTCCAGGCCATGAACGATGAACTGGTCAACGTAGCGGTGGTAGTTGGTCAGCAGGATCCAAGGCTGTACATGACGCCAGTCGCTACCGGTGTAATGCACCAGACGTCGCAGGGAAAAGTCCACGCGGGCGGCATCGAACAAGGCCAGCGGCAGCGGATCGGTGTTGGCCCAGTCGTACAGACCGTCAGCGATGCCATCAGTGGCAGCGGACAAGTCAGTGCTGGGGAAAACCCGCGCCAGCGCTGCAGCCGTCACGCCAGAACCGGCCAGCTCGTCGCCCTGTTCAACCACATAGGGATACGGGATGTTTTGCTCACTGACGCCGACTTCCACCGTAATCGTGAAATCGTTCATCAATGGCCCGAGTTGTTCGAGCAGGTATTTGCGGAAGGCCGCAGGGTGAGTCACGGTCACGCTGTAGTTGCCGGGCAACTGAACCTTGGCATAAGCGCGAGTGGTCAGCGGCACTTCGCCTTGGCAGTGATAAGTCAGACGCAACTCTGGATAGCGGAACAGGGCACGCTGATCGGCGTCAGGCTCGATCCGGTCTTTCAGATACCGCTTGAGTGCCTGGCTCAGCGCACGGGTAGCGCGCTCGTGCAGTTCAGCAAGGCGATCCACGGCTTGTTCGGGCGTTTCAACGACAATAAAAGTTTCAGTCACGATTGGTATCCTTCTGATCTTGCAGTGGCCCATCTTGCCTGCATCGTGAAGGGAAGGCACTAGTGGCGTAGTGCGGAAATTCGGGAGATTCCACATTTGCCCACAATCGACGTGGGACTGGCTTTAGCCGGGAAAGAGACCTATCGAGCGATACACATATAGTGACTGTACCGGCGTCTTCCCGGCTGAAGCCGGTCCCACGTCATCAGTGATTCCTGTGGGAGCGAGGCAATCCCGGCGGGTTATGTCCCTCACCCAACCATCGGGGTAGACCTCGCAACCAGTGCTTGCACATCAAGGCCTCTTGGCAAGGTGCCGTACACCGAGCTTCGCGACGCCAGTCGACTGGCAATAAATGCATCACTGACCGCCGCGTTCCCCGCCTCAAGCAGCAGTTTGGCCTGCAGAGCCAGGGCGATGTCTTCGGTTAACTGCCGGGCGCGGTATTGAATATCACCGGTATCCCGGAACGCCGCTTTCAAGCCGTCGATGTGCATCGCCAGATCCTGATCGCCATGCCCGTCGCCCAACTCGGCGAACAAGGTATCCAGCACGCCCGACTCCTTGGACAGCGCCCTCAGCACGTCCAGGCATTGCACGTTACCGGAGCCTTCCCACGTGGAATTGACCGGTGCTTCACGATAAAGCCGCGGCAGGATGCTGTCCTCGACATACCCCGCGCCGCCCATGCACTCCGCCGCCTCATTGATCATGGCCGGGGCCCGTTTGCAGATCCAGTATTTGCCCACTGCCGTCACCAACCGGGCGAAACGCGCCTCGTGCGGATCGTCCAAATGATCCAGCGCGCGCCCCATGCGCATGCTCAAGGCCAGCGCCGCTTCACTCTCCAGCGCCAGATCGGCGAGTACGTTCTGCATCAGAGGCTGTTCGGCCAACACCCGCCCGCCAACACTGCGGTGAGCGCAATGATGCGCGGCCTGGCTCAAGGCCTGACGCATCAGGGCACTGGAGCCGACCATACAGTCGAAGCGGGTCATGGCAACCATTTCGATGATGGTCGGCACACCACGACCTTCTTCACCGATCATCCAGGCAAACGCCCCGCGGAATTCCACTTCGCTGGAGGCGTTGGACCAGTTACCCAGTTTGTTCTTCAGGCGCTGTATGTAGAACTCGTTGCGGGTGTCGTCCGGGCGATGGCGTGGCAGCAGGAAACAAGTCAAGCCCTTGTCGGTCTGCGCCAGCGTCAGGAAGGCATCGCACATCGGCGCCGAACAAAACCATTTATGACCGGCCAGTTCGTAAGCCTGACCCGGACCTGGCGCTCCAACGGGATATGCCCGCGTGGTATTGGCGCGCACATCGGTACCGCCTTGCTTCTCGGTCATGGCCATGCCAATGGTTACGCCTGCCTTGTGCGCCATGCCGATATTTCGTGGGTCATAGGCTCGTGCAAGGATTTTCGGCAGCCACTGGGCGGCGATATCCGGCTGCACGCGTAGCGCCGGCACACTGGCAAAGGTCATGGTCAACGGGCATCCGCTACCGGCTTCGGCCTGACTGTGCAGATAGCTCATGGCGGCGCGGACAACATGGGCGCCGGGTTGTGGATCAGTCCAGGGTAGCGACGGGATGCCATGCTCCACCGCCGTGCTCATCAGTTGATGGTAAGCAGGGTGAAACTCGACCAGATCAATACGATGCCCATATCGATCATGGCTGACGAAGACCGGCTTGTTCTGATTGGCGAGAAAACCAGCCTCCATCAGCGGTCCGCCCGCCAGCGCCCCATAAGCGTCGATTCGGCCCTGAGCCCAACCGGCACCAAAGCGCTCCGACCATTGCTGCAATGGCAGATCAATACGATAGAGATTCGCGCCGTCCAGAGAGGGCGGCTGGTTGGTGACTTCGTGGGTTTCGGCGAACTGATGCAGGTTCATGGCGATCTCCTCTCTGTCGGCGCGCTTTAAACACAGCCAGACATGAAGTGAATCACGCACACCTCGCTTTAAAAAGCGCCATACACGACGAATTGACGGCGCTTTTGCCCTTCCTTATTAGCCACCGCTGTGCAGTTTCACAGGTGTATCTGCATGCGCGAGATTCTGCGCCGCGCAGCCCAGCGTCACTTTGAGCGCAAAACAACTGCCCTCTCCCGGCGCAGAACTGTGACTCAGCCGCCCGCCATGCAACTCAATCAACTGTCGGCAAATGGCCAGGCCAATGCCCAAGCCGCCATACTGACGAGTCAGCGAGCCGTCTACCTGAAAGAAGTGCTGATAAAGCGTCGACTCATCCAGCCGGGTAAAGCCTATGCCGCTGTCGATGACCTCAATCAACAACTGCACCTGCCCTTCGCCTTGCGTCTGCTGCTGAACGCGAATTCTGACCGAGCCGAACTGGGTGAACTTGATAGCGTTGTCCAGCAGGCATTCCAGGCACTGGCGCAACTTGTAGACATCTCCCACCAGGCCAGACCGTAACGGCTCCACCCACTCAATGATCAATTTAAGCCCTTTGTCCTGCGCAGCATTGGTGAACTGACCCTTGAGCCCGTGAATGAGGCAGCGTAAATCGAAGGATTCAGGCACGACATGAAGCCTTCCTGCCTGCAGCTCCGTCAGGGTCAAAATGCCGTTCACCATGCCCATCATGTCCTGTGCAGAACTGGCAGCGGTCTGGTGATACGAAGAGAGTTCGGGATTCAGTTCTACGGTCTGCATCAATTCCAGCGACCCAATCACGCCATTCATCGGGGTACGCAGTTCATGAGTCAGTGAGGCGAGAAACTCATCTTTGAGCCGATTGCTTGCTGCCAGTTGCTGATTGGCACGCTCCAGGTTTTCTCGGGCCTCGCGCATGATCTGCGCATGCTCTTCGCGGCTCTGATTGATCCGCACAGCCAATGCCATGGAAACCAGCGCAGCTTCCATCGCCGAGCCAATCTGATTGGCGTACATGGTGAAGAAACTGTGCGGCAGGTAACCCGCCAACATGCCGACGTGAATGACACTGCCCAGCAGAAAGGCAGTCCAGGCGAGGACAAAGTAACGAGCCTCGCGCACCCCATGGCACATTGCGGTGATGCCAGCGACAAAGATCATCGCGGTAAAGATCAGCATCAACCCGCCATACAGGCGAAACGCGAGGCTGAGGTTGGGTGACAGGCTCAAGAGCATCACGACACCGGCGGCGGCCATTACCAGCACCAGTGATTGATCAAGCCAAAGGCCGATCTTCTTGGTCTGCAGAAAAGATCGGGCAAACTGACAAGCAAACAGAACCGACAACATCAGCAGGAACAAGGGCGCGACATTGGCCAGCCAGGGACTTTCCGGCCAAAGAAATTCGACACCGATACCGTTAAGCGCCAGTTGATAAAGCCCGAGGGGAGCGATGTAAAGCACGTAGTACAGGTAACTGACGTCACGCACACCCAGATAGATGCACAGGTTGTAGATCAGCATCACCAGCAGCACGCCGTACAGCACACCCAGCACATACATGCGCGGCGGTTGATCTTCCAGATAAGCACTGCTGTCCCAAAGACTCAGAGGGACCTGAATCGAACCGGCGCTTTTCACGCGTAAATAAATGGTCTTGCTTTGCCCGGGCTCCAGACTGACTTCGAACAGGTAATTGGCCTGCTTAATCTGTCGACTGGAAAACGGCAGCATGTCTCCGGTCTGCCAGGCAAGGTGCTGGGTCCCGATGGCATCGGGCAGGTAAAAGTCCACATAATCCATAGGCGGATAGGCGAGCTCCACCATCCAGTCGCGGTGGGCGGTGACGTCTCTGGGCATATAGCGCAGATCCACCCTGAGCCAGAAGGCAGAGTTGGAAAAACCGGCGTTGAGGGTGTCGCTGTCGAGGGCTCGAAAACTCGACGACATCGCCGCCGAGCTGACGTCACTGATCGTCGCTTCGCCGCTGACATCTTCAAACACCTGAACTGCACGGCCCAACGCCAGGCTGCGAGTGCTCTCGTCGAATTCGACGGCACTGGCTAGCTGCGACAACAAGGCGACCAGCATGATCAACAAATAGCGCATAAAGCCCCGGATAGATCCGTCAGTTGACGTCGCTGTCCCCCTTCCATTGGAGCGACGCTTTCTGCGATTCCTGATTTTTTAGAGTAGCTCCAGACAGACTGAAACAACCATCTCAATACGGGCCTGTTCGCTCAGGCCTGCTTACTCACACAGCGGTACCGGGTTAGTGCCATCACTATTTCATGCCAACGCTTTAAAGCATAGCCGCCTAATGGTCTTATGCATTAATTTGTTAAAACTCCTGGAAGGCTCTATCTCGGCACTTACAGACAGGTCTAGGTTTTTATGCAGTAAATTCATCCGCTGAATACCGTCTCAGAATCTCTATCAGCTGTATGAAAATTCCGAGTCCGCTGAGCGGTGCCAAAAAAAGTTTAGTGGTAAGCTCGCGCACCATGAATATCTATAGCTCCCGCCCTGTTGTCCTCTGCCTCTCCGGCCACGATCCAAGTGGTGGTGCCGGTCTGCAAGCAGATATAGAAGCACTGCTCGCCCAGGGTTGCCACGCGGCCCCGGCAATCACCGCCTTGACCGTTCAAGACACCGTTAATGTCACTGACTTCAGGGTGCTGGACCGCGAATGGGTACTGGCACAAGCCAACGCCGTACTCAACGACTCGACTGTCGCCGCCGTGAAACTGGGCATGCTCGGCTCGCTGGAAATGGTTGATACCGTTGTGGGGCTGCTTGAAGCGCATCCACACCTGCCAATGGTCTGCGACCCGGTATTACGCGCGGGCGGCGGTGGACGGCTGGGTAAGGATGAGGTCGGCTACGCCATGCGTGAGCGTTTGCTGCCGCTGGCAACCATTGCGACGCCCAATCTGCCGGAAGCCCGGATTCTGGCCGAGCTGCCGGAAGGCACGGCCGACGAATGCGCCGAGAAGTTGTTGCCATTTTGCGAGCATCTGTTGATCACCGGCGGCCATGGCGATGAGGTGGAAGTCCACAACCGTCTCTATATCCGTGGCGGTGAAACACGCACCTTCATCTGCCAGCGTCTGCCTGGCAGCTATCACGGCTCCGGCTGCACGCTGGCCAGCGCCCTTGCAGGCCGACTGGCTCAGGGCGAAAACCTGATCAGCGCCGTGCAGACCGCGCTCGACTACACTTGGCGCACGCTGCGCGATGCCGAACAGCTGGGCAAAGGACAATTTGTTCCTCGTCGCCTGCCCCTGGATTTCTGTTCGTAACGCCACGTGATGAGGCTTTTTCTATGAAACTACGTGGCTTGTATGCCGTTACCGACAGTCGCCTGTTGGCTGGTAAATTCCTGTCTTACGTCCAGGCTGCCCTTGATGGCGGCGTCACCCTGCTGCAGTACCGTGACAAATCGGGCGATGAAACCCATCGTCTGCGCGAAGCCACGGCACTGCTGAGGCTTTGCGAGCAGTACCGGACCCGCTTGATCATCAATGATGACGCCGAGGTTGCCGCTCGCCTGGGTGTTGGCGTGCACATGGGCCAGACCGATGGCTCACTGACCGATGCCCGCGCGCTGTTGGGCCATAAGGCCATTGTCGGCGCCACCTGCCATGGCAGCCTCGCAATGGCTGAAAAAGCCAAGGCCGACGGGGCGACGTATCTCGCTTTCGGACGTTTCTTCAACTCGACAACCAAACCTGACGCCCCCGCTATTGAGCTGGACGTTCTGGCTCAGGCCCGCGCTCGCTTCAACATGCCGATCGCCGTCATCGGTGGCATCACCCTGGAAAACGCTCCGCAACTGGTGGAGCACGGTGCTGACCTGTTGGCCGTGGTGCATGGCCTGTTCGGTGCCGAAAATACTCAGGAAGTCACCCGCCGCGCCCGCGCCTTCAACGCCTTGCTTTCCAGACGCTGATCGCGCCCGACCCTTATTTCGATTACGTAAGAGACTCACTTATGTCCCGCTCTGAAACCCTGTTCGCCAATGCTCAAAAACACATTCCCGGTGGCGTGAACTCGCCGGTGCGCGCCTTCAAAAGCGTTGGTGGCACGCCGCTGTTCTTCAAGCACGCGGCCGGTGCTTACGTGACTGACGAAGACGACAAGCGCTATGTCGACTACGTTGGCTCGTGGGGTCCGATGATCCTCGGCCATAGCCACCCGGAAGTGCTGGATGCCGTGCGCAGTCAGCTGGAACACGGTTTGTCCTATGGCGCGCCAACCGCCATGGAAACCGAAATGGCCGATCTGGTCTGCTCCATCGTGCCGTCGATGGAGATGGTCCGCATGGTCAGTTCTGGCACCGAAGCCACCATGAGCGCCATTCGTCTGGCCCGTGGTTTTACCGGTCGCGACAGCATCATCAAGTTCGAGGGCTGCTACCACGGCCACTCTGACAGCCTGCTGGTCAAAGCGGGTTCCGGCGCACTGACCCTCGGCGTGCCAAGCTCGCCGGGCGTACCCGCGGCATTCGCCAAACACACGCTGACCGTGCCGTTCAATGATCTGGACGCCGTTAAAGCGCTGCTGGCTGAAGTGGGTCAGGAAGTCGCGTGCATCATCGTCGAGCCGGTTGCGGGCAACATGAACTGCGTACCGCCTGCCCCGGGTTATCTGCAAGGTCTGCGTGCATTGTGCGATGAGCATGGCGTAGTGCTGATTTTTGACGAAGTCATGACCGGTTTCCGCGTGGCCCTCGGTGGCGCGCAGGCTTATTACGGCGTAACTCCAGACCTGAGCACCTTTGGCAAGATCATTGGCGGCGGCATGCCGGTTGGCTGCTTTGGCGGCAAACGCGAAATCATGTCGTACATCGCCCCGCTGGGCCCGGTTTATCAGGCTGGCACACTGTCGGGTAACCCGCTGGCCATGGCCGCCGGCCTGACCACCTTGCGCCTGATCAGCCGTCCGGGCTTCCATGACGAACTGAGCGACTTCACCCGTCGCCTGCTCGAAGGCCTGCAACAACGCGCCGATGCAGCCGGCATTCCATTCGTGACGACTCAAGCGGGCGGCATGTTCGGTCTGTATTTCAGCGAAGCCAAAGAAATTGTCACCTTCAACGACGTCATGACCAGCGACGCCGAGCGCTTCAAGCGCTTCTTCCACTTGATGCTCGAAGGCGGCGTTTACCTGTCACCAAGTGCCTTCGAAGCAGGCTTCACCTCTATTGCCCATGGCGAAGAAGAGTTGAAGTTGACGCTGGATGCGGCAGAAAAGGCGTTTGCGGCGCTGAAATAAGGGCGGCATGAACCCTGGTAGGAGCTAACTTGTTGACGAGACGGTATCTCTGATACACCGTCTCGCCAACAAGTTAGCTCCTACCGGGCATACCGCACCCCGCAAAACCGGGCTTTTCAGCCCCGCGCAGCAGAAAAACAGTAAAGACTTTGTAAGGTTGGCCTCGCTTATTTCATAATGCGCAGCCAGCACGTTTAGCTGGACGGGCACGCCCGCACCTTTTTCAGAGGTAAGTCGATTCCCATGAACCGCACCGGCCGCACCCTTGCATTGGGCTGCCTGTTGCTTATTCATCCCCTGCTGGCGAATGCAGGCGGCAACTCGTTGTTAATCCCAGCGGTGGGTCGTTGCACCCTCAATACCCAGCCAGACAACCTGCCTGCGGCGCTTTCGGCGTGTGAGCAAGCGGCACAGTCCGGGGATGCGCAAGCACAATACGAGTTGGGCGAGTTTTACTACGACGGTAAACACGCGCCACAAGACTTGCCCAAAGCACTTGGTTATTTCGAGCAGGCTTCGCTGCAGGGTCATGCGCAGGCGCAGTATCAGCTCGGTTTGATGTTCTCCAAGGGCGAAGGCGTGCAGGCCAACAATGTTCAGGCGTACATCGTGCTGAAGATGGCCTCGGTCAACGGCTCCGAAGACGCTCTGGACGCCGCAGACGAAGTCGCCGAGCACATGCAGCGCGACGAGCTCGAAGTCGCCACTCAGGTACTGGGACAGATTTTCCGCAAATATTTGCTGGAGTTGCAGACAGCTGAAGGCCGTACGCCGTTTGCTCCGCTGCCTTAGAGATTACTGCAGATCTGAAAAACCTATGCCGCGAATGTTTTAGAGACACCTCCGCTGCTACAGACGTACCCCACTCCGTAGGACTGGTTTTAACGGGGGCACATTGTTCCTGACCAGAACCGGTAGATCGACCTCCCGCGCCGAAAAACTTACGACATTTTCTGTAGGGCATTTCCCAAACCGCCTTCCATGCATTGAGCGCCCGTCGCTCATCAGCCACTCTCCCGCCTCTCGCTCAGGGTCGGCTTAGGTATTAAGTGCTCCGCCATCTGGACCCTGGCCTCTATTCGCCAGCCCACGGCAAGGAGCCTGCATGACCCAATCCCAAATGACACCGCGTGGCCACATGGCCAACCTGGTCGGCAGGGCTCAACCCGCCGACGCGCCCGATGCTGGCGGATTCTGTCCGCTGATGAGTCAGACCCTGCAATTGTTACCGGTGCGTTATGGGCTGGTAGAAGACCTAGATCCCTCTATTGAAATCGCCATGCCGTACACGTTGCAGGCTTTGCCCTTGGGGTTTCGCCTGCTGCGCGATGGTTTTCTGTACATCATCGACAGCGCCACCGGCTTTTTGCACGAGTACCAGATAGCAAATGGCTCCGTGACTGCGCTGTTGTTCAAAGGTGATCAGGTCACCAAGGACCGTCGACCGGATGTCATCGAGGCTGATCCCGCCTTGGCGTTCTCTCGCTGCAGCGTGCTGCATGTTTCTTTTTCGGAGGTCCAGTGGACGGCGTTCAAATGTGCTCAGGTCATAAAGGTCGCTACCGAGCGTGACTACTTCCTGCAGCGTGTCAGCTTCGAAAATATTCAGCGCGGCGATGCGCGGGACCTGATCGACGACCGGAAGATGGCGGTGTGGCTGGCCGAAAGCAGCGGCAGCTGGGCGGACAAATCTGACGATAATTCGACGAAGATTCCCTACGCCTGGGAACACACACCGCTGTATCGCCAGACCATTCTTGAAGAGTTCACCAGCCAGATCACCACGGCTCACAAGCGTGACTTTCTGTTCCTGGCAGTTCGAGATGACGTCGGGGTTATGCGTGACCTCGCGCAGTATCAAGACCAGGTGGTCGGTCAGATCGACAAGTGGGCGCTGAGTCAGCAGGGCGAGGTCGAGCGCGACTATTTGCTGGGCTGCTACATCGAATCTCTTACTCAGATTAACGAGGAGGATCTGAACAAACGCGCTAAACAGGACCGGACGCTCAAAGCCTTGCTTGATGATCTGGAAACCCTGCCCGATCCTGAGCGCACTCAGACCCGCAATACGTTGCGAGAGGTGATGAGCCAGGATAACCGTCAGGAAGCGGGGGCCTATTTCAATGATCCCAATAAACCTGAAGAGCTGCAGGTACGCCTCGACGAAGCCAAACCGGACAGGCTGAGCATGGACGATGGTATCGAGGCACGTGCCGGTACCATTCAGCAATATCAACTCGAACAACGTTTCGTCGGCACCAGCCCGGCCTTCATCGCCCGGCATCGCAAAACCCTCTGGAAGCTGTATCGCCAGATGAACAAACCCACTGAAGACGCTCTCTACGGTGCCAAATTCGGCCAGCGCGGCATCAATGACTTGATCGACCGGCCGCGCATGGATGCCTTTCTCAAGAAGCAACGGGCAATCCTGCAGCCGCTGAACGAGCTACTGGAACAGATCACCCAGGATCGTACCGACTTACTGACCAAAAACCGCCTGCATCGCGCCATTTGGTATTACGACATCGAAGACAGCGAGCAGGTTGATCACGCCCTGCTCACCGAATACGCCTGTCTGAAAGACATCTGCCGAAGCGACAAAGCCGTTGATTCAGTTCTGGATTGGCTGAACAACAACCCGGCCATGTCCCGACCCATGTTCTACGCCGCGCCGTTGAGCGCACAAACCGAGCTGGGCGTGCAGTTCGCCGCCTTCACCAACGCCAGCTGGCTGTTTTTCAAGGATGCACCGCAATGGCTGGAACGCCTCAAACACTGGGGGGCGGGCCTGGTGCTCGACACCGGGCGGCTATCGCCCGCCTCTCAAGTCAATCTCACGGCTGCCTGGGGCACGCTGGCTCCAGCCTTGCAGATGGGCATTCAACAGGCGGTGCAGGCTTTCTTGCAGCAGATGGAAAAAGGCCAGTTGCCGGACATGGAGGCGCTGTTTCGCAGCCTGCCCAAGGCAGCGGGCGTTGCGATCCTTGATGCAGCGCGGCGCGAGAACGTGACGTTCCAGGTGGCCAGCGCCGAAGACCTGCAAAACCTTGGCAAGACGGTCAAGGCCGTGCAGCAGCATCGTGATCGTCTGCGCACCTTGACCAGCATGTCCCGCGAGCGCAAGGCCGCTGATCCTTCCTGGCATCGGAGCTCCGATGCCAATTGGTTCAAGGAGCAACGGCAAACCACCCAACAGTCCCTGGCCGAACTGGAACAACAATTGGCCAAGGCCATGAGCCCCGTTACTGACCTGCCAACCGACTCGACTCACCTGCAATCCGCGTCACCCGGCAAACCGGGGTTGGCGTTGGTGTTCCCTGCGCAACAGCATCGGGAGGTTCAGTCGGTGCTGGAGAGTTATCGAAAGGGCGTGACGGTGGCACCGAAGGCCGGGCTGCTCGGGGATGGGGCTGGGTTATTGGTGTTTGTGGCGCAGGCGGTGAATTTGGTTGTGGTGACTAGAGAGACCTTCTCTGGCCCGGAAAAACAAAGACAACTGACAGCATTTACCAGCAGCCTATTTGCAACTGCTGCGGCTGGACTTGGTGCAGCTCAAGGCATTGCCGATACAGCACTCAGCGCCCATGCCGCAGAGCTGGCGAAAAACTTCAAGAAAGCTGAACTGCTCGGTGTTCATGTGCAAATGGGGAAATTGCATATTGGCCTTGGAATGGTGGGCTACGTCGCAGGGATCATTGCTGCCACTATGAGCCTTGCGAGTTCCCATAAAAATTGGCAAGACTCAGTTCGTAGCGGCAACAAAGAGGCGCAGGTTGGGGCCACCATCAGCATGCTGGGCAATAGCGGCTTTCTGGCCAGCAACAGCTATGGTTTTGCCCAAACAATTCAAGCCTTCCGCCATGTTCTTGCTGCCGAAGCTGGAACCGCCGCGAGAACAGCCGCTTGGGCGGCTGCAGGTGTGCGCCTGTCTACAGTATTTTTACGTTTTAACCTGGCAGGGATTTTGTTTACTGCCCTGGAGCTGTCCGGCAGTTGGTACTTCAACCGCAACAACCTCAGCCGGCACGATCGCTGGCTCCTGAGCACACCATGGGCCCAAGGTCAGGACTCCGACCTGTGTCTTTCTTTACCTCTTGCTCATTATTTGAAGGAGCTGCGCGCGCATTACCAAGCCCCACGTATGCAAATCATCCCGAGCAGCGGTGACACACCTCGACGGTTCTTACTGCATTTCCCAACACTGTTTGCTGCTGAACTGACAAAACCTCTTGGCAGTCATGCCAGCGCTAGCGTGCTCAACATTGGCGGCTATCAATTGTTAAGCCTCATTGGCAGGCCAGAGCGCTGGAGCCCCTTGGGCACCGCCTTGGAGGATCGTCTGCACATCAAGGCGCTAAACCCCCTGATTGTGGAGTTGACAGATGTGCGCGGCCTTATCAATTCAGACCAGCCCAGCCACACTGACATCGTGCTCTCAATTCAGCTGGGCCCCATCACTTCAAAGGGGCAGCACGAAGCCAGCGTGTATGAGGTGCGCTTCCCGGTGTTTGGCGAAAGCGGCGACTTCCCGGCGGTGGACCTCGATCCATCGGGCGAACAATGCAAGTACTTCGCTATCCATCCCGACCTCATGTCAGAGATGAAAAAATAAGATGGCAAAAGATATTGTTGGTCCGCCGCCCATCAATCATGCCCCGCGCGCTGGCATGCTGGAGGTTTTCCCTACCGGCCAAGTCACCTATCTGGCGCCACTACCATTACCCACCGATCTGCCGGCGCAGGACTACGGCGGGGCTGTAGGCGAAGTAAACGATGTTTATTTGGACTTTGGAGTCGGCTTGCCCGCTGTTTTCGCTTGGCAAATGGGTCTGGGCACATCTTTCTGGGCCGTTTGGTTCTCTGGGCTTTTTGCTCCAGCACTCATTTGGTTCCTGACACTTACTTGGGGTGATGGATTTGATCGAGCAGCGGAAAATGCTCTGTACTACCTGCCCTTTGGCATGGAAGTTGGCTGCTGGGGCGCCGCAGTCGCCCTCACCATCTACCTCGCAATAACCTTCAACCACCTAAACAAATACAAAGAAGTCGTCCCCACCCGCTTCAACCGTCAGCGCCGTGAAGTCTGTTTCGTCCCCCGCGGTCATACCGAGCCTATCTTCGTACCGTGGGAATCGCTGTCTGCCTGGGTCGTACAGGCCCGGAGCGTGACGCAGTACGGCATGGATATCCGCTACGCCATGGGCGTCGGGTTTTATCATCCGCCTCACGATGAGCATTACAGCCTGGAGTTTTTCTGCGCCGGGTTTGATTTGGCGGTTTGTAACTGGGAGGCGATCCGCGCGTATATGGAATATGAGGTTCATACCCTCAAGGAAATTCAGGACCCGCTTGAACTGCAAAACCCCGGCGATCCGCCCCATGAAGGGCTGCATACGTTTTACAACGCACGGGAGCGCATGCGGCGTCGGCGCAAGAATCGCGAGGTTGGCTTCTTCTATCCGTTCTGGTGGTACACGTACCACGTGCTGACCCTGTGGACCCTGCCCAACCACCTTACCGAATGGGAAATCCGCCGGATCAAAAGCATCGGTCGTGCAGTCGTTCCCGAGGCGATGAAAAGCTGGTCCGAGCCGCTGCCAGCGGAGCAGTGGGCCAAGCCCAGTGGAGAATTGCTACGCCTGAGCCAGGCAGTGAAAGCCCTGCGAGAGAAGCGCCCTGGTCAGAACCTTGCGTCCCGATTTGCCGAGGTCCAGCAGGCGGGTCGAAATACGGCCAAACGAGCCTAGATGAATGACGAATCTGTAGGTGCCAACAGGTTGGCGATACGTCAGATCCGCGCCATCAGAAAGTTCGCTCTCATCAAACGATATGCAAACCACTGGATTGAAATGCATTTTCTGTAGGAGCTGCCGAAGGCTGCGAAGCATTTCTCCTGATACACCGCGATCGCAGCCTTCGGCAGCTCCTACAGGTCCTACGTTGCCGCGAGACAGCGCGGTGCCATCGACACCGGGTTGAAGCGTCTACAGGCCAACCGCAAGACAAGCACCCTTTTTTCTATATCACCAAACCCTGATTTAGCGAACCAATGACCAGAACCTCTGAAACTCTCGACGGGCCACCGCCCATCAATCATGCCCCGAGCGCTGGGATGTTGGAGGCATTCCCGACTGGTCAGGTGACTTATCTTGCGCCATTACCGTTGCCTACCGATTTACCGGCGCAGGACTACGGCGGAGCTGTAGGCCAAGTAAACGACGTTTATCTGGACTTCGGTGTAGGTTTGCCTGCCGTGTTTGGATGGCAAATGACGCTAGGAGGACCTTTCTGGGCAGTCTGGTTTTTTGGCTTATTCTTCCCTGCACTTGACTGGTTACTTTCGATGGCAGAAGGAAGGGGGCTAGAACAGGCAAACGAATTTTCGCTGCAACTGATTGCAGGGGGCTTAGAAATGGGAGGCTGGGCTGCCGCAGTCAGCCTCACCATGTATCTCGGCGTCACCTTCCACAACCTCCTCAAATACAAAGAAGTCGTCCCCACCCGCTTCAACCGTCAGCGCCGTGAAGTCTGTTTCGTCCCCCGCGGTCATACCGAGCCTATCTTCGTACCGTGGGAATCGCTATCTGCCTGGGTCGTGCAGGCCCGGAGCGTGACGCAATACGGCATGGATATCCGCTACGCCATGGGCGTCGGGTTTTATCATCCGCCTCACGATGAGCATTACAGCCTGGAGTTTTTTTGTGCAGGGTTTGATCTGGCGGTATGCAACTGGGAGGCGATCCGCGCGTACATGGAATATGAGGTTCATACCCTCAAGGAAATTCAGGACCCGCTTGAACTGCAAAACCCCGGCGACCCGCCCCATGAAGGGCTGCATACGTTTTACAACGCACGGAAACGCATGCGGCGTCGGCGCAAGAATCGCGAGGTTGGCTTCTTCTATCCGTTCTGGTGGTACACGTACCACGTGCTGACCCTGTGGACCCTGCCCAACTACCTCACCGAATGGGAAATCCGCCGAATCAAAAGCATCGGTCGTGCAGTCATTCCCGAAGCGATGAAAAGCTGGTCCGAGCCGCTGCCAGCGGAGCAGTGGGCCAAGCCCAGTGAAGAATTGCTACGTCTGAGCCAGGCGGTGAAGGATCTTCGAGAGCAAAAGCCCAATCAGAACCTGGCGGCACGATTTACCGAGGCGCAGTCCAACGCAGGAAAGTGAGGCTCAAAGGGACGAAAGCTTACTTGTCCGGCATCGGCACAGGAAACGGCATCACGTTGCTGGTGCCCCGGGCTTCGCTGATCTTTGGCGTGCCGATTCGCTCGACTTCATCAATGCGCACAATTGAATGCATGGGCACAAAGCTGCGCACTACGCCTTCGAACTGTGCCTTGAGCTTTTCCTCGCTCGGGTCCACCACAACGGTTGTGCGCTCGCCAAAGACGAATTCCTCTACTTCAAGGAAACCCCACAGATCACTTTGATAGATCTGCTTGGCGTACATCTCGAACACCTGGCCCTGGTTGAGGAAAATCACTTTGTAGATTGGAGCTTCGCGTTTGGTCATAAAGGGCGGGTAAGAATCGGGGACATAAAAAGAGGGCGCGAACTATAGCATGCCCGTTCGGTAGAGGACGCTAGGAAGCAGAGACCGACGCCACTATAATGCGCGGTTCTTTGAACCACCTGATGACGGACGCATGGCCAAGAAGCTTTATATCGAAACCCACGGTTGCCAGATGAACGAGTACGACAGCTCGCGCATGGTCGATCTGCTGGGTGAGCATCAGGCCCTGGAAGTCACCGCTCGCGCGGAAGATGCCGACGTCATCCTGCTCAACACCTGTTCAATCCGCGAACGCGCCCAGGACCGGGTTTATTCCCAGCTGGGCCGCTGGCGTGAGCTGAAACTGGCCAATCCGGAAATGGTGATCGCTGTCGGCGGTTGCGTTGCCAGCCAGGAAGGTGCGGCTATCCGTGATCGCGCACCGTACGTGGACGTGGTTTTTGGCCCTCAGACCCTGCACCGCTTGCCGGAAATGATTGATGCCGCGCGCTTCACGCGCTTGCCACAGGTTGATGTCTCGTTCCCGGAAATCGAAAAGTTCGACCACTTGCCCGAGCCGCGTGTGGATGGCCCGAGTGCGTATGTGTCGGTCATGGAAGGCTGCAGCAAGTACTGCACCTTCTGCGTGGTGCCTTATACCCGCGGTGAAGAAGTCAGCCGTCCGTTCGATGACGTCGTGGCCGAGGTGATTCACCTGGCGGAAAACGGCGTGCGGGAAGTGACGTTGCTGGGTCAGAACGTCAACGGTTATCGCGGCACGACCCACGACGGACGCGACGCCGATCTGGCCGACCTGATCCGGGTTGTCGCTGCCGTTGATGGCATAGACCGCATTCGCTACACCACCTCGCACCCGCTGGAGTTCTCCGACAGCCTGATCCTGGCTCACGCCGAAGTGCCGGAACTGGTCAAACATCTGCACCTGCCGGTGCAATCGGGCTCGGACCGTATTCTGGCCGCCATGAAACGCAATCACACCACGCTTGAATACAAGTCCAGAATCCGCAAGCTCAAGGCTGCAGTGCCAGGGATCAGCATCAGCTCGGACTTCATCGTCGGCTTCCCGGGCGAAACTGAAAAAGACCATGAAAACACCATGAAGCTCATCGCCGATGTCGGCTTCGACTTCTCGTTCTCCTTCATCTACAGCCCGCGCCCCGGCACTCCGGCGGCGGATCTGACAGATGAGACTCCCGAAACGCTGAAAAAAGAGCGCCTGGCCGCCCTTCAGCACCGCCTGAACCAGCAGGGTTTCGAGATCAGCCGACAAATGGTCGGCAGCATCCAGCGCATCCTTGTGACTGACTATTCGAAAAAAGATCCTGGCGAACTGCAGGGCCGTACTGAGAACAACCGGATCGTGAACTTCCGCTGCGACAATCCCAAGCTGATCGGCCAGTTCGCTGATGTGCACATCGACGACGCCCAGCCGCACTCGTTGCGCGGGTCTTTGCTGAATTGACAGCACCGAGCACGCCGGGCCGGTAGGAGCCAACTTGTTGGCGAGGCATTGGTCCTGCGTAGCTACGGATGACGCCTCGCGAACGAGTTCGCTCCTACCGGGATTTCATTGCTGCACCGATTTACCCACAACCTTTATCAAGTCAGAGCTTTCGCACTCAGGTCACAGGGTTTATCCTTCGTTTCACCTTAATTGCCCCAGGGCGGCTAAAAACGACCTTGAACGTACAAGTCGAACCACATCGTTTCACCCTCGAACCCTTCGAGGCCTATCGCTTCGCAAATCTCTGCGGGCAACTCGACGAGAATCTGCGTCTCATCGAACAGCGCCTGAATATTGAGATCCGCAATCGCGGAAATCAGTTCGAGCTGATTGGCGAGCCCACTCAAACCACCTCAGCCGAAAACCTGTTGCGCCGCCTGTATCGGGAAGCCAAAAGCTCCGAACTGTCGCCTGACATGGTCCACCTGTTCCTGCAGGAATCCGGCGTAGAAGAGCTGGATAACCATCCGGCGGCCGACCCAGGCGTGGCTCTGCGGACCAAAAAAGGCATGATTCGCCCACGTGGCTTGAATCAGCAGCGCTACGTCAAAGAAATCCTCGGCAACGACATCAACTTCGGCATCGGCCCGGCCGGTACTGGCAAGACGTACCTTGCCGTGGCCTGTGCCGTGGACGCGCTTGAGCGTGAGCAGATCCGACGCATCCTGTTGGTGCGACCGGCCGTTGAAGCAGGCGAAAAGCTCGGTTTCCTGCCCGGTGATCTGGCACAGAAAATCGACCCTTATCTGCGCCCGCTCTATGACGCACTGTACGAAATGCTGGGCTTCGAATACGTCGCCAAGCTGATCGAAAAGCAGGTCATTGAGGTCGCACCCCTGGCTTACATGCGCGGTCGCACGCTCAATAACAGCTTCATTATCCTCGACGAAAGCCAGAACACCACGGTCGAGCAAATGAAAATGTTCCTGACCCGCATCGGTTTCGGCTCAACCGCTGTGATCACCGGTGACATTACTCAGGTCGACCTGCCAAAAGGCACCAAGTCGGGTCTGACCCATGTCATTGAGGTGCTCAAGGACGTGCCGGGTATCAGTTTCACGCACTTCAAGCCCAAGGACGTGGTGCGTCACCCGCTGGTGCAGCGCATTGTCGAAGCCTACGAGCGCTTCGAAGATCGCAACAGCGATGCGCCACCAGCCACGACCAATTCCTCCCGGGAATACCGCCGCGATGCTTGAGCTGGACCTGCAAGTGGCTAGCGAAGCAAGCGTACCCAGCGAAGCCCAGTTCCGCCTTTGGTGTGAAATGGGCTTGCGCCAGCGCAGCGCCGACTCCGAACTGACCATCCGGCTGGTGGATGAAACCGAAGGCCGTGAGCTTAATCACACGTGGCGACACAAAGATTACGCGACTAACGTTCTGTCGTTCCCGGCTGATGTGCCCGATGACATGCTGGATATTCCGCTTCTCGGCGATCTGGTCATCTGTGCCCCGGTCATTGCTCGCGAAGCGACGGAACAAGGCAAGGCGTCAGACGCGCATTGGGCGCACATGGTCATTCACGGTTGTCTGCATCTGTTGGGTTACGACCACATCGACGATGAAGAAGCCGAGGAAATGGAAGCGCTGGAACGAACGTTGCTTGAGGAGTTGGGCTATCCCGATCCTTATGCCGATGACGAACACGAACACGAACACGACGAACCTCCACATTCAGCAATACCAAGCAAGGACAACGAGTAAGGGCTATGAGCGAAGATCGATCGAGCAACGGGCAAAAGTCATGGCTGGGTAAGCTCACCCAGGCTTTTGCCCATGAGCCGAAAAACCGCCAGGAGCTGCTTGAGCTGCTGCGCGAAGCCCATCAGAACAAGCTGCTGGACAGCGAAGCGCTGGCCATCGTCGAAGGCGCCATTCAGGTCGCTGACCTGCAAGTCCGGGACATCATGGTCCCGCGCTCGCAAATGATCAGCATCAAGGCCAGCCAGACGCCGCGGGAGTTCCTGCCCGCCGTCATCGATGCCGCCCACTCCCGTTATCCAGTGATCGGCGAAAGCCACGATGATGTACTCGGTGTGCTGCTCGCCAAAGACCTGCTTCCGTTGATCCTCAAGGAAGACGGCGGCGAAGGCGATATCAAGAATCTGCTGCGACCTGCCACCTTCGTTCCGGAATCCAAGCGCCTGAACGTGCTGCTGCGTGAATTCCGTGCCAACCACAATCACATGGCCATCGTCATTGACGAATATGGCGGTGTGGCCGGTTTGGTGACCATCGAAGACGTGCTGGAACAGATCGTTGGCGATATCGAAGACGAGCACGATGTCGAGGAAGACAGCTACATCAAACCGCTGCCCAGCGGCGACTTCCTGGTCAAGGCGCTCACGCCTATCGAAAGCTTCAACGAGTTCTTCGACAGCGAGTTCTCCGATGATGAATTCGACACGGTGGGTGGCCTGGTGATGAATGCTTTTGGACATCTGCCCAAGCGTAATGAAATCACCGTAATCGGCGCGTACCGTTTCCGGATTCTCAACGCTGACAGCCGTCGTATCCACTTGCTGCGCTTGAGCCCTGTCACACGCTCGTAATGCTATCTCCGCTTTAAGGAATGTAAATGCGCTGGATCACCCACCCCGGCTGGCCCGGTAACCTGCTGGCCGTGGTGGCTGGCGCGCTTACCACCTTCGCCCTTGCACCCTACGATATCTGGCCGCTGGCTCTGGCTGCGCTGGCCCTGTTTTATCTCGGCCTGCGCAATCTGAGCCCTCGTCAGGCGCTGGGTCGTGGCTGGTGCTTCGGTTTTGGCCTGTTCGGCGCCGGCACCAGTTGGATCTACGTCAGCATCCATAACTTCGGCGGCGCTTCGGTGCTGCTCGCCGGGTTCCTGATGCTGCTGTTCATTGCCTGCATCGCCTGGTTCTTCGCCCTGCCCGCCTGGCTTTGGGCCCGCTGGATTCGCCGCAACGAAGCACCGCTGGCCGACGCACTGGCTTTCGCTGCCTTGTGGCTGGTTCAGGAGGCATTTCGCGGCTGGTTCCTCACTGGTTTCCCGTGGCTCTACTCCGGTTACAGCCAGCTTGACGGCCCACTTGCAGGCCTCGCGCCGCTTGGCGGGATGTGGCTGGTGTCCTTCGCGCTGGCATTGACCGCTGCGCTGCTGTGCAATCTTTCACGGTTGCGGGCACGCAAGTCCTTTCTGGCGGTTGGCGTGGTGTTGCTGGTCGCGCCCTGGATTACCGCGCTCGCGTTGAAAAACAATGCCTGGACATCCCCCGCTGGTGCGCCACTGAAAGTGGCCGCCATTCAGGGCAATATCGAACAGCACATGAAGTGGGACCCCGAGCAGCTTAATGCGCAGTTGGCGCTTTATCGCGACATGACCTTCCGTTCGCAGCAGGCTGATCTGATCATCTGGCCGGAAACGGCGGTGCCGGTACTCAAAAGTTCTGCAGAGGGCTACCTGAAGATGATCGGGCAGTTCGCGACAGAACGCGGTTCGGCGCTGATTACCGGCGTCCCGCTGCGTGAAACTAATGATCGCGGCAGCTACAGCTATTACAACGCAATCACCGTAGTCGGTGAGGGCCAAGGCACCTACATGAAGCAGAAGCTGGTGCCCTTTGGCGAATACGTTCCTTTGCAGGACCTGCTGCGCGGCCTGATCGCATTCTTTGACCTGCCAATGTCCGACTTTGCGCGCGGCCCCAGCGATCAGGCAATGCTGCAAGCCAAGGGCTACCAGATCGCGCCGTTCATTTGCTATGAAGTGGTGTATCCGGAATTCGCCGCCGGGCTTTCGGCGCAAAGCCAGCTGTTGCTGACAGTGAGTAACGACACCTGGTTCGGCACCTCTATCGGCCCGCTTCAACACCTGCAAATGGCGCAGATGCGGGCACTGGAAGCCGGTCGCTGGATGATCCGCGCTACCAACAATGGCGTTACGGCGCTGATCGACCCGTTCGGCAAGATCACCACGCAGATCCCGCAATTCGAGCGTGGCGTGATGTATGGCGAAGTTGTCCCTATGCAGGAATTGACACCTTACCTGCGCTGGCGCTCATGGCCACTGGCGATTGTCTGTGCGCTGTTGATTGGCTGGGCGCTGGTGGCGAGCCGGATTTCGAAGACGGTTTGATTACACCTTTGGATGAGATTTC
>NZ_JACONW010000058.1 GCF_014357575.1 Pseudomonas folii | reverse complement strand
TCACTCCTACAGGTCCTGTGTTTGCTGCACGACAGCGTGTTGTCAGGAATACTTGGCCGCCCCTATCAAACAATATTCAACTATCCGAAAACTGACATTAATCCTGTTACTAAACTTGTCCGTCGAGGTCAGCGTCAGGCAGAATCTGCGGCTTCAGTTTCAAGGAAGACCCCATGATTGCCTCATTGCAGAGCGCTGCATTGCACATTCGCCAGGCTGTTCGTGTCGCCACCGAAGGGCTGGTTGGACGTGAGCAACTGGCCGAGTTGATTGTCCTGGCTGCAGTTGCCCAGGAGCACATTCTGGTGATCGGCCCGCCGGGTACTGCCAAGAGCGCTGTGGTGCGGCGTGTGGCCCAATCCATGGGCGGACGTTATTTCGAATACCTGCTGGGGCGCTTTACCGAACCTTCCGAGCTGTTCGGTGCGGTGGACCTCAAGAAGTTGCGCGAAGGCACCGTCGAGACCGATGTCAGTGGCATGCTCCCTGAGGCCGACATCGTGTTTCTCGACGAGGTCTTTCTGGGATCTACAGCCATCCTCAATACGTTGCTGGGCGTGCTCAACGAGCGGCGCTTTCGCCGCGGTCATACGCAGATCCAGTGCCCGCTGCGCGTCTGTGTCGGTGCGGCGAATGGCTTGCCGGACGACGAGGCACTGGCAGCGTTCGGTGACCGCTTCCTGTTGCACCTGTTCGTTGAATCAGTCCCTGACAACCAGTTGGAGGCCATGTTGGCGGGTGGCTGGCAGTCGGAGCAACGCCCGGTTCAGCAGCTATTGGGCTTGAGCCAGCTGGACACTCTGGGACAGGCGCTGAAACAGGTTGATCTGACTCAGGTTCGGTCTTCACTGGCTCGCGCAATTCGGCGTCTGCGTGAGGCCGGTATCCAGCTCTCGGACCGCCGCATCGTCAAGTCTCAGCGACTGATCGCGGCAGCCGCATTGCTGGGCGGGCGCCTTCAGGCCAGTGATGCAGACCTGTGGCCGCTGCTGTATGTGTTGCCGAGCAAGGAAATTCAGCAGCACGGTCGCGAAGTCCTGCGTGACATTTTTGCGCAGTCCAGCAACAGTCATTTGTTCAGTGCCGTAGAGGAGGCGACCCTGCAGCCGATGTCGCGGCTCAGCCGTCTGCTGGAAACGGCCGAGGACTACCTGGCCCGGAGCGAGACACCGGCCAGCCCTTTGCTTGAAGGCTTGCTTCGCGAGATCGATGCCAACTTCAACACCCAGACCATACCGGCACGCTTGCAGGAAGTCCGTGGGCAACTGGCCCAGTTGCTGTCGACCTCGGCGTGAGTGGCTACGCAAAGACCTGGAGTTGGCGGCCTCGTCTGACTCCAGCCGAACCCCGGGCTGCCGTCGCGTGGGGCGAGGCAGCACGGCGTTTGCACGCACGGCTGTCCTTGATGCCGACCGAGCAGGCAGAACGCCTGCAAGTCACAGCCAATCGCGATGTGATGGTAGTGTCCGGTGCTGTCGGCGAATTGCCATGGGTCGATGGCGTGGAGTACGCAGCAATGGATGAGCGAGCGCCTGGCCTTTGGTTGCCCACCAGTTGGGAGCCCGATGTGCCGATTGATCTGCTCGGGCAGGCGTTGTCGTCCAGTTTTTCGCGCTCCCCCCTGCTGCTGTGGCGTGAGCCGTCCGCTGTGGTGCCCCTCGATCGTCAACTTCCGGTTACCTCTCAGCATTTGCTGATCATCCAGGATTATTGGGCGCAACGCTGATGCAATTACCTGAAGGTCTTCAACCCTGGCGCCAGTGGCTGGAATGGTTTGCCCCCGAGCATTTGCCCATGTTCGCCGACCTGCTGGGGCGTCTGAATCCAATGCTCGGCCCGTTGCGCGGGCAACAGCAAGGCGGGGTGCCCGAACCCGACGGCCTGGGTGACCTGCAGCGCCGAGGTCCCTATGAGCGCTTACTTTCCAGCGAATGGTTGTTGGCCGATGAAGTGCCCGATGAGTTCTTGCGGCGAGCTGCAGCCGGCGAGCACCTGTTTGTCGCACCGCAATACCGCGCCCGGCAAGCAAACCGGTTGATAGTGGTTTTATTTGATGCCGGTCCCTTGCAGTTGGGCGCTGCACGACTGGTTCACCTTGCGTTACTGATATTGCTTGGACGACGCGCCCAGGAAGCGGGTGCCGAGCTACGCTGGGGCATTCTGCAGCAGGCACCTGAACTCCATGAACTCGATACACCGGCACAGCTCAGGCGTTTGCTTGACGCCCGTACCTATGAAGTGGCGAGTGACGAGCACTGGCAGACCTGGAGTGAATGGCTTACCGAACAGCAACATGACGCCGGAGAGTGCTGGGTCGTCGGGCAGCGTCTGCCCAGGACCGACGGCAAGCTCTGTACCCACCGGGCTCAAGTGCATCGCAGTCTGGACGGGGAAAACCTGTCCTTTGAGTTGCGAAGTTCCAGCCCCCGACGTGTCTCGCTGCCCATCCCGGACGAACAACTGGCCCTGCAGCTACTGAAAGGTCAATTCACCGGGGAAACCATTGAGGCTCCCGTACTCAAAGGCAGTGTGCCGCGGGTATCGCTGACCTCGCTGCCGGTCATTGCAAGCGCGGGCACCCACGTTGCGATGAAAATGCTTGATGAGCCCGGCGTAGTGTTGATCAAGCTGCCAGCAGACGGGCAAAAAAAACCGCTCGAAATTCGCCGTCAGCTATGGAACCCGGCGTGGAACCCTCTCAGCATCACATTCATGCACAACAAACTCGGAGGCGTGCTGAGTAACCATCAGCAACTGTCATTCTGGAACATGTCAGGACTGGTTCCTGTCCTTAAACCGGAGCCGGAGGAGTTGAAGTTACCGCCCGGCACGGCCAGCTTTCTGCCCATCGTCTGGTTGCGCAACAGCATTACAGGCCGGCTTTTTTTGCTGGATAACCACGGGCATCTGGCTTTTTGGGCGATAGCAACGTCGCGTTCGCCCGCCAAACCCAGGTCAGGCGTCACTCATTACCTGGCGGACAACGTGCTGGGCCTGGCCAAAGTCGACAAGGATCGGGCAGCCTACATTCGCAGTGATGCCGGACGCCTGTACGCTCACTCGATCAATGCTGAAGGCGTGGTGTCACCCGGTTACGTGGTGGGCGACGCTCATGGCGTCACTCAGGTGCTGTTTGCCAGCGGCAAGCAATGGCAAAGTGGTTTTGGCGGCTGTGCGTTGCTTACTGTCACGCCTGAAGGCGAGCGCTGGCAACTGGTCGCGGCCCCGAATGCCTCGGTGCGGACGCAGACCCTTCATCTGTCCAGTGGCTGGAAAGGAATCGGTGTGTGGCAGCAAGAGGGCGACGATTACTCTTCGTTGGTTGTGTACAGTTCCAGGCGGCAATCCGTCACGCTACGAAGTGGTAATGGCCAATCGCGTGTGTTGTTCACGACCTCTAACCCCATCGCCAAAATCAGCTTTTGCCCTGTAAGCGGCCTTATCGCTGCCTTGACCAATACCACCCGTGAATTGTTGGTTTATTCGTTGCCACTCAATGCTCTTCGCCTGCAGATATTCTGCAATGAAACATCGGACGAACACAGGAACGGCACGGATGCTTGAGCATGATTCGACACTGATTCGCCGTCCGGTGCTGGTCGGTCATCAGCACATTGAAGGGGTATGGTTCTCCCACGAAAGGTTTGATGAACAGGAGCGAGCAAGACTTATCCTCGATCAATGGCAGACCGGGTCGAGCGTCTATCGTTTCGCCGACGGCGATCTGTTGCAGTTCCGCCACCCCCAATCCGTGATGTGTGAAACCCAGGTGGGCTGGCCGCTGATACGGCAAGGCGACGCGCTGTGCTCGGCTCTCCTGACCCCGCAGGAAGCGCGCAGCCTGCCCGCAGCCGATGTCTGGCTGGTACGTGCCAGCCACGTCAGCGCGTTGCAATTGCGCGATGCCAAACTGATCACGCCAGGGCAATGGATCGATGTCAGCGGCTACACCTTGCTGGATACCTACGACTGTCGCCTGGCGCTGCCGGAGCCGGAGCCGGTCATAGAACCGCCTGCTGTTGCGTCCGACGTGCGCGAGATCCTCGGCGGTGTGCTGCGGCCTGTCAGCCCTGAGCGGGACGAAATCATGAAGGCGCTGCTGGAACGCAAAGGCAGCGCGCCTGAAAAAATCTCTGATCAGGCTGCCAGTAGACCAGCGGATAACCCGTGGAAGAGCCCCGAGGTGGCATCGCTACCCTGGCTGAAGCTCGGCATCAGCGGGATATTGATTGCCGCTTTTATCTGGATGGCTGTCCACGATAAAAAGGGTCAAACCATGTCGCCGTCGGCGGCAGATTCCCCGGATGTCGGCGCAGTGATTCTGGGAATCCTGATCAGCGCAACGTTGTTTACTCTGGTGCTGCTGGGGATTCGCCGTTTTTTTGCTGGCCAGCCCTCCAGGGGGTATGGGGTGCCTCAATCCCGGAGTCAGCCGGGGATTGCACCGCGCGCCATGCCCACGAAGCCCAAGGTCAATCGATGGCGTCGCTGGCTGACACGCCTGACACTTCGCTCACCGCTTTCTGCGCTCTATGGCAAACGCCAGGCAGAGTACATGCGACGCATGATGGAAATGTTCGAAGACGGCGACCTGGAAGAAGCCCTGCGCCACGCCATTCCACTGGAAGGTGGCCAGAGCACGGGGGAGCAGGCATTTGGGACTCCGCAACGGCGTCAGGAGCTTGTTGTAGGTGAGCGTTCCGGACCTGCCAACGCGATGCTTTTTGAAGATGACCTTAAAGACCGCCTCAAGCACTTATACCGGAAGTCGTTTGAAAGGCTCGACCGGGAAGGCCGTGTTGAAGAAGCAGTGTTCGTTCTGGCCGAGCTACTGAAAGAGCGCCAGGAAGCGCTCGACTATCTGGAAAAGCACGAGCGGTACCAACAAGCCGCCGACCTGGCGCTGACGTGGGACATGCCCGCAGCCGTGATCGTGCGCTTACTGTGCCTGGCCGGTAACTGGCAGCGGGCGGTGCTGGTGGCTCGTCGTGACGACGCGTTTGCTGATGCCGTGATGATGCTTGAGCAAAAACAGCCTGAAAGTGCCCGGCGCTTGCGACTTGAATGGGCCGAATCGTTGATCGGCAAAGGTCTCTGGCTGCAGGCTGTCGACGCCATCTGGAGTTTGCCTGGCGAGCGTGGCCGGGCGGCTCAATGGCTGCTTGATGCGGAGGCTGCTGGTGGACGCCTTGCCATCAGGGCACTGGTCAAACGAGCGATTCTGTTGCCTGACACGCTGGTGGCGTACGGGGAATGGGTGGAGCAACTTCGCGATGATCCTCAGCGCTTCGCTGAGCGCGCAGCCTTGGCCGAGGCATTATTGCAGCACCAGAGTCACGCAAAACCGCTGGCATGGCTGACCGGCGCAACGATACACGCGATCATTGCGGATGAAGCAAGTGGGCAAGGGCGGCTGACCCATAACCAGCTGCAGGCGCTGGTCATCATGAGCAAGGACAAACTGCTCCAGGCTGACCTGCCTGGCAAAGCGCTGCCTCGCCGGGGTAAACAGCCTCTGGACAGCGTTGATACGACGCTTGAATGGTCAGCACCCGCCATGGGCAGCAGGGCCATACTGGATGCCGTGACACTGGAAGACTCGCGTTACTTGCTGGCATTGGGCGAGGCGGGTGCAGTGGTCGTCGATGCGTCCGGCAAGCGCCTTTTTCACTTTTCAGTACCGGCGCAAGCCATCGTGATGGCCCACAGCCAACAAGTGGCGCTGGTGCTGGTTCGCCGAAGCGAAGCCTGGAGGATCAGCAAGCTGGATCTGGTTAATCGCACCGCAACGGATCTGGGCGTTCATAAGTTCGACGTATTCGCCAGGATCTTCAACGGTTCGTCCTGGACCATTGGGCAAAACCGGCAACTGCGAGTGGTCGACGTGGATCGAGGGTTTGAAACACTGTGGCATGTCAGTGATCTGCCCGGCCGCATTCTGGGCCTGAAGGACGATGCTCATGGCGAATACCTTTGGCTCTCCGACCCGGAGTCGGGCAGTGAACTGTGGCATTACCGATTGCCTGATCGTCGCCTGATGAGCCGCGAACCTGCCTCGAAGACCGTCTTTGATGACGGCCGTCAGTTGTTCAGTGCATCCAGTGACGTCGCCGAATTCCGCATCAAGCGTGAAAGAGAAGATGATCCCGTCCTTGTGATCGAACAGCGTGGCAGCCGCAAGGGCTATCGCTTGCCTGGGTGTATTGAAGGGTTTGAAGACGACCCTGTTGAAGTACTCCTGCTTGAACACTGGCTGCTCATCGGTTATCTCGTTTCGCTTGATGACACCCGCTGGCAGTTCATCCACCGGGGTAGCGACCGCCTTTGCGCAACGCTGCAATGGCCTCGACCCGAAGTGAGGACACGCCTTTCAGGTGCCGACTGGCTCATGTTTGATGATCAGGGGCGGCTGAGTCATATCAATGCCGAAGAGGGGACTCAGCGTAATTTGACGATTAACTGAGGCTGGATCGGGTGTTTACAAGGCTTGTGCGGGAGTCCGGTTAAGCCCGGTTGTAAGCAGTGTTCTCCGGGGTGTTGCAGGACAATCAAGTTTGTCCACTCCCAGTCGATAACGCTGCTAGAGAGGGCGCTGATGCGTGGAGCCCTCGACTCTAACAACTACAAGCCTGAGTACTCCCAATGTCCCAGTTCCTTAATCTGAAGCTCAAATCAAAGCTGCTGTTTGCTTTTGGTCTATGCGCGGTCATCACGGTCGGTGTTGCGGCGCTGGGGTACAGCGGGATCTCAAGCATCTACGGCCTGTTGCAGAGCACGGTCAGTAACAACCTGGTATCGATTCAGAAAACCGATTCGGTTAAAGCCAACGTGATTGCCACCCACCGGGACATGTTCAGAGCCATCAATCTGGCTTTGCGCAAAGCAGCGCCGGAAGACATCAACGCTGTCGTTGTATCCTTCAAGGACAACCAGGCCGAGGCTGAGCAACAATTCAAGACCTACCGCGCCACTCCCCTCGAAGCTGACGAGCGTGCTGCCGGTGATGACTTCGAGCGGGACTGGCCAGCGTACATCGCAGCCGCAGAAAACGTCTTTTCGCTGCTGAAAAGTGGCGACGTCGACCAGGCCGCCAGGCTTGCTGATTCCAACGCAACACCGGCATATCGCAAGACCATTGGCGAAGTCAAAATCATGATCGAGTCCAATGCCCGGCAAGCGCTTGACGTTGCTACCGCAGGGAACGATACCAACCATCAAGTGACGTGGGCGCTGATTATTGGCGGGCTTGTTGCAGCCGCGGCCGCCATCGCTCTGGGCCTGGTGGTCACCCGCATGATTACCCGACCGCTTTATCAGTCCGTGGAAAGTGCCACTCGCATTGCTCAGGGCGACCTGACCAAAGAGATCACATCGAACAGCGAGGATGAAACCGGGCAACTGCTCAAAGCGCTGTCCAACATGCAAAAAGACCTCAAAGGCACCGTGCAGCAGATCGCCGATGCATCCGACCAGTTGGCTTCAGCTGCCGAAGAATTGACCGCCGTGACCGAAGACAGCACACGTGGCCTGGTTCGTCAGAATGACGAGATTCAGCAAGCCGCCACCGCTGTAAACCAGATGACCGCCGCAGTGGAAGAGGTTGCCCGTAATGCCGTCAGCACTTCACAGGTGTCGACCCAGACCGCAGAAGATGCGATCAAAGGCCAGCATCAAGTGCAGCAGGCGGTAACGGCGATGAACACAATGGCAGGGGACATCAACGATTCCACGCAGCGTGTCGAAACCCTGGCCGGTCAGATTCGTGACATCACCAAGGTGCTGGACGTGATTCGCGGTATTGCTGAGCAGACCAATCTCTTGGCTCTCAACGCCGCCATCGAGGCCGCTCGCGCCGGTGAGCAGGGTCGAGGCTTCGCGGTTGTTGCCGACGAAGTCCGGGCACTGGCACACCGCACTCAAGCCTCCACTGGCGAAATCGAAGCGATGATCAAGGTCGTACGCGCAGGCGCTGACGAAGCCGTACAGTCGATGGGCAAAAGCCAGTCGATGGCTCAAAGCACGCAGTCGCTGGCAACCGAAGCGGGCCTTGCACTGGAGCGAATCAGCGCCGGGGTCAGCGAGATCAACGAACGCAACCTGGTGATCGCCAGCGCGGCAGAAGAACAGGCTCAGGTAGCCCGCGAAGTCGATCGCAACCTGGTGAACATCCAGGACCTGTCGACCCAGACATCCGCCGGTGCAAACCAGACCAATGCTTCGAGTCAGGAATTGTCGCGTCTGGCGATTTCGTTCAATACGTTAGTGGGCAAGTTCAAGCTTTGATGTCTTAGCACCTGGATATCGATGGGTAACGCAGCGGCTCAGCCAGTGAGCCGCCTGCGACCATCGGTTTCTTCCCAGTCGATCAATACAACGTATCAGCAATACGCCCCGGCAATGCCTTGTCATACGCATCGCCATCGATTTCGGCAGCCGAGATTTCCTTCAAGATTTTCCCGGCAGTCGGCAGCCTACTTCTCTCCACGTGACGCGTTGCATCCCAAAGTCCTGCTCTGATAACAGCACGGCTGCACTGGAAGTAAACACTGGTAACGGTGATCCGCAGCACCGATTTGGGCAGTTGGCCGTTCACGGCGAAACGCGCCAGCAACTCCGGGCTCACTGATATCTGTGCTGTGCCGTTGACCCGCAATGTTTCCCCCACCCCGGGTATGAGAAAAAGGAGTGCAACCCGGGGATCAGTGACGATATTGCGCAGGGTATCGATTCGGTTGTTACCGCGCCGATCGGGCAAATAAAGCGTTTTGCTGTCTTCGATATGAACAAACCCTGCCTGATCGCCACGTGGCGATGCGTCAAGTCCATCGGGGCCTGACGAAGCAAGAATCGCAAAGGGTGCCGACTCGATGAAAGGTCGGTAGGCGGGGTGAATATGATCCACCTCCTTGATCATCGAGGGGCGGGCAATTGCGCCGTACAGCTTTTCCAGCGCTTCTGTCGTGGTCACGTACTCGTTGCTGTCCAGTTCCATAGTCATTTCTTTCTACCGTCTTGTTCTGGTTGTTATGCCTGTACTGATGCCGGGTTAGCCGTGTTGAGTTTGAGCTATTTTGATGAAGGAAATGCGCTGCTGACAGTCTTGGGTTTCAGCCGCATGCCTCTTGAAAGTGCCAGGCCAGAGGGCGGTTGCTTTGCCCGGACAGGAAGTTAACGCCTATGCGTTCCTCGACACCCATCACATCCGTCCTTTCATCGACCACGTGTACCCATTCGAGCAGGCGCGGGAAGGCTAAGAGCATTTGGCTCGCGGGCCGTTCGGCAAGGTTGTGATCAAAATCAGCTAACACGCTGCACAAGGGGCGTGGCTTTCGCAAGGTGACGCCCTGCGTATATCGGCCATTCTGGCAGTTCATTGTTTGGCCAATGCAAACAGTCATTTAGCGAACTGCCCGTTTATCCATCACCCGCCCAAACCTACAGTTGGCACCCGCAAAGCCAACTGAAGGAATGACCCAATGACTGTACGCGACGTAGTAACCCCGCCTGACCGGCATGCACTTTACGAGCTGCACCGCTATTCCCCTGCGATCCGCAGCAACGGCCTGCTGTTCGTATCTGGCCAGGTCGGCAGCAGGGCCGATGGTTCACCTGAGCCAGAACTGGATGCCCAAGTGCGCCTGGCGTTTCAGAACCTCAACGCCATCCTTGCAGAGGCAGGCTGTAGCTTCAATGACGTGATCGATGTGACAGTGTTCATGGTCGACCCGCAAACCCATTTCGAGCGTGCCTGGGCTGTGGTGGCGGAATACTGGGGCGAGGCGCCATATCCGACTGCGACTGCGGTGGGTGTTACCTGGTTGTCTGGATTTCAGTTTGAAATCAAGGTGATCGCCAGGCTGCCCAAGGCCGCTTGAAGGGAAGTCCTGCGCTGACTTTCTCGCCTGTCCGCAGGCCAGACTTACTGATTCGCTTTCAAAAAACGGCGATCATGGTCTGC
Source organism: Pseudomonas folii (assembly GCF_014357575.1). Taxonomy (GTDB): domain Bacteria; phylum Pseudomonadota; class Gammaproteobacteria; order Pseudomonadales; family Pseudomonadaceae; genus Aquipseudomonas; species Aquipseudomonas folii. Next base: position 23,941 of record NZ_JACONW010000058.1, on the reverse strand, counting down.
TGTCGGAACGCGGCTGGAGTCGTATCTGCCGAACAAACGATAGCGATTCAGGGCGATTTTGTCGTACATCCAGTCCCGCAGGATTTGCGGGATGACGCGTGCAACTGTCATCCAGCGCCACGGCGCATTCAAACGCCCGAGGATCTCGAACATCGCCTCGGAGCGTATGGACACCTTGTTGTTCGAGATGAGCACAATGGTATTGAATTTGTCCTGAGGCAATCCGGCCCAGCCCAGCAATGCCTGGCCTTCCGGTGACTGCACCGCAGCCAGCTGAAGTCGGTGAGCCTGATCATGACGGATCACGAATCGTGCCCAACCGTTGCACAGTTTGCAGGTCCCGTCGAACAGCACCACCGTGTCGTCTGGATTCAGGAAAGGGGCAGGGACGCTCGCTTTCACACTCATTGGGTCGACTGCTGCGCAGTTCGAAGCGTGATGCGGGTCAGCTCCGACGGTATACCCAGTCGCAACGCAAATCCGGGCCACAGGGCGGTGCCGTTGTTGACGTAAAGCTGCATTCCGCCGACGTTATAAAAGCCGGAAACGAAGCCCTCATTCGCCAAGGCGATCACTCGCTCAAGCCCCAGAATCATGCCGCCGTGGGTATGACCGGACAGCTGAACAGCCACGCCCTGGCTTGCGGAGAATTCTGCGTTTCTGGGTTGATGGTCGAGCAGGATGATCGGTGTATCTTTGGGCGATCCTTGCAGCGCCTGCTTCAGGTCGGGCGCGGGGAAGCCGGTTCTAGGTGCTGTAACGTCCGTGACACCCGCCAATACAATCTGCGCGCCGTTGCGTTTGATCAGCGTATGGCTGTTCGCAAGCGGGATCATCCCCAGTGAAACGAAATGCTGCATCCATGCTTGATTGTCGAAGAAGTATTCATGGTTGCCGGGAATGACGTACACACCGTCAGGAGCGCGAAGATCACGCAGGGCGTCAATGTCTCGGGTCCGGTCACGGATCGAACCGTCAATCAGGTCGCCTGTGACGACGATCAGATCGACACCCAGATTGTTCGAGTCCTTCACCACTGCTCGCGTCCACCGCTCATCAAACAGGCGACTGATATGCAAGTCCGTCAGTTGCAGGATCTTGTAGCCATCGAATTGTGGGGGAAGGTTGTTGATCGCTATCTCGATATCCTTGACGGGCGGAACCCGTATCGCCTGGTTCACACCGAGTGCGGCCAGCAAGAACGCCGCAATACCGAATCCATAACGCAGGTTGGCTGGAATAGTCAGTCTTTGCCGCCGAACGAGCATCGTCAGCAGCGCTATCAGGTCAACAATGATCTGGCCTACCGCGATGAGCAGAATCGAGCCAAAGGCCCAGTTGAACAGCGTCACGACAGTTCGCGGGAATTCCGGGGAGAACACGCTGCCGGACGAAAACCGGGAATACAGGTGATATTGCGAGGCGAGCACCAGCAGCAGCGCGACAGCGATTTTCGCCTGCAACTTCCATGGCATCGGCAGGATAAAACGGGCGATGACATACAGGCATGGCAGGCTGAACATGACGTGAAACATTAAACGCGTTTCCTTTGGCTGTGTTCGTTGCTGGATGTAGTGCGCCATTGCGCGGTGATCCGGCAGCGTCATCCCAATCCATGTCTACAGGCAACGCACCTTATCAGTTCCAGCCGAAAATCGTAGGGCGGTATAGGCCTGTTACAGGCATGCCACTGGATTAAAATGAATCCTGTAGGAGATGGTGCGCTTCAGGTCAGCCATTCAGAGCGATACCAATGAGGACCATAAAGATCACTACTCGATGCCTGGCCGCCTGGCGACCGCTGTGAAAAGGCTAAATATCACAATGGTGGTAAACAACCGGATAAAACCCGCGACTATCGAATTTGCCGCGGCGCTACCTTGATTGTTTAGATCAAAGGCAATACTGAAGAATCCTAACCAGTTGGGCTGCAGACTGGATATGACGGCGATCACCAGCAACACCGGGGTGAGTAACAACGCAAGGCAGGCGACTACTTGCCATAGTTGCCCTCTGGACAGGATGAAACTTTCGCGTATGGCTGCTGCTATCGAGAGCCCTCGCAATAGCACCAGGCATTGGTTAAACATCAGTCGCATCATCATCCACAGTGCCAGGAAAAATACGGCCCACCTGAGCGTCGCCCATACCACGGGAGGGATCACCTGGACGGTGGATAGTATGATCGTTAGCCAGGTATCAGCAGAAAGCAACGACATATCGACAACGACGATCAGCAACTGGTCGAGCGCAGACAACACAGCCAACGCTGGCCACAGGCGTAGCACTTTAGACAGGAAGTCACCTGTGGCCACTGGCTCGTCCCGGCTGCGGGCATCAAGGATGAGCAACAGCAAACCAGTGTACAGCGGCGGGATGACTGTTCCGATTATCGCTTGCCACGCCAGATCGTTACCGCTGCTCAGCAGGCCTCTACTGATATTTCTTATAAACATCTCTACCGCTAGAAGTGGCACGCACAGCAACGCGATACTTCCGGCGTTACGGAAAAGCAGCCGAAATGACGTTGTCAGGATCTTTAAGGGATTCATTCAGGTTTCTTCACAGAGGATGAAGTTCTATCCGGTTAATGTTCTACGGTGAATGACGTCGGGGCGTTGTCACCACGCTACTACATGGACTCATCCAGTGTACCAGCAGCCGGGTTAGGGCCTCAGCGCTCATTCTTGTCGATGTATGAGGAGCCTGCGGAACGAGCCTGATAAGCTTACCGGCAAATAGTCTCTTATTAACGTAAACGGTATTAAAGACAGGGAAGCATTGAATGTCGCTGAGAGTCATGGTGGTTGGCGGGTACGGAAATTTCGGCACGATTGTCTGCCGACACCTGATCAACATGCCCAACGTTGCGCTTGTAATTGCGGGGCGCAACCCTGAAAGGCTGGCTGACAGTGTCAGTACGCTGCAAGGCCAATCGGGCGTTATGTGTGAGAGCTGGTGTGGTAATGCCATGGGCGCAGAGTTCGGTTCGGCATTGCGCGCGCTGGATGTCCAATGGGTCATCCACACAGGCGGGCCATTTCAGGGGCAGTCCTATGCCGTGGCCCAGGCGTGTATCGAGGCCGGGGTCAACTACTGTGACCTGGCGGACTGCCGAGCTTTCGTCAACGGTATCGGCATTCTCGACGCAGCAGCCAGACAGGCAGGTGTAACCCTGCTCAGCGGCTGCAGCTCTGTGCCTACGCTGTCATCAGCCATCATTGACCAGTACCGTCACCGCTTCAGCCGAATTGATGTCATTGAACATGGCATCTCTTCCTCGGCAAAAATGCCCGGATTGTCCACCGTTGAAGGTGTACTCGCTTACGCCGGTAAGCCGATCAAACAACTGCGAGGCGGGCAGGTTCACGAAGTTTCGGGCTGGCAGGATCTGACGTTACGCAAAATGCAGCATCTGGGGACGCGCGTGCTGGCTAACGTCGATGTGCCGGACATCGACATTTTTGGCGACCGCTATGGTGCGCACACTCTGAGTTTCAAGGCAGGCTCGGGCCTCAAGCTTGGGGGCGTAGCCAATTACCTGTTGGCAGCCTCCTTGCGCGCAGGGCTGGTCAAGGACCGGATGGGATGGGCCGCACGACTGCATCGCTGGGGAACGCTGTTCGAGCGCTTCGGTGACGGTCTCAGTGCGATGTACATCGATGTCGAGGGTGTCGGCGTGGATGGTAACGCCCTGAGCATGAATGCCCAGCTAACGGCGTACAACGACAAAGGTCCGGAAATACCCAGTTGCGCTGCGGTAGCGCTGGTGGCAAAAGTCGCTCAGCAGTATCGCCCGCAGCCAGGCGCGCGACCCTGTGTGGGGGAGGTCAGCGTTGAAGAGTATCTGGCAGCCATGAACGATCCGCAGAATATACAGCTGGCCGTACGCTTCTCGGATGAGAAAGGTTGATCGATGCTTTATCTGGCGATGAAGTATTTGCATGTGATCGCGGCGATCTTCCTGCTCGGATTCGGTATGGGCTCGTTTCTTTATCTGATCGCAGCCAGTCGCACTCGCAACCCACAAGTCATTGCTCATGTCTGTGCGATGGTGGTGCGGTTCGATACCTGGATTACCACGCCCGCAGGCTTTCTTCAGCTCGGTACGGGCTACCTGCTGGTGACGCTTGCGGGGCTGCCGTTGACTTCACCCTGGTTGATGACTTCGGTGGCGATCTTCATTGGCGTCGGTGCGCTCTGGCTGCCGGTCCTTGTCCTGCAAAAGCGGATGCATGGGCTGGCATTGAGCGCAGTTGAACAGGGCCTGTTACTGGATGATCGATACCACACCCTCTATCAGAAATGGTTCTGGATGGGCGTTTGCGGTTTTCTCGGCATGTTCATCGTGGTGCTGATGATGGTGACGAAGCTGACCCCGTGGCAGTGGTTTGTAATGCTGATGGCCTGATTATTTACGGCAGTTGGCCGAGCTGCTCGGCCGTCGGGAATCCATCGACCCGGTACCTGATCGGGTAGAGCGTCACGGGCTTCATCAACTCGCCGAACCGGCTTTCAAGTTCGTCCCATTCGCCCCAACAGATCCGTGTTTGCTGCGCGACAGCGCGGAGTCTGGACGACGGGGAATCTCCTACAGAAAATGCATTTCAATCCAGGGTTTGCATATTGTTTGATGAGAGACGTTGAAGGCGCCGAATAGACCACGGAACACCTGAAATATCGAAGGGTACAGACCTTACGCACCCACCTCGAATATCACCCCTTCAAGTCCCAGGATCTCGCCGCTACTCGAGTACAGCCCGACGCCGGTTTCGCACACTTCCTTGATGCGGCCATCGGCACAACATATCCGGTATTTCAGCTGAAACGGCTCACGCTTGAGCAGTGCGCATTGCACGCAGTACCAGACATAGTCGCTGTATTCCTCAAGAATCAATGCGCCATAGCTTTGTTCGCGAGTCAGTTGTTCGGCGGAGTAGCCGGTGAGGTGCAGGCAGCCTTCACTGACGTACTGCATGCGCCAGGCGCGCGCGTTTTCACCCTTGTAGATCAGCGCCGGCAAGTCGTTGACCAAGCCGCTGACACTGATCGAGGTGGCGGCCTGCGGAGCTTGTTCAGTGACCGTTATCGGTTCATGACCTTGCGGCTGCGCTTCATGACGATGCATCCATGACGCCAGCTCCAGGCGTGAGTGCAGGTCAAACTTGCGCAGGAGGTTGCGCACATAAATCTTTACCGTGCCATCGCTGATGCCCAGCTCCCGGGCGATCTGCTTGTTGTTGAGGCCGTCCCTGATCAGGCTGAGGGTTTGCGTTTCGCGTTCGGTCAGCGAATGGGTGGTCGATAACGGCGAAGGCGCGGGGCTGATTGTGTGCATTTTTTCCTCCCGTCTTGTCGATATGAATGCTGTAAGACAGCAAATTCCATGCCTCTGACTGTCAACTACCCCTTTGGGAGTAGCTCATCGTGAGGATTGAGCATGCATGCCGCATAGGAAATTATCTTGCCCATGAGGAAACGTCAGGGCAATTCCGCCCTCGTCAGCACGAGGATCGACATGAACAATCCGATTGCAGCGTCGCGCCCTTTCAGCCTGCCGACGTATGACGCAGTACCACCCATGCAGTTGTCCCGTGATTATTTGCTGGTGACCCAGACGCAAGGCCTTAAACTTCATGCCGAGCTACAAGACCGGCTTGCACAAGCCCGCAGCCTGACGCACCTGGCCTTGCCCGAACTGGAAGATCTACAGACGTTACAGGGGGTACTGGCCGAGCATTTACGCAACAGCCATGTCGGTGTGCAGTTGCATGTGCAGGGCGATGAGTCGTTTCTCTGGAAGGTGCGCACGGTGGCCGTTGACGCGGGGCTACTGACCGATGAAATCACGTTGAGCCTGAACTCGGGACCGGGCGAGGGCGATAGCCGTTCGGTGTTCTGCGTGCACTGCGCCACATTGCAGGACGCTACTGATGCCGCACTGCACACCTGTTGCCAGTGCGCTGTAGTGCTTGAAGTTCGCCAGCACTTTTCCCAGCGTTTGGGCGCGTATATCGGAGTCTGCGCCGATGCCGACCGACCATACGGGGAGGCCTGCGCATGAGCCAAACGATTGCCGTTCGAGTGGCGCAAACCCACTTGCTGACGCCGATGGTGCGCGAACTGTTGCTGGAGCCGCTGAGCGGTTCTTTGCCGGCTTTTTCAGCGGGCAGCCATGTGCAAGTGCACTTGCCCAATGGCCGACGTAATGCCTATTCGCTGCTGGGTGATCCCGCTCAGACGCGCCATTACCGCATCGCCGTGCGTCGTCAGTCTCTGTCACGCGGTGGCTCACACTTTATCCATGACGAACTGGACGTCGGTGACCGGCTGACTATTTCGGCACCGGCCAATCTGTTTCCGGTACACAGCAAAGCGCGCCTGCACCTGTTGATTGCCGCAGGCATCGGCATTACGCCGTTCATGGCGTATTGCGCGGAGCTAACGCGTCAGGGCCAGGATTTCGAGCTGCATTACGCCTGCCGTCCCGGCATCAGCGATGCCTATCTGGACACGTTGCGCGAGCAGTTGGGGCCACGCCTGCATGTGTATGCCAGCCCCACGCGACGACTGGATCTGAACACGCTGCTGAGCCAGCGCCCACTGGGCACACATGTTTACGCCTGTGGCCCGCAAACGTTGATCGATGCCTTGCGCGAGCAGAGCCAGGCGCTGGGCTGGCCGGCCAGTCGCGTGCACTGGGAGGCGTTCGCCGCGCCGGAGCCTGGTAATCCCTTCGATGTGCACCTCGTACGTAGCGGTCGACAGTTAAAGGTCAATGCCGAAGACAGCCTGCTCGAAGCCCTGGAAGCGGCTGGCATCGAGGTGCCGAACCTCTGTCGCGGCGGCGTCTGTGGGCAATGCCAGACAGCTTATGTAGACGGTGCGGTCGAGCATCGGGATCTGTTTCTCAGCGACCACGAACGCAACACTCACTTGATGCCCTGTGTGTCGCGCAGTTGCGGCGGAGCGCTGGTACTCGATATCTGATTGTGGAGTTTTGTCATGACCCTAGCCTTCAAAGCACCGCAAACCTACTGCGACGACTTCAGCTTTCGCAACAGCCCGCAGGCCATCGCGCGCTTCCCGTTTCCGTTTCCCGAAGATCAGTACATGTACTCGGTGAACATCGAGCCAGCAACTTCCCGCGATCCGGGTTCGATCTTCGAGCATCCGTTCGACATCGACGAACATTACCTGTCCGAGACCGCCGAACGAGCCCGGGTACTGGAACGCGACCCCGGGCGCTGTCTGGTCATGCCGCACATGACTCAGGCCGCCTGGGACATGGTGCAGGTGCTGATGGAGCATCTGTCTGAAGACTATCCGCAGCACTTTCATCTGCAGCGCGACGGCGACGCCTGGCACTGGCAGAACCTGCCGATGGGTATTGATCAGCGTTTCACCTTCGGTGATCCGGCGAGCCTGCCGTGCGAGCCACTGGAGTACATCACCCGCCAGTTGCAGGGCGACTTCGCCGTGCTCGACCAGCGAGATGGCGACCTGTTCATGGACGCGGGCATGGTCACCTGTCCGGCCGACTGGTCATTGCGTTTCGACGCTGGCATGAGCTTCAAACAATGGCACTCGCCGGTACCGATGGCGCATCAGATGGGCATCTTCGACCGGGCGCTGAAATACCTGCTGAATGTGCAGGTCGGCCAGCCGGTGCGTCGCCTGAACTGGACGTTGACGATCAATCCGCGACTGGATTCGTCGCCCGAAACCTTTCATGAATGGGGCAACGACCGTGGCAAGGTCACTGCCGAAAACGCAGGACGACTGGTTCATCTGCGTGTGGAGATGCAGCTGATGATGCGCCTGCCGCGCTCCAACGCGCTGATGTTCGGCATTCGCACCTACCTGATCAGCATGGACGAACTCGTCACCAATCCGGCCTGGGCGCAACGCATGCATCGGGTGATTCGCGATTTGCCCGAGGCCATTGCCGACTACAAGGGCATGACCCGCTATCGGCAGGCCCTGATCGAGTGGCTGCGACGCTTTGATTTCGATACCTGAGATCAGGCCTGACTTCCAGCTCTGACCTCAAACCCTCACTTAATCCAAGAGGAATACTCCATGACTCATTCATGGCGCACCCCTGCGCTTCGCGAACGGCACCTGGCCCTTGGCTCACAGCTGGAAGACTGGAACGGCATGCCCACCGCGTGGACCTACGCCAGCGACCTGGCTGACCACCATGAGGCCATTCGCACCCGCGCCGGGTTGATGGACGTGTCGGGCCTGAAGAAGGTGCATTACGTCGGTCCGCACGCCGAAAGCCTGTTACAGCAGGCCACCACCCGCGATATCGCCAAGCTGTATCCGGGCAAATCGGTATACGCCTGCATGCTCGATGAAGACGGAAACTTTGCTGACGACTGCATTGTGTATCGCACCGGCCCCAATGCCTTCATGGTCGTGCATGGTGCGGGGAGCGGCCATGAGCTGCTGGTTCGCTCGGCGCTGGGCCGTCAGGTCGCGGTGTTGTTCGATGACGATCTGCACGATCTCTCGCTCCAAGGACCGAAGGCCGTGGATTTTCTCGCCGGGCACGTACCGGGCATTCGCGATCTGGCGTATTTCCACCATCTGCAAACCCGCTTGTTCGACCGCCCGGTGATGATCTCGCGGACGGGCTACACCGGGGAGCGCGGTTACGAAATTTTCTGCAAGGCTGCCGATGCCCCGCTGATCTGGGATGGCATTCTTGAGCAGGGCCGCGACCTAGGCATTATCCCGTGCGCTTTTACCGCACTGGACTGGCTGCGTGTCGAAAGCTCACTGCTGTTTTTCCCCTACGACAACTCGCAGATGTACCCCTTTGCCGATCAGAAGGCCGGCGACAGCCTCTGGGAACTGGGCCTGGATTTCACCGTGTCGCCCGGCAAGCAGGGGTTTCGGGGTGCTGAGGAGCATTACCGACGCCAGGGCTCTGAGCGCTTCAAGATATTCGGTGTGTTGCTCGACGGTCAGGTGGCGGCTCAGGCGGGCGACAGCCTGTGGTTCGAGGGCAAAGAGGTGGGCGTGATCACCTGCGGTATGTACTCGCGTCTGACCGGCAAATCCATGGCGATCGCCCGAGTCCAGCCGCACATTGCCGAGCAGGGCGTTGCTCTGGAAGTGCGTGGCAGCCTGAGTGTCAAGGCAATCAGTCACAGCCTGCCGTTCGATGATCCCGAGAAGAAAAAACGCACGGCCAAGGGCTGAGTACGCGATTTTTTCATGACAAGAGAACATGCCATGTCCACCTCCCACTACATACTCAACGTCCAATGCCCGGCGACCTCGGGCATTGTCAGCGCCGTGACCACATACCTGGCTGAGCGCGACTGTTACCTGAGCGAACTGGCGCAGTTCGACGACGAGCACACCGGGCGCTTTTTCATGCGGGCGGTGTTTCGCTTCAATGCTGGCATCACTGGCGATATTAATGCTCTGCGCCAAGGCTTCGACGATGTTGCAGTGCCCTTCGACATGCGATGGGCGCTGCACGCGGGTGATAAACCGCTGCGGGTGCTGTTGATGGTCAGCAAGTTCGACCATTGCCTGACTGACCTGTTGTATCGCCACCACAAAGGCGAGCTGAGCATGCACATCACAGCCATTGTCTCCAACCACCTGGACCTGCGGCCGATGGCTGAGCGCGAGGGCATCCGCTTTGTGTATCTGCCCGTCACGCCCGACACCAAGGCGCAGCAGGAAGCCGAGTTGATGAGCATCGTCGAGCAGACCGGGACCGACCTGGTGGTGCTCGCACGCTACATGCAGATTCTGTCCGATGATTTGTGTCACAAGCTCGCCGGGCGGGCGATCAATATTCACCACTCGTTTTTACCCGGCTTCAAGGGCGCCAGGCCCTATCACCAGGCCTATGCACGGGGCGTAAAACTGATCGGCGCAACGGCGCATTACGTCACCGGCGACCTCGACGAGGGGCCGATCATCGAGCAGCAGGTGCAACGGGTCGAGCATGACCATAGCCCGGACGATCTCGTCGCCATCGGCCGGGATACCGAGACCGTGGCGCTCTCGCGGGCCCTCAAATACCACCTGGAACATCGCGTATTCATCAACCACGACAAGACGGTGATCTTCCGATGAGCGCCCGATGTTCATCGCCTGCCTGATGCACAACCTCTTTGCCGCCACCCGCTTGAAATGCCTGCAAGGCATCGAGCTTTCCTCATTGCGGAGAATCGAACATGAAAAAACGAGTCGCGATCATTGGTGCGGGCCCTTGCGGACTGGCTCAGTTGCGAGCATTTCAGTCGGCCGTAGAGTCCGGCGCTTGCACGCCGGAGCAGGCACCCGAACTGGTCTGCTACGAAAAACAGTCTGACTGGGGCGGCATGTGGAATTACACATGGCGGACCGGGCTGGACGAACATGGTGAGCCGGTGCACGGCAGCATGTACCGCTACCTGTGGTCCAACGGGCCAAAAGAGTGTCTGGAGTTTGCCGACTACAGTTTCGACGAGCACTTTGGCCGCCCGATCGGCTCTTATCCGCCGCGCGAGGTGCTCTGGGATTACATCAAGGGCAGGGTCGAAAAAGCGGGTGTGCGTGATTACATCCGCTTCAATACGGTGGTGCGCAGCGTGACTTTTGACGAGGTGCAAGAGCAGTTCACCGTCACCGTTCATGATCACGACAAGGACCTGACCAGCAGCGAAGTGTTCGACTATGTGGTGGTTGCCAGCGGGCATTTCTCCACACCCAATGTGCCGCATTTTCCGGGTTTCGAGACGTTCGCCGGGCGCGTGCTGCATGCCCACGACTTCCGCGATGCACTGGAATTCAAGGACAAGGACGTATTGATCGTCGGCAGCAGTTATTCGGCCGAAGACATTGGTTCGCAGTGCTACAAGTACGGCGCGCGGACCATCACCAGTAGCTATCGCAGCGCACCGATGGACTATCACTGGCCCGACAATTGGGAAGAGAAGCCACTGCTCACTCATGTGCAGGGCAACCGAGCGTTCTTTGTCGACGGCACCAGCAAAACAGTCGACGCAGTGATCCTGTGCACCGGCTACAAACACCACTTCGCCTTCCTGCCCGAGGACCTGCGCCTGAAAACAGGCAACCGCCTGTGGCCGCTGAACCTGTACAAAGGGATTTTCTGGGAAGCCAACCCGCGGCTGATTTATCTGGGCATGCAGGACCAGTGGTACAGCTTCAACATGTTCGACGCCCAGGCCTGGTATGCCCGCGACGTTATTCTGGGGCGCATTGATTTACCGGACAGAGCCCCCATGCAGGCTGAAAACCTGGCTTGGCGCCATGAGGAGGAACGCCTTGAAACCGCGCAACAGATGTTCGAATTTCAGGGTGAATACATTCGCCAATTGATCGAAGCCACCGACTACCCCAGTTTTGATATCTCGCAGGTAAATGAGACCTTCCTTCAATGGAAGAAGGACAAGCACGCCGACATCATGGGCTATCGCAACAACTGCTATCGCTCGTTGATCACCGGCACTATGGCGACCGTGCACCACACGCCGTGGCTGGACGCCCTGGACGATTCATTAGCCGCCTACCTGGCCAGTGATGGTTTCGATCGCCTGAAATCTGCAGGTTGAGGTTGCCATGAATCTTCCTGTCACAAGCCGGCCTCTGGAGCCGGCCTTGTTTGCCCGCACCCCCGGTTATGAACGCCATCGGGTTGCGCCGGGTGGATTGACGGTAATTGCCTTGCAGGCCGGCGATCGCTTGCAGGTCATCGATCTGGAGGGGGACCAGCCCGCTGAATTGCTGGCCTTTCTGGTCGACGGCCGCGAGGCGCTTTCAGCACTGGGGTTGCAACGTACTTCCGGTGCACGCTTTATCGGCGAGAGCCTTGGCCAGGCAAACCGTGAAGCGCAGCATGTTGCGGCGGGCCTGACGCAGCGCGGCGTGGATTGCCGCCATCTCGGCGAAGCGTGCAGCCTCTGGCCGAGCGCCACACCGGCAGGCTTCAGCCGCGCCATGACCGCCAGTGCCGATCTGTTGGTGGTAGTCGCCGCACCCGGCGGGCGTACACCTGTGGATGGGCAGGACAGGGCCAGCGAGTTGCGCCTCATCATTGAGCGGGCCAATCCGACAGCATTATGGGTGCCACCGCTGCCAGCGCCTTTGGGTGAAGTCATCGACGAGTTCACCATCACGCCCGGCACCGCGCGGGATTATCGAGTGGCCGCGGGAGAGTTCATTCAGGTGATTGACGTCGCCGGACGCCAATGCTCGGACTTTGTCGCCTTCGATCAGCGAGGCCTGGATACCGGGCGCGAAATCGATCTGGACCCCACGGTCACACGTACCCTCAACGGGAGTGCCTATCCGGGGCCAGGCCTGTTCAGCCGTTTCTTCGACCGCAACCTGCAGCCAATGCTGGAAGTGGTCCGTGACACGGTCGGCCGCCATGACACCTTTGCCTTGGCCTGCACCGCACGCTATTACGAATCCCAAGGCTACTTTGGCCACGAAAACTGCAGCGATAACATCAGCCGTGTACTTGCCGCGCATGGTGTACAGGGGCGGGCGGGGTGGCCTGCGATCAATTTCTTTTTCAATACCGGTATCGATGCCCATCAGCACCTGACTCTCGATGAGCCATGGTCTCGTCCCGGTGATTACGTGTTACTCAAGGCCATGACGGATCTCCTCTGCGCCAGCAGCAGTTGCCCGGATGACATCGACCCGGCCAATGGCTGGCAACCCACCGATATCCACGTTCGCGTGTATTCCGAAAAGGAGCGTTTCAGTATCGCCATGACTACCCGACAGACTGCTGACGCCGACCCGGTGCTGACCCGCGAAAGCGGTTTTCATGCGGGCACTTCAAACCTGACCCGACAGTTCATCGACTATCGTGGCTTCTGGACCCCAAGCCGCTTTGATGGCTACGGCGCCCTTGATGAATACCACGGCTGCCGTGAGCGGGTGGCGGTGATGGACCTGTCGGCATTGCGCAAATTTGAAGTGCTTGGGCCCGATGCGGAAGCCTTGCTCGATTACTGCCTGACCCGCGATGTGCGCAAACTCGCCATCGGCCAGGTGGTCTATTCGGCGATGTGTTACGAACATGGCGGTATGCTCGATGATGGCACCTTGCTGCGCCTGGGCCAGGATGCGTTTCGCTGGATTGGCGGTGAAGACCACGCCGGTGTGTGGATGCGTGAGCAGGCCGAAAAGCTCGGGATGAAAGTGTGGATCAAGAGCGCTTCCGAACAGATCAGTAACGTCGCCGTACAAGGCCCGTTGAGCCGCGAACTGCTCAAGCAGATGATCTGGACCCCAGGCACCCAGCCAGCAATGGCGGAGCTTGGCTGGTTCCGCTTTCTGACTGGTCGCCTTGATGACCATAACGGCCCGGCGTTGATGGTTTCGCGCACCGGTTACACTGGCGAACTGGGTTTTGAAATCTGGTGCCATCCCGATCACGCGATGCAAGTCTGGGAACGGCTCTGGGCGCTCGGCGAACCCTTGGGGCTGGTGCCACTGGGGCTTGAGGCTCTGGACATGCTGCGCATCGAAGCCGGACTGGTGTTTGCCGGTTACGAGTTCGACGACCAGACGGATCCGTTTGAAGCCGGGATTGGATTTTGCGTGCCCCTCAAGAGTAAAACCGCTGACTTCATCGGCCGTGAAGCGCTGTTGCGGCGTAGTGCCCAGCCTCGGCATAAGCTGGTGGGGCTCGTGCTGGAAGGCAATGAAGTGGCGGCGCATGGCGATTGCGTTCGGGTGGGACGCGCACAAGTCGGCGTGATCACCAGCGCGACGCGCTCTGCGGTGCTTGGGCGCAACATTGCCTTGTGCCGACTGGACGTTGCGTACTGCGAACCGGGCACGACGGTGGAGGTCGGTAAGCTTGATGGCCAGCAAAAGCGCATTCGCGCGCAGGTAGCGGCCAGTACCGTGGCGTACGATCCAGACAAGCTGCGGGTTCGTAGCTGAAATCTTTCCAGCGTTAAAAGGCGCCACTGCAGGATGTATCTTGCACTGGCGCCTTTTTCTTTTAATTGGAGAGGAGGGGGCGTGTAGCTGCATCCCCCTCAGAGCCATAGCTTCTTCATCGTCAGAAATGCCGTCTTCCCGGATGAATCCAGTCCCACAAGGGGCACGGTGGACTTGAGGTTTGCGCATACCGCGTGGGAGATTCTATGTTTGCCAGCAACTGCGTAGGACCGGCTTTAGCCGGGAGGGCGGTATTTCTGCTGAACAGGGTTTAGTGAATGCCCCGACGTCCTCCCGGCTAAAGCCAGTCCTACAAGATTGCGGTGGATTTGGTTTGCGCAAATCTGCAGTCGGGCTGAACACCTTCAGCCCGACGATCAACCCCGAATAATCCTGAAACTCAGTTCGAGTATTTGTAACCGACCTCGCCGTGGGCGGCTAGATCCAGACCATCCACCTCGGCATCTTCATCGACGCGCAGGCCACCGCACAGCATCGCAGCGATCTTGAATGCCACCAGGCTGCTCACTGCTGAAAACACGATGCTGAACAGCAACGCGCCGCCATTGACCATCAACTGACTGATGAGATCGCGACCTTCAGCAAACCCTTGACCGCCCAACGCTGTCATGGCGAAGACGGGCGTCAGAAGCCCACCCAGAATACCGGCAACACCATGCACGCCAAACACATCGAACGCGTCGTCCAGGCCCAGCATCGGCTTGAGTTTTTCCACTGACCAGACGCACAGCGGGCCTGCGATAAAGCCCAGCACGATGGCCCCCATCGGCCCGACAAAACCGCATGCCGGGGTAATTGCCACCAGACCGGCGATGGAGCCCGATACCGCACCGAACAGACTTGGCCGGCCGCGGTGTTTCCATTCCACGAGCATCCAGCCCAGCGCACCGGCACAGCTGGCCAGCATAGTGTTGACCATCACCAGCATGGCGAAACCGTTAACCGCCAGCACGCAACCACCGCAGAAACCCAGCCAGCCAACCCACAACAGCGAACCGCCGGTCATGGTCATCGTCATGTTGTGCGGTGCGAGCGCCGAGGTTCCGAAACCACGACGCCGACCGATTAGCCAGGCACCGACCAGCGAGGCAATACCGACGTTGAGGTGCACCACGTTGCCGCCGGCGAAATCCTGCACGCCCAGACTGAATACCCAGCCGCCGCCCCATGCCATGTGTGCCATAGGGATGTAATTAATGGTGATCCACACCGCCATGAACACCATGACTGCCGCAAACTTCATGCGCTCGGCAAACGCACCGACAATAATTGCAGGGGTAATGGCGGCAAACAGCAACATGAACAGGAAGTACAGATATTCTGGAATAGTGCCCACCACCGTATGGATGGTCACACCCTGCAAAAACAACTTGTCGAAGTTGCCAATGATTGCATTCAACGAGCCACCGTCTCCGAATACCAGACTGTAGCCATACACGGCAAATATGACCGACATCAAGGCCGCCGTGCAGAACACTTGCATCATCACCGAGAGGACATTCTTGGTTCTTGCCATACCGCCGTAGAACAGCGCGAGGCCGGGTAATGTCATCAATAAGACGACCAGCGAACACAGTGCAACAAACGCTGTGTCGCCCGTGTTGATCACCGGCGCAGTTTCATCGGCATACCCTGAAGAGCAAGCCACAACAAGAGGGAGGCCGCAGAGGGCGCGGCCTGTACGAGTAAGGCGGATCATGGCTGAGTATCTCCAGAGGTCAGGAATTTCGCTGTCACGACTCTGCGGGGCAAAGTGCTTCAGCGCTTGGATTTACGCCTCAGGGTGAAACGCGTCATTCCCTTTGGGTAATTTAGTTTCCTGTAAGGAATAGCAATTTGCTTGCCATTTTCGCTCTTGCCGGTGGGGTGGGCGGCCGTTAATGAACGGAACTACCCGTTTGCCTGCTGTGGAGAGGTTTTTCGTTTGTGGTGGGCGCTGTTTGCCAATAAGAGCAAATGTGAGGACTGGAAATATGCACTGTTAATGCACACTTTCACGAGGCGAGCGCCTTTATGGCTATATGCATTATGGGGTATTGCCAAGACGTGCATGAGTGTTGAACGTTCGCCAACGCGTTGCGATTTATCCAGGAATATCGGCTGCGTAATAACCATGTCTTACGCTTCCAAAACTGGCGTATACGAATAAACACCGTGAGCCGATTACTATTCGCAGGTCTCACCACGGCTGTTACAAGGCAAAATATTCAGGGCGCGCCATTCCTTGATCATTTGGCGACGATTACGGGAGTAACGTTCTTCAAGCACTTCAACGTTTGCCACATTATCCAGGTCTATCATGCGAAACCTGGCGTCAGCCTCGCACCAGGCTGCCACAGATCGCCGGTTTTCGATAAACCCCAACATGATTGGCCAGATAACCTGGTCTTCCATTGGCCCATGCTTGATCGATAGCGTGATACGTAGCTTGCACTGGTTGCGCAGGGCCCGGCGAATCTCGCTTAAATCGATTGGTGCGGAATGTAGCGTGGGGCTGCTTACGTAGAATGTTTCATCCTCGAAGGCCGGTCGCATATCCGGCGCAAGTACGGCGTTAATCTTGGCCAATGCGTTTTTGACCGCAAAAGCAAACTTGTCATCGGTATGACGACTGACCCATAAAGCGCCGGTCACCAGTGCCTGTATTTCTTCCTCCGTAAATGAGAGTGGAGGCAGAAGAAAACCCGGCTTGAGCACGTAGCCCAGGCCGGGTTCACCATCAATGTCGGCCCCCATACCCTGCAATGTCAGAACATCGCGGCGTATGGTGCGAAGGGATACTCCCAGTTCTTGAGCGAGTACTCGTCCCGATACCGTTCTGCGATGACGCCGAAGCACTTGCATCAGCTCAAACAATCGATCACTTCTGGCCATAGCTCCCCCTATGCATCTCCCATCTCAATGACAGCCTTACCGCCAGGTTTTCGACCGTTTTCGATATCCCCGATCAGTTGAATGGCATCGTGCAGAGCAACAGTTTTGCCTACAGGGATTCTGAAGCTTCCTGCACTGGCAGCTTTGGCGAGCTTATCCAGAATGTCTGCGCGTGGCGACCCGATGACGGGCTTGAGACGACGGTCAAAGACCGCGCGAACAAACTTCCAGGGGCCAGGGTTCAGATCCAGAAACACGCCTCCCGCGCGCAGCATTGCAACGCCTGTGGAAATCGAAAGCGTCGCCGCCGTGTCGTAAACGATATCGAATCGGGCGGTGATACTGGATAACTGTGTAGTGCGATAGTCATACACGGTTTGCACACCGAGTGTTTGTGCCCTTTGGATGTCCTTGGCGCTGCAACTGCCTGAGACGACAGCGCCATGCATCATTGCTATTTGCACAGCGGCCTCGCCGACGGCGCCGGCACAACCATTGATGAATACTTGCTGGCCAGCGTGCAACTTCGCCTTGTCGATGAGTCCATTCCATGCGGTTATACCTGGCGTGCCGAGGCACGCGGCGTCCTCGAATGAAACTTCATCAGGCTTTTGGGTTAGAAATGCTTCTTTGGTGATAACAGCCTCGGCAAATGCGCCGCTTTCTTTGAATCGGGCTAATCCAAAAACCGCATCGCCCACCTTCAAACGCTTGACACCTGGGCCGACCGATAAAACTGTGCCAGAAAAATCCATCCCCATTGTTCTAGGGAATTTATTACCGGTGACGATTTTCATTTGCCCGCTACGCAGCTTCCAGTCAATCGGATTGATCGCAGCAAATCTGACTCTGACCGCCACTTCAGCTTCGCCAGGGGGAAGCAGGTCAAAATCTTCGACCCGCATAACATCCGGCCCGCCGTAGGTGTGATATTGAATGCGTTTCATGATACGTCTCCGAACCTCATCAAGTAGGTGAGCCAGCTTCGGAGTCAAATCTAACGGTGTATGTGGACAGTTTCTGTCACCATTCAAATGGGCCGTGTACAGGGCGCAATCTGATGGGCGTGCCATTCAGAAATCTTGCGGTAACAGGAGTTGGCGAAATCTTCATCTGGTTGCAGGCGAGCCAGGTTCGCTATGGAAGCGGGCCCAAAGGCTCAAGTTCGCGGATGAGATCAATGAGCAGGCGAAGGCCTACGGGAACCTGCCTGAAGCTTGAGTAGTAGATGTGAAAACCTGGGTCGTAGTGAGTCCAGTCCTCCAGGACTCGCTGCAGCGAGCCTTCGGCGATCTGCCGCTCGACGACAGACGCGGGAACATACATCAAACCGGCGCCGCGCATCGTCATTGCTACACCAACGCGGGTTTCATCGATGGTTATGGCGCCGGGCGCGTCAATCTCCATCTGTTGACCCTCTTTCGAGAATTGCCAGTGGTAGATGCGTGCGTTACCCAGACGCACGCGTAAACAACGATGTTGGTATAGATCCTCAGGCTGTTTCGGGGTACCGAATCGCGCAAGGTAGTCAGGCGATGCAACGACTGCCCATGCCACATCGGGAGACAGGCGTTGAGCAATCATGTCTGCGGGAACCGTCCCACCAAAACGAATGCCTGCGTCATGCCCGTCGCCGATGATGTCGACCATCCGATTGGTGACGGTCAGGTCGACCTCAATGTTCGGATAGCGGTCAACAAAAACCGGAAGAGCGGGGCCCAACAGCAATTTTGCGCCGTCGCTCAGGACGTTCAAGCGAATACGCCCGGCGGGCTCATCACGCAGCCGATTCAGGGACTCAAGCGCTTGCCCGATATCATCTACGGGAGTGCTGATGAGGCCCTGCAACTCTTCGCCCGCAGCCGTGAGCGTCACGCTTCGGGTTGTGCGATTGAGAAGTCGAACACCAAGCCGTGTTTCAAGTCCCTTCATGGCATGGCTCAGCGCTGACGCACTGATGTCGACCTCCAGACCTGCCTTTCTGAAGCTCTGATGCCGAGCGATGGCGAGGAAATAAACAATATCTGCCAGGTTCGTGCGGCTGAGCTGCATGGATGACTCCGAAGCCAAGTGAATTGAATAAGGGAAGGTCAGCCCAGCGCGGGCAAATGGTCGATGAGCTTATCGAGCGTAATGGGATAATCGCGAACCCTGATGCCGGTAGCGTTATAAACAGCGTTGGCAATGGCCGCTGCTGCTCCGGAAATACCAAGCTCGCCGACACCTTTGGCCTTGAGAGGTGTTGCATAGCGGTCTACTTCATCCAGGAAAATGACTTCCTGATGCGGGATGTCGGCATGCACTGGTACTTCGTAGCTGGCCAGATCGTGATTAACAAAAAATCCCAGGCGATGATCCACAATCATTTCTTCCATTAGCGCTGCACCTGCGCCCATGGTCATCCCGCCGATGATCTGACTGCGGGCTGTTTTGGGGTTGAGTATCCGTCCTGCTGCACAGACCGCCAACTGGCGGCGGATACGAATTTCTCCGGTGGCCGCGTTGACGCCAACTTCGACAAAGTGAGCGCCAAAGGTTTGCTGGGCATACTGCTTGGCCAGGTCGCCAAACTCCATGATGTCTTCGGCCACTACATCACCGTTCAATGCCGCTTGTGCCAATGGCACGCTGTTTAAACCATCACGAATCTGGCCATCGATAAATTCCGCTTTTGCTGGGTCCATGCCAAACCTCGTAGCGATGGCTTCCCGCAACTTTACGCAAGCGGCGTACACGCCTGCTGTAGATGAAGCTGCGCCCCATTGGCCGCCTGATCCGGAAGACTCAGGGAAACGTGAATCCCCTAGATGCACGTTAACCTTATCCATGCCTACACCCATCATTTCCGCAGCGGTCTGGGCAATGATGGTGTAAGAGCCGGTTCCAATGTCTGTCATGTCGGTTTCAACGGTGACGATGCCATCGCGATCCAGCCGTACGCGAGCAGCAGATTTCGTTGTAGGTGCGCCTCGAATCGCAGAGGCCATGCCGATGCCGGTCCACCAGCCGTCATGCAGTTCCTTGCCGGGAAGGGGGTTGCGTTGAGCCCAGCCGAAACGATCAGCTCCCGTATTCAGGCACTCGACTAACTGGCGCTGAGAAAACGGGCGATCAGGCTGCTCCGGATCTACCTGCGTATCGTTGATGACGCGAAACTTCACAGGATCCATACCCAGTTTCTCGGCCATTTCGTCCATGGCAATTTCCAGCGCCATCATGCCAGGCGCCTCACCGGGCGCTCGCATGGCGCTACCTTCAGCAAGGTCGAGTTTGGCCAGGTACAAACGGGTCATACGGTTCGCGCCCGCATACAATGTCCGGGTCGATGCGGTGGCGGCTTCAGTACGACCACCGCGCAGATTGCCGGACCAACTCTCATGGCCGATGGCGGTGAGTTTGCCGTCCGGATTGGCACCCAGCCGTATTCTCTGAATCGTTGCGGGTCTGTGGGTCAGGTTGTTGAACATCAGCGGGCGGGGAAGCGCTACTTTGACCGGCCGCCCGGCTTCTCTGGCCGCAAGAGACGCCAACACAGCGTCACACAGAATGGTGCCTTTTCCGCCAAAACCGCCGCCAATGTAAGGCGAGATCAAATGAATGTTGTCTTTGGGAATACCCAGTGTTTTGGCCAGATCTCTGACACCCCAGTTCATTTGTTGAATAGACGTCCATAGCGTCAGCTTGTCTCCTTGCCACTGAGCAATGGTAGCGTGGGGTTCCATCATCGCGTGGGCATGATCCGGGGTGGTGTAATGACCGTCGAGGGTGAAAGCTGCTTGCTTGAATGCGCCTTCGAAATCCCCGATCGCCGTGTGTGGAGGCGGGCCAAACGCGCCCGGTGCAGGTGTTGTTGCTGACTCTCGCTGCGCGGCAAGGTCATAGGCACCAGACTCCTTGACGTAATGGACGCGAAGCAAAGCAGAAGCGGCCCGGGCCTGTTCGAACGTCTGCGCGACGACGATTGCTACCGCCTGGTGATAGTGGTCCACCTCAGGACCGGCAAGTGCGCGATCCACGTAAAATTCGCCTCTGTCCAAATGCCCGGCATTTTCATAGGTGACGATTGCAATAACGCCGCTGGCCTGGCGTGCTTCGCTCGAGTCAATTGAGGAGATCCGGCCTTTGCCAATGGATGCACCTAATACATAGCCGTAGGCGGGCGCGCTGGCAGTGGCCTGCTGTTCGTAAGCATAGGTCGCCGTGCCGGTTGTTTTAAGTTTGCCTTCAACACGATCTTCGGGCTGACCAATAACTTTCATCTGATCGATTGGGTTGGTGCTTGCAGGCGTATCAAACTTCATGGGGCTTGCTCCTTTTCAATCGACCGACAGCCTTCATGCCTCTTGGCAAGGCAATATTCACCAGCGCACCGGATGAAAAGACAGTGTTACTGGACTTCTCGTAGTCGGAGCCTATGGCACCGGGCGCTTACTGATAACCGGGGTTTTCAACATGAAGCCATGAGCGGGGCTCAGTAGTGTGCCGTGAGGCTCCTCATCCCTGTTCACTCATGCATACGAATGGGAACTCCAATTGTCGCCTTTTATTGCGAGCAAGCTCACTCGTACAGAAAACCGCATTCATCTGTAGGAGTGAGCTTGCTCGCGATGACATAGGTAATGGTTCAGGAAAACATTACGAATGTGACGTATCGTTTTAATTACCAGCGAGTTGGCCCGTCGTTTTTAGCCTTGCTGAAACAAAGAGCCCCGGTAGCTTTGCAGGCTACCGGGGCTCTTTGGCGAACGGGAGCACAACGTTAACGTTGGCGATTGTACCGAAGAATAGAAAAATTCAGTGCAGCCGCCACCGAGAGCCACGCCAGATAGGGCAATAAAATCAGGCCCGTAACGATGTCCAGCTGGAAAGACATCACGACCATGGTAGCGACTACCACCCAAAGCAGCACGAGGACCACCATCGCAACGGCGATGCGGTGCGCGCCGAAGAATACCGGTGTCCACAACGTATTCAGCGCTATTTGTGCAGCCCATAGCGCGAGCACGATCTCGCTGCCGGGGATCAGGGTCAAACGGTAACCTGCCCACGCGAGCAGCAGATAGATCGTCGTCCACGCCACCGGGAAGGCCCAGTTCGGTGGGGTAAAGCCTGGCTTTTGAAGCGACTCGTACCAAGCCCCAGGTTTGAAGATGATGCCCGTTGCGGCGGCAGCACAGCATGCGAGTAGATAAATGTAGAAGGTCATAGTGATTCCTGAACGGAGGACATGTGATTCTGAAAAGGCGGTGCCTGTCGCGGAATTGGATGCTTATGTGCTGAAAAAGTCCGTCCCGGATTCAACAATCAGCGACGTCCAGTTTTCCACACCATTGCGCTCAGGCTGTTTCTCCCAATCAGAGCGTCTCCAAGACAAGCCGTGTAACCGGGCAGCGGCCGTTTATTTTTTAGCGTGCAAACCAATGACTCGGCCGAGGAGGGCAGGCCTCGGCAGCTCGGATTGTCCAGCGCTTATGGCGTTAAGTCTTTCCTGTGTGGCATCGGTAAACGCTGTTGCATGCGGCCCGGCCAGATCTACGTGCAACAACATCTGCTCATTGCCAGCCAACTCCATCTCATCGCCGACCAGATGCAAGCTGTGATAGAGATGCAGGCGCTTGGCGTCGTAGGCAATCAGTTGGGTATGCACCTCAACTTCGGCGCCGAGTTTGACTTCATGCAGATAATTGAGGTGCAGCTCCAGTGTGAACAGCGAGTGGCCGCTGGCTTCCCGGTTAACCATGTCCAAGCCCAAGGCGTCCATCAGCCCGTCAGTGGCGTAGCTGAAGATCAGCAGGTAGAACGCGTCGCGCAGGTGCCCGTTATAGTCGACCCAGGCAGGTTGGACTTGGGTGGTATAGGTGGTCAGTGCTGGCATGTCGGAGATTCCTGTAAACCGGCTTTAGCCGGGCGAGCGGTATTTCTGGCGAAGGATATTTAACGACTGTGCCGACGCCCTCCCGGCTAAAGCGGGGCCACGGGGAAGGGTGGCGCAAACTGTGGGCACCGGCTTGCTTGCGGTGGCGATATTCAACTCACCGCCGCCAGCCCCACAGTGCTATTCGACAAAGGTCATGCCATGCCTGGTCTTGGTCGTTTTCACCGCCTCCAGCACTGCGAGCAAGCAATCATCACGGTAGCGCTCCAGCTCTGAAATACTGCGTTTACCCAGCTGATCACGGGTGCCGTCGACCACATCGTCGATCAATTTGTCGGTCAGCTCCGGCGCTGGCAAGTAGGTCCACGGCAACTGCAACGCCGGGCCGAACTGCGCCATGAAGTGACGCATGCCCGCGTCGCCACCCGCCAATGTGTAGGTAAGAAAAGTGCCCATGAATGACCAGCGCAACCCGGCACCGAAGCGAATCGCATCATCGATTTCGCCGGTGGTCGCCACGCCGTCATTGACCAGGTGCAGCGCCTCGCGCCATAGCGCTTCGAGCAAGCGATCGGCGATGAAGCCGGGGACTTCCTTGCGCACATGCAGCGGGCGCATGCCGAGGGATTCATACACCTTGATAGCCGCCGCAATGGCCGCCGGAGCGGTATTCTTGCCGCCCACCACTTCCACCAACGGCAGCAGGTAAACCGGATTGAATGGGTGGCCGACCACGCAACGTTCCGGATGCACCGAGCTTTCGTAGAATGCACTTGGCAGCAGCCCGGACGTACTTGAACCAATCAACACATTCGGTCTGGCCGCCGCGCTGATCTTGCTGTGCAGATCCAGTTTCAGTTCAAGGCGTTCCGGGGCGCTTTCCTGGATGAAGTCCGCGTCCCTCACACACTCTTCGATAGTGGCGACAAAGCGCAGGCGGCTCTGGGATGCACCTGGTGCCAGACCCTGTTGCTCCAGAGCGCCCCAAGCATTGGCGACACGTTCGCGCAGCGCCGCTTCGGCCCCGGGAGCGGGATCCCAGGCGACCACATCAAGGCCATGGGCGAGGGCGCGGGATACCCAGCCGCTGCCGATGACGCCGCTGCCGAGAGCGGCGAAGGTTTTGATTTCAGTGATAAAGCTCATGGCGACATTCCTGAAGAGTGCGGTGATCCAATGTGGCAAGCCAACCCGGATATGGGAGTTTGCTTGTATCTGATTTGGCCT
>NZ_JACONW010000057.1 GCF_014357575.1 Pseudomonas folii | reverse complement strand
GGCTAAAGCCGGTCCCACGTCATCGCGCCAATATTTAGCATGGCGCAGAATCTGTGGGGGCAGAGCTTGCTCTGCTCCCACAGGGATTTCATTTCAATCAGAGAATGGCGGTGCTGCCGGCTTCTCAGCCCGCAGCCAATTCCTGCTCCACCAGCTTCGTCCACACCGCCACGCCCGCGCCGATCACTTGATCGTTGAAGTCGTAATACGGGTTGTGCAGCGCCGCTGATGGTTTTTCGCCGTCCACGCCTAGCCAGATATAAGCGCCGGGGCGAGCCTGGAGCATGTAGGCGAAGTCTTCGGACGCCATGGACGGGTTGCAACCCCACTGAACGTTTTCCTCGCCCACCGCCGTTATGGCTGCGCGACGAATCGTCGCCGCAGCGTCAACGTTATTCTCGGTGACCGGATAGCCCACTTTGTAAGCCAGCTTGCCGGTTACGCCAAAGGCGATTGGGAGTTGCTCGACGAATTCGCCAATCAACTTTTCGACCTTGTCCCGCACCGGGGTTTGCAGGCAGCGAACCGTCCCGCGCAGCACCGCTGTTTCCGGGATGACGTTGATCGCTTCACCGGCGTTGAACTGAGTGATGCTGACCACCGCCGAATCCAGCGGAGAAAGACGGCGGGACACAATCGTCTGCAGACCCAGCACCAGTTGCGCAGCGGCGACGATCGGGTCGGCTCCTTTGTCCGGCATGGCGGCGTGGCTGCCTTTGCCGGTCAGGGTGATTTCGAAGGTGTCCAGCGAAGCCATCATCGGCCCCGGATTGATGATCACCTGACCGGCCGGTGCGCCAGGCCAGTTGTGCAGGCCGTAAATAGCGTCCATCGGGAAGCGCTCGAACAACCCGTCATCAATCATTTTGCCCGCGCCGCCGAGGTTTTCTTCGGCAGGCTGGAACACGAAATACACCGTGCCTTTAAAGTTACGGGTCTCGCTCAGATGGCGAGCGGTGGCCAGCAGAATCGCCGTGTGACCGTCGTGACCACAGGCGTGCATGCAGCCTTTGTGCGTGGACGCATGGGAGTGAGTGCCCAGTTCCTGAATAGGCAAAGCGTCCATGTCGGCACGAATGCCGATGCTCGGGCCTTCGCCGGTGCGCAAGGTACCCACCACGCCTGTACCGCCCAGGCCGCGGTGCACTTCGATACCAAAGCTTTCGAGCAACTGCGCAACCCGATCTGAGGTGCGCAGTTCTTCAAAGCCCAGTTCCGGGGCTGAGTGGAAGTCGCGACGCCATACTGTGGCGTCTTCGATCAACGTTTGGGATAGCTTCATCAGATTCACTCCAGACTCGCGCCGTAACCGAAGCTGACCGCAGGTACGGCAGCCGTTTCGACCCAGACGCTTTTGACTTCGCTGTATTCACGCAGTGCGTCCAGGCCGGACGAGCGACCGTAGCCGCTGTCACCGTAGCCGCCGAAAGGCGAGCTGACGTGGATGGTCTTGTAACCGTTGACCCAGAAGGTTCCGGCGCGCACTTGTCTGGCTACGCGGTGAGCGCGGCCGACATCACGAGTCCACACGGCGCCCGCCAGACCGAAGCGACTGTCGTTGGCGATACGGATCGCTTCTGCTTCATCTTTGAACGGAATCGCCACGACCACCGGACCGAAGATTTCGTCCTGCGCGCAGTTCAGCGCGTTGTCGCCAGCCAGCACCGTTGGGTTGACGTAATAGCCCGGCACGTTCGGCAGCGGGTCAGCGTCGACACCGACCAGCGTTGCACCGTCCTGGAGCGCGTTTTCGACCATGCTCTTTACGTGTGCATATTGCTTGGCGTTATTGATCGGGCCGATCTGGGTTTCCGGGTCGCTTGGGTCACCCACTTTGAATTGTTTACCCGCTGCGGCCAGCGCAGTGGTGAAGCGCTCGAAAATCGATTCCTGCACCAACAGACGCGAACCGGACACGCAGCTTTGACCCGCGCCGGAGAAAATCGCGGCCTGAGCGCCGCGCAGGGCGACCTCCAGATCTGCGTCTTCGAAAACGATATTTGCCGATTTGCCGCCCAGTTCCAGCACACACGGAATGCAACGTTGCGCAGCGGCGGTGGCGATGTGACGACCAGTGGCGGGCGAACCCACGAACACCACTTTGCGAATATCAGCCTTGGCGATCAGCGCTTGGCCGATGGTGTGACCGAAACCAGCGACCACGTTGACCAGACCTTTCGGCACACCGGCGCGTTCGATCAGGACAGCAACCACCAACGAGGACAAAGCGGTCAGCTCTGACGGCTTGAGGATCACCGCGTTACCGGCCGTAATCGCCGGTGCGATCTGCCAGCCGCAGGTGAAAATCGGTGCGTTCCAAGGGGTGATTTGCAGCACCGTGCCCAGTGGTTCATAGGTCACATAGTTCAGGTGCGAGGTTGGTACCGGGATCACTTCGCCGTGCAGCTTGTCAGCCCAACCGGCATAGTACTCGAACATCTCGGCGACTTTCGCCACTTCAACATTGGCGTCGCGGATTGGCTTGTTGGCGGTGATGGATTCGATCTGCGCCAGATTGGCGGCTTCCTGACGAATCAGCGCGCCGACCTGATACATCAAACGACCACGGGCCTGAGCCGTCAGCGCTGCCCATTGTGCCTGAGCGGTTTTCGCCGCTGCGTCGAGGGTTTCTACCAGCGATGCGTCGGCATCGGGGAAGCTCAGCATCAGGCTGTCGTCGTGGGCGTTACGCACTTCCACCGGTTCGCCATGGCCTTCGACGAATTCGCCGCCGACATAGCTGGCTACGGTGTTGCGGTCGCCCCAGTACGGGCGCATCAAGTCCAGCAATTTTTGCGTGCTCATCGGTTATTCCCCTTTGCCGAACAGCTGGGCATCGGTCCGCTGAACGATGCAGTTGAAGTCTTCACCATCTGGCAGCGTTTCGCTGCTGGCGGCCCACAGTTGGGCGACGATGCGCGCCAATGGCAGGTCCATATCCAGGCTCGCAGCCAGATCGCTGGCCAGGCCGACGTCCTTGCGCATCAGGCCCATGGTGAAGCCGGAGTTGTAGGTTTTGTTCAGCACCCAGGTCGGGAACATCACTTGGGTGGCGCCGCTGCGGCCGGAACCGGCGTTCAGACCGAGCATGAGTTTTTCCGGGTCGACGCCAGCCTTGGCGGCCATGCTCACGGCTTCTGCGGTGCTGATCAGGTGGCAGGCGGCGAGCATATTGTTGGCGATCTTGGCCACGTTGCCCGCGCCGCATTTACCGACGTGAACCCGCGTGCCGCTCATGCCTTCCAGTACCGGCAAGACTTTTTCCAGGTCCGCGTCTTCTGCGCCGATCACCATGGACATGGTGCCGGTGGCAGCACCTTTAGGGCCGCCGGACACCGGCGCGTCAATGAAACCAATGTTCTTTTGCAGCAGAGCGGCGGCCACCTTGCGGCTGGCTTCCGGCGTGGAAGTCGTGGTGTCGACCACGATCAGGCCAGCGTTGCCGTGTTGCAGTACGCCTTCAGCGCCCAGGCAAACTGACTCAACGTGCTCGGCTTTTGGCAGCGACAGGATCAGCACGTCTACTTGCTTGATCAGCGCGGTGCGATCGGTCACCGGTTTAACGCCTTTGCTTTCGGCGATGTCCAGTGCGGCTTGCGACAGGTCAAAGCCGCTTACGTCAAAGCCTTTACTGGCGAGGGTGGCAGCCATGCCGCCGCCCATGTTGCCCAGTCCAATTACGCCTACTTTTAAAGTCATTCAGAATGCTCGCTTAGCTGTTTGACAGGCTACGTCGCACCGTCAGTGGTTATCGGCAGATGAACCGAGTATGGACACCGCTCAGCACACACAGCAATAATCACCAAATTCATTTTTGTTGCGTTGAAAGCAACGCAGGTGGCCCATGAGTCTGGTTCAGGATCGACGCATTCTTTATTTCTTCGAGGCCGTGCGACTGGGCAGCGTTCGCGCTGCTGCGGACTTTCTGGACGTGGCGCCCTCTGCAGTCAGTCGGCAGATTGCCCAGCTGGAGCATGAGCTAGGCGCGCCGTTGCTTGAGCGCCATCGCCGTGGGGTGAAGCCGACCGAGGCGGGGGATCGCGTGCTGGCTTATTACCGTCAGCGACTTTCACAGCAGGAGGTTTTGCTGGAGTCGCTGCAAGCGTTGCGCGGTTTGCAGAGTGGTTCGGTGGTGTTGGCAATTGGTGAAGGCTTTATCGATGGCCTGACCGAGCCGCTGACCCGATTCTCGACGCTGTACCCCAAGGTCGAGCTGCAAGTGAATGTATGCGGCACCAACGAAGTGATCCGTCAGGTAGTAGAAGACGAGGCGCACATCGGCCTGGTATTCAATCCGCCCGCTGACCCGAAGATCCGCTCCCATGCCCACCAGAAACAGCCAGTCTGCGTGATGGCCAGCCCCGACCATCCGTTGGCGCAGCATGAAGGCCCAATTCCCTTGAAAGGTCTGGATAGCTATCGCTTGGGGTTGCTCGGGGTTTCCTACGGCATCCGCCAGATACTGACTCAGGCCGAACAGCAATCCGGTGTGTCCCTGATGCCGACCCTGACCTGCAACACCTTCGCCATGCTCAAACGCTTTGCCATGAGCGGCGGCGTAACCCTGTTGCCGACCTTCGTGGTGGTAGACGAACTGGCGAGCGGCAAGCTGATCGCGTTACCACTGGAGTCCGAGGTGTTCAGTGAGTCACAGGTGCACATCATCAGCCGGCTGGGCAGGCAATTGAGCGTTGGTTCGAGCCGATTGCTGGGGCTGTTGCAGCAGGACATGACGGCGTTTAACGGGAAGTGAAGGGCGATGAACTGGAACGCTATTTCTCTGTAGCATGACTACCGCGAGGCCGCGATGGAGATTTGCCTGATACATTTGCATCGCACATTAGACGCCTTCCTGCTTGGAGGAGACTTCACGCCCAAACAGCCTCCGCTCTGTTCAACTCCAGCCTGCGCTCAACAGCTTCGCCACGTCCGCCTTATCTCTAATGCCGATCACGGTGCTGTCGGGCAGATAGCATGAGTGGGATCATCAAGATTGGTGAGCGTGGGCACCTCATCCACACCTTCACAGGGTTGATACATCTGACTAGAATGCGCAGCCAATCTCGAGCGTCGCATGGAGTATTGCTGCATGCCTGCAAAATCCATATTTCAATATTCCACCGGAGACGTTCATTGCATACTGCGCCTGTCGCTGGCACTGACCGATTTCGAGCGCTCAACGCATCAACGGCGTACACCGTACACCCCATGCAACCAGACCTCGGAAGAAAATGCGCACGTGCATCCAAAGAAATGACGCTGTATGACGTCTTATCGATTGTATCCATCTGGTTAATCAATCAGGCATCATCAGGCATTGACGCTCTGATACGTCAGTATCCAATGATTTTTCCAAACCTCATGTTGGGTCGCCTCCTGGCGGACGGGAGCGGGCGTATGAGCAGTGTTAAGAGGTTTTTATGGTAGCGGCTGTATCCAGCTTTTTTCTTTATCTTTTGTTCGCGGGATTTACTGTACACATCAGCGGAATGCTTTACATCTCAGATGGCAGTAGATTTACGACCATCTCAAACCTGACCCTGTTTTTACCGGCGTTGATGCTGATTTTTCTTGACCGCCGAGTGCGCGAATCCTTGCGCAGTAAACGCTATTTACCTCTTCTGGTTCTATTGGGGTTTACCGTGCTGGTCGCAGCGTTTAATCCGACTTCAGCTTTATCAGGCTGGGATCAACTCAAGACCGGTTTATATATTCTCTTGTACGTCACTGCTATCAAGATTTTGGTTGATAGAAATTTGATGGAGAAAAGCTTCGATGCAGTGTTTGTGATTGCCGGTATTTTTGCGTTGGTCAGCTTGGTGTACACTTTTTTTTACGTGGATCCACATATGTTTTTCGATGGCCAGCGCATTCAAAAACTAGGCTATAAAGACTACGCCGACTTCAAAAATCCAATTATTGCTGCTCTCTATTATGGTCTCTTTGCTGTGTACGGCTTTCACCAACTATTGACCAAGCGCTACAGCCGCTTTGTGACGATCGTCTACGGCGTATGTGTGCTCGCGCTATCGCTCTATCTGTACTGCACACTGTCACGAGGTGTCTGGTTGGGGTATGGAGCAGCCATTGGAGCATCGATTGCACTCCATCATGACCACCGCCCGAGAAAATGGTTGGCTGCTACCGCTGCTTTTGTTGTACTTATTTTGATCTGGTTATCACCGATGATGCTGGAGCAGACCGACCGCGGTTTTAGTTATAGGGATTTGATTTGGCATGATTGGCTAGAGCGGCTCCCTAACTTTTGGTTGGCTGGCGCGGGAGCGGGCAACAAATTTAATGTTTGCATCGATAGTGGGTATTGCTGGACGCAGGCGCACAATCTGTATTTGCAGTTCTTTTATGAGTTTGGGTTGGGAGGCGCACTACTGTTGTTGCTCATGATAGGTTTTGTGCTGGCGCGTTCTCTGAATAAAAGTAACTGGAATTTCCCGCTTGGAACAGTTGGCTTCCCACTTCTCGTGTTTGCAGTCCTGACGGCCCTGTTCAACTACCATACAGTCATGAGCCGCCCAGGTGTTTACTGGCTTGTGTTCTGGATGCCGGTAGGTTTGGTGCTTTCTATCGGCTCAGGGCTGACAAGGACGCGTTCAGAGGCGCCCATTGCATGACTGGACTGCTCAAAAATGCGATGCGCTATTGGCACATTGAGGTGCTTGGGGGGCTGGATAAGCCCTTCAGTTGGAAACGTTTGTATGTGAAGTGCCGACGGAGCAACAGGTCGACCTACCTGTTCTGGTTTCGCCTGGCTTACGTACTCAATACCTCGCGTTCCAAGTTCTGGAGACGCCGTGCAAAGCTGCTCAATGAAAAGCTCAGCCGTAAATACAATGTGGAAATCATGTTGGGGGCGCAGATCGATGAGGGGCTGTGGATCGCTCATCTGAGTGGAATCGTCATTACGTCATACGCCGTTATCGGTAAAGACTTCAGAATCTGGCAGGGGTCCACCATTGGCGTTAAGGGGAATGCTGAGCAAGTGCGGTTGATTATTGGGGATGGCGTGAGGATCCAGGCTCATGCCTGCGTTATTTCCGATGACATCCAGATCGGGGATAACGTCGTTGTAGGGGCATGCACTTTTGTAAATAAAAGCATCCCATCCAATACTGTTTTTTTTAACCGGCGAGTTGGCGAGTCCATCCCCTATGATCAGGAGTTGCTTGGTCGACTGCAAAAATAAACTTTCAATCCATTATCCTCCTCGAGCTGATGACGATTACGGCGGGGTAGACATCAAGTGCCGTGATAAATCACGGCTGACTTGGACGTTAAAGCGAAGTGCAAAACCTCGCCGTCTTTGAAAATGTAATCCTTGCCCTCCAGGCGCCATTTGCCAGCTTCCTTGGCACCGGCTTCACCCTTGTACTGGATGAAGTCGTTAGTTGCAGACCGTCACCAGCATTGCGCCTTCTTCTTCGGCGATGGCGCGAACGACGTCCAACAGCGGGTTATTCTCGAAACCGTCTTCAGCAAAGTTGGCGATGTAGATGACCGGCTTGTTGGTCAGCAGGTGGAAGCCACGAATCACTGCTTTTTCGTCAGGGCTCATGCTCTTCATCAGGCTGCGAGCAGGCTTGCCTGCAATAAGAACGCCGCAGATCAGGTCCATTGCCTCTAGGTCTATCGCGAGCAAGCTCAGCTCCAACAGACTCACCCCCGCCGCACCACCCAACCAGCACTTTAAGAATCGTCTGATTCTGATCATTCGGTCAGCTCCTTAAGATTGCGTCTCTCAATAGCCCGGCAGCAGGCACAACGTCTGTTGCTGAATTTTGATTGATCAGCGGAGTTCGATATGAAAAAGACTTTACTAGCGCTTGGTGCGATGGCCGCAGTTGCCTCTTCGTTCAACGCCTCGGCAGCGGATGGGACCATCAACTTTACCGGCGAAATCAGCAGCCAGACTTGTACCATCGAAGGCAACACCACTGGCACGTCGGCCAAGACTGTCGCCCTGCCACGGGTTGCTGCTTCATCACTCGCCACAGTCGGTCAAACCGCCGGGCGTACCGGTTTCACCCTGGCGCTGACTGCCTGCACCGGCACCAGCGCGTTGGTGCGCTTCGAACAGGGCGCTTCGGTCGATGCCGCCACCGGCAACCTGATTAACCAGACTGCAAACGGTTCCAACGCTCAGATCCAGATACTCAACGCGAACTACGCGCCGATCAACCTGCAAACCAATGCGGGTTCGTTGTCGACCGCTGTCACTGATAAAGCAGCCAACCTGCAGTTCTACGCGCAGTACGTCGCCGCTACCGCCGCCGCTACTGCCGGTCAGGTCACGTCCAACGTCCAGTTCTCCATGGATTACAACTGATCCCGTGCGCTCGGGGCCTAGCCCCGGGCGTTGATCGAGCCAGTCTTATGAAAACTTCTTTCCTCAAGCGTGCCGTGTGCGCGCTGTGCAGTGCGTTTTTTGTTATCGGGATTTCACCCGTATCGGCCAACGTGGTGATTTCAGGCACTCGTGTGGTGTATCCGGCCAGCGAACGGGAAATCACTCTCAAACTCGATAACGTTGGGCAGGAGCCTTCTCTGGTTCAGGCCTGGATTGACCGGGGAGACCCACAGTCGCGTCCCGATCAGGCTGACGCGCCTTTTTTGCTGACGCCGCCCATTGTGCGGATTTCGGCAGGGCGTTCGCAGACCCTGCGTATCACTTATACCCATGACCCATTGCCGACAGACGTCGAATCGGTGTTCTGGCTGAACGTTCTGGATGTTCCGCCCAACCCGAAAAATGCCGACAGCAACTTTGTTCAACTGGCCTACCGGTCACGGATCAAACTCTTTTACCGCCCGGAGCAATTGAAGGGTTATGCCGAAGATGCACCCGCCGCGGTGAGCTGGAAGCTGGTTCCAACCTCCAACGGCGTCGTATTGCGCGGCTCTAATCCAACCGCGTTCAGCGTCTCTTATAACAAGACTGAGCTGGTGGTGGCGGGCAAGACCTACAGCAGCAAGGGCGGAATGATCCTGCCACGAGGTGCTGAAGATTTCCTGCTGGAGGACTTGAAAACCATGCCATCCGGGCAACTGACCCTTCGTTACGAATGGATCAACGACTACGGCTCAAGCAAGTCCGTCGATACCCGCGTCAGCAATTGATTGCACGCGGTGCTTACGGTTTCGGCTGAACACGCTGACCGCCATTTTCGCTAACTCCGGCCAGACAGGCTGGACCTCTGCTGCTTGCTCTGATGATGCAAGCCTGTCCAGGATGACTACTCATGTTTGATTTTATCTGCCCGGCCATGCGCCTCAGGGTGCGGCAGCCGTGTGCGCTTTTTGTTTTGCTGACGATGCTGCCTTGCAGTGTTTTGGCGGACGACAGCGAGCATGTGGACTTCAACCCCGCTTTCATCACTGACAGCCAAGGACGAGCGGTGGATGTATCCCAGTTCGAAAATGGCAATCCTCTTGCGGCGGGCGGTTATCGCGTTGACCTGTATTTGAACGGCAACTGGCAGGGGCGCGAATTGCTGACGGTGCGTAAAGACAGCGCGGCGGGGAAGGCTCACTTCTGCTTCAGACTGGATGATCTGACCCGCTGGGGCCTGAATCTTGAGGCTCTGCCAAACCGTGATCGGCAAGCGGATTTGCTGAAAGACCCGGAATGCGTCGAGCTGTCACTACTGGCGCCCGACATCAATGTCGAAGTGGACATGAGTGAGTTACGCACCGACGTGAGTATTGCCCAGGCCTATTTGAAGCGAGTCTCCCGTGGCTACGTCGACCCGAAAAACTGGGATCGCGGTATCAATGCTGCGTTCGTCGGTTACAACGCAAATCTCTACCAGAACGACAATCAGGGCGTAGCCAGTACTCAGTCTTATCTGGGTCTTAACACCGGGGTCAATCTGGGCGACTGGCGTCTGCGGCATAACGGCTCGTACAGCTACAACCGATCTGCCCAAGGCCCGTCAAGCAAGGGTTATCAAGCGGTCAGCAGTTATGCACAACGCGATATCACAGGCCTGAAATCGCAACTAACGATGGGCGAGTACTACACCCCCGGCGAGTTGTTCGACAGCGTGCCTTTCAGTGGTGTGCAGCTCGGCAGCGACGATCGTATGTTGCCAGATTCCATGCGAGGCTTTGCCCCGCCGATCAGGGGTGTGGCGGACACCAATGCCCGGGTTACGGTGCGTCAGGGTGAAAGCATTCTTTACGAAACAACGGTCGCACCGGGGCCGTTTGTGATTGATGACCTGTACAGCACCGGTTATTCCGGGGATCTGTCAGTCACCGTCACGGAGGCAGACGGCCGCACCCGGAGTTTTATCGTGCCGTTTGCCTCGGTCGCGCAATTGCTGCGCCCTGGCACCACACGTTTCAACATCACGGCGGGACGTTACCGCGATGAATACCTGAACAATACGCCGGAGTTTGTGCAGGGCAGCTATCAACGCGGTATCTCGGACAGATGGAGCGCCTACACCGGCAGCATCATCGCCGAGCAGTATCTGGCGGTGCAGGCGGGCGCGGCCTGGAGCACGCCCTTCGGTGCAATGGCGCTGGATGTCACCGAATCCCGTGCGACAGGTCTGGAGCAAAGCGCCGGAGCGCTCGATTCCAGTATGCGTGGGCGCAGCTATCGGCTGACTTACAGCAAGTTGCTGGATTCCACCCAGACCAACTTCACGGCAGCGGCGTATCGCTTCTCCAGTGAGGGCTATTTGAATTTCAGCGACTATGCGCAATTGCGCAGTCGAGACACCGGCACACTTTATCGACAACGCAGCCGTTTCCAGCTGAACATCAATCAGCCGCTGGGTGAGCGTCGTGGCAACGTCTATGTGACCGGCTCGGCGCAGAACTATTGGGGCGGTGATCAGCGCAGCAACGTGACCTATCAGGCCGGTTACAGCAATGGTTACAACTGGGGTTCGCTGAACGTGGGCGCCAGTCGGACACGGGACTTCAACGGCGCTTTTCAGACTCAGTATCAGGTTGGTGTGAACATCCCGTTTGGCCGTACGCGCTCCAACTACATCAGCAGCACTATGCGCTACACCGACAACGGCGACAGCAATACTCAGGTTGCATTGGGTGGCAGCGCCGGGGAGCGCAATCAGCTTAATTACAACGTCTACGGTTCGGCGGACAAGAGCGCTGGCAACACCACCAGCAGCGCCGGTTCTTCCATGCAATATCGCGCTGAGCAAACCACCCTGAGCGCCGGAGTCAACACGGGCAATGGCTATAAACAAGCCAATGTTGGGGCGAGCGGCAGTCTGGTGGCTCACGCAGGCGGGGTGACATTCAGCGCTGATCAGGGCGAAACCATGGCCTTGGTCAAAGCCGAGGGTGCCAGTGGTGCCCGGGTCGGTAACGCCTCGAACGCAGTGATCAACGACAGCGGCTACGCGCTGGTGTCGGGCTTGATGCCTTACCGCCAGAACGACATAGCCCTGGATCCGAAAGGCACCTCCGACACAGTTGAACTCGAGACCACTTCGCAATCCATCGCGCCGCGCTTCGGTGCGATCAGTCTGGTGAAGTACGAAACCATCAGCGGTACGCCCATCCTCATGCAGGTCGTACGTGACGACAAACAGAGCCTGCCGATGGGTGCTCAGGTGAAAGATGCTCAAGGCAACTTCCTGACCATGGTCGGGCAGGGTGGGCGTCTGTTCATTCGGGCCAGCGAAAACAAAGGTGAACTGCTGATCAGTTGGGGCAGCAAACCGGGCGAAAGTTGCGCGTTGAGCTACGCCTTGCCCAGCGATCACAACTCGGCGCAAAGCGGTTACGTACAGATGAAAGCCACCTGCAAAGTGCGCTGAGCCAACACCCGCCGGACCGTAGGAGTTTCCGCCGCATCGCCGCCGCTGCGCTGTCGCGCAGCAAACACGGGACCTGTAGGAGCGCACGAGCACCGCGAGGCCGCGATAGCGGTGTATCAGAAAGGATGCCATCGCTGCCTCGCCGTGCTCGTGAGCTCCTACAGAAAAGCATTCAAAATCAGTAAGTTATATTTTTTGAGCGCTTAACTCAGTTAGTTATGCGTTTTTTAACAGGAGTCCACATGAAAGATTTTCTGCTGAAACCCGTCCCCGCCAAGTGGTGCCTGGGTGCGTTTGTTCTGCTGTTTTGGGTCGGGCAAAGTTTTGCGGCATGTTCTTATCTGGGACCAGACAGTAATTCGACCTTCAATGTCACTGTCCCCGCGACCCTTGCTGTGCCAAAGAACACGCCTAATGGGACCGTAGTGTTTCTATCCAGCGCGGTAACGCTATCGGGAGTACAGGGGTTTACGTGTGCTGGTGACGGGTATGGTATCTCCAACAGCAGGGGGGCAACGCAGAAGTCTGATCCCCAGCCTATTGGGACCACTGGGCTTGGCTGGCGCTGGATCTATAACGGAGGGAGAATGAATGGGCACCCCGACGCTGGGACGCTTACTGGTGGTGCGGGACTCAACGGCACGACCAATGCGCTGCAAATTGTCAAAATCGGTGCGGTTTCAGCGGGCACTGTAGCGAGCGGCGTTATAGGAACGTTTCGTTTCGGCAGCCTGGACGTCGTCAGGATGAGCTTGTCCAGAGCAATGATATTGACCGAAGTCAGCTGCCAGACGCCATCAGTCAACGTCGCCCTGGGCAAACATCGCAGCAGCGAATTTGGCGCTGTTGGCAGCACCACCGGGCAGAAAGCGTTCAATATTCAGCTTAATAGCTGCCCGAGTGGGCTAGGCGGAATCAGCTATCGGCTGGACCCGGTCAACACTGCGTTCAATGCAAAACAAGGCATTCTTGCGCTCGATACTGGCGGGGCGACCGGGGTCGGCATCCAGATCACTAACGCTAGTAACAGTGCGATTGCCTTAGGCGAGGTGCATAGTTTTCGCACCGCACCGCCTTCCGGCAACTACTCGATCCCGCTGCGCGCTGCGTACTACAAAACGTCCAATACGGTTACCGGCGGTCCAGCCAACGCGTCCATGCAATTCACCATCACTTATCAATAAGCGCTGCTTTTTAAGATTCGCCTTATGTCCGCCAAAGGACATAAGGCTTACTTTGCTCCTGACAAAAACCAATCCTTTGAATTGAAAAGCATTCCCAATCGTTTGCTGCGCGACAGCGCTGAATCAGGAACAAAGCGCGACCTCTCATGAAACTACGTCAATTCATTGATCCGCTGGACTCGTCCTTCTCGACCCCCAAGGCCGCGCGCAAGCTGTTGCACTTGTTCGCCATTGCCTTGGTGCTGGGTTTTTATGCCGGAATCTATAGCTACCTGAGCGCCCGCCTGAGCGAGGAGATTTCTCTGCGTCGCAGTGACATGAATGCGGCGATTTCCGATGCGCAGAGTTTTTTCGTCAGCCGCCAGACACTGCTGAAAACACTCGGCCTTGCCGCCGTGCGTAATGTCACCGCGCCGCAAAACAGTGCCAGCGTCATGCAGGGTGAGGAAGTGCATTTCGGCCTGGGCGCTGGCGACCAAAGCTGGAGCCTCTGGCTGACCAAGCGAACGGTCAGTTACCTGCGTACCAACAAGGTCAATCTGCTCTACGTTGGCAAAGCTGACAGCAGCGAAGTCGTGCGTCTTTTCACCGCCAGCGACACCGTACCTGTGATCCCTGCCGCAGTGCTGGCGCGTTTGCGTCTGGGCGATCATCAGGGCGATATCGCCGACGACGACCTGTGGCTCACGGACCAACATTCGTTGAATGCGTCGTTGTACATTTTTACCCGCCTGGACGAGCGCAGCAGCGAATCCGGCTGGCTAGGCTTTGAGGTCGAGTCGCCAGATCTTATGAGCGCCCTGCACAAGGAGAGCGCCGGGCAATTCATGTTGCTCGACGCTGAAGGTCAACTGATTTTCGCCAGTGCTGATCGGCGTCCGCTGTCGTTGGCCCTTGAGCAACTGAGCGCCAGGCAGTCTTTTGGTTTCGTGGGCAATGGCTGGATGCCTGATCACCTGGCGATCCGCAAGCAACTGGGTTATTCGGACTGGCAGATCGTGTACGCCATCGAGATGCGCTCGCTGCTGCCGGTCCTGGGTCTACCGTTTCTAATTTGCCTGCTGTTGTGCGTGGTCATTACCTGGCTGATGTATCGGTTGGTACGGCGTATTGATCAACGGCTGATCATTCCCGCCGGTCATCGCATCGAAGCACTGGTGGAAAGTGAAGCCTTCAGCCGCGCAGTGATTCAGATCGCGCCAGTTGCGCTGTGTGTCTTGCGTCGTCAGGACGGCGCTGTCGTGCTGGAAAATCCGCTGTCCCAGCAATGGCTGGGCGACGGCAGCGAGCGTCAGCAACTCTGTCATGGCTGGATTCGGCGCGGTTTCGACGACATCGATCAGAACAGCACCGATGAGCTGCAGATGGCGGATGGTCGGCACTTGTACCTGAGTTTCGCTCCCACCCGGTACAAGCGCGAAGACGTGCTGATCTGTGCGTTCAGCGATATCAGCGCGCGCAAACAGGTGGAGGTCGCGCTGGAGCAGGCAAGGCGTATGGCGGACGCGGCCAACGAAGCCAAAACGTTGTTCCTGGCGACCATGAGTCACGAAATCCGCACGCCCTTGTATGGCGTACTGGGTACCCTTGAGTTGCTGGCACGTACGGCGTTGAGTGAACAGCAGAAGAATTATCTGAAGGCCATCGAAGGTTCATCCGCCAACTTGCTGCAGTTGATTTGCGATGTGTTGGACGTATCGCGGATTGAGGCCGGTCAGTTGCAGCTGGAGATCAGTCGCTTCTCGCCTTTGGCGCTGATCGAGGAAGTAATCCAGGGCTACGCCGCAGCGGCACAAAGCAAAGGCTTGCAGCTGTTTGCCTGTATCGATCCGCAACTGCCGGACTGGCTCAACGGTGACGTGACCCGTATCCGGCAGATCCTCAACAACCTGTTGAACAACGCCCTGAAATTCACTGACAGCGGCCGGATCATCTTGCGGGTCCGGCTCGACAGCCGGGACGGTGAGCGCGTCACGTTGCACTGGCAGGTGTCTGATACTGGCAAGGGCATTGCTCACGACAGTCAGCAACACTTGTTCGAGCCGTTTTATCAGGCCGATGGCAACACTAACGTGGTAGCAGGCACCGGTTTAGGGTTGTCGATCTGCAAGCGCTTGATGCATTTGATGAACGGCAGTATGCGGGTCGTGAGTGAGCCCGGTCTGGGCAGTAGCTTCACGTTGCATTTGTCGCTGGAGCAGCTGCCGACTCTCGGTCACGCACTGTTCGCCAATCCATTGCTGCCAGAACAGGTCTACGTGGTATCGCCGATTCGCGAACTGGCCGAGAACCTCTGCGGCTGGCTGTGCCGCTGGGGCGCCAGGGCGCAGGTCGGCGTGCCCGGCGTTAGCGACCAGCCGGATGCTGCAGTGTTGCTCGAAGTGCATCCGGGCCGCGTGCAAGGCTCGCTCGCGCCGGATTGGTCTGGTGCCCGGGTGGTCGCGGCCACCGATATTCATGGCGACACCCTTGGCTCGGCGCTTGAGCCGGTCAGCCTCAACAGCCTGCCTGCGCTGCATCGGGCGCTGGCCACGGCGCAGGGCCAGACTGTGGAATTGAAGGCGCCACTGGACGATACCCGTGCGGCCTTCAATCTCGGCATTCATGTCCTGGTGGCTGAAGACAACGTAATCAATCAACTGATTCTGCGCGACCAGCTGGAAGAGTTGGGTTGTACGGTCGAGCTTGCTGACGATGGCGTTGCGGCGCTGGAAATGTGGCACACGTCTTCCTTCGATTTGATCCTCACCGACATCAACATGCCGCGCATGAACGGTTACGAGCTGGCCGCACAGTTACGTCGGCAGGATTGCAGCCTGCCGATCATCGGTGCCACCGCAAATGCGATGCGCGAAGAGGGCGACAGGTGCATGGAGGCGGGCATGAATCAGTGCCTGATCAAACCGTTTGCATTGCGCGCCCTTTACAACTGCCTTGAACCCTACCAAAGGAGCAGCAATTGAAGCCCTATCGGGTATTGATCGTTGAAGACCACCCCTTTCAACATGAGTACTTGCTGCACCTGTTCAGCGATTTGGGGGGCTTTCACGTCGATGCGGTCTGGGATGGTCCGGCCGCGCTGAAGCGACTGAGTACCAGCCACTATGATCTGGTCGTTAGCGACTTGTTCATGCCCGGTATGGACGGCGTACAACTGATCGAGAAACTGGCCGGGCTGCCTGATTGTCCTGCTTTGGCGTTGATGAGTGTCGCTTCGCGGCGAATGCTGGTCAGCGCCGGGCTGGCGGCCAAGAACCTGGGCCTGAATGTCATCGGGCTGATCTCCAAACCGGTGGAAGCGACGGCGATCCTGCGTTTGCGGGAGGGGCTTGATGCGTTACGCAAACGTCGCAGCGCACCGATTGGCAGCCCGTTAAGGCATGATCGCCAGCGGCTGCTGCAAGCCATGCGCAGCGGTCAGATCCAGCCCTGGTTTCAGCCCAAAAAGTCGTTACAGGATGGACGGATTTGCGGCGCCGAGGCGTTAGTTCGCTGGCTGCACCCACAACTCGGAATGCTGATGCCCGGCGACTTCCTGGCGGCAATCGAACGTTTTGCGCTGGACGAGGAGTTGCTCTGGGTGATGCTGGAGCGCACCGTCGAGGTACAAGGCCACTGGCGCAAGCGGGGGTACGAGGTTTCGGTATCAATCAACCTGCCGACCCATTTGCTTGACAGTCATGACCTGTCCGACCGGCTTTATGCCCGAGTGCTGGCGCTGGGGGGCGAACCACGCACAATCTGTTTCGAGCTGCTGGAAACCTCGACCACTCAAGCACTCAGTGCCTATTACGCCGGTGCCTGCCGCTTACGAATGATGGGCTTTGGCCTGGCTCAGGATGATTTCGGCAAAGGCTTCAGTTCTTATTTCAACCTGATCTCCACCCCGTTCAGTGAGTTGAAAATTGACCGATCATTGGTCAGTGGTTGTGTCGAGAACGAAAGCATGGCCGCCGCCTTACAGAGCATCGTCGAGCTCAGCAGCAAGCTGGGCCTGACAGTCACTGCCGAAGGCGTGGAGACACAGGCTGAACTGGCCTTCTTGCGCAAGATTCGGTGTGATCAGGTGCAGGGTTTTCTGATTTGTGCAGCGGTTGCCCCCGAACTTTTTCTTGATTTGTTGCGCGAAGATGGCAAACCGCCAGCACTAAAATAATCTGCTACTGTCTATTCATGAGCATGCCAGGGAATGGCGATCAAGCTGTAAGCAGTGGCGTTGCCACATTCCCTTTATAAACGGCAGCACTTGATGAAACATGAAAGCCTGAAATTAGGTGCCTTGGCGCTAAGCTCTCAGCGGCTTAACAAGTTGCTGCTGATAATGGCCGGGTTGTCCTTGTTGTTGATCGGTACGTGCTGGTGGGCGATTGACCGTGTGCTGGAAGAAGAGCGCGATAAGGTCAATTTTCACTTCGCCCGACTGGTAGAAAGTATCCATGAATATGAGTCCTTTCTGCACAACGTGGCCGACGCTTACGATCGCACCAACCAGAATGTGAAAACCGACGTTCGGCCGATGTCCCGGGTGGAGCTGATGCAGCAGGGCGACGAGCGGGTGTTCCAGAATCGTGGCCTGGCCATGTCTCAGCCATTCACCTTGAGCGAGCGCACCCGCTACAGTCAGGCCGAGTTGCAGGGCGCCTACTCGCTGGGCGTGCAACTGACTGATTACTACAGCACCTTCTGGTCGAGTTCTTATTATTCAGCGCCGCAGACATTTCTGTTTTCGCCGTCGGACCAGTTCAACATCGCGGTACCCGGTATTGATGGATCGCGCAGGCAGGCGGTATTGCTCAAGGGTAACTTCTTCGACGTCACTGGTCGTCTGTTTCAGGCGTTGCTCCAGCAGCGCGGCCAATTGAATGACACGCAGGTGCGCTGGATGCGTGCTCCGCTTGATTTGCTGTCAGGGACCCGAAATATCATTGCGTTTATCGGCGTCGACATCACGCCCGAGATCATGCCCGCCCGGCAGGACAACGACCTGCTGACGTTCGCTGCGCTGCTCGATGCGGGCAAGTTCAATGAGCTGGATCGCCTGCTTGAGCGGCCGATTGATAACGAGGTGACGCTGATTTCCCCTACCGGCGAAGTATTGCTGGGGCTGGCCCAGGATCATATCGACAGCCCCGCCGGCTTGAGCATCGACAGTGATGGCTTGCATTTCAAAGTCAGCTCATCGGGCAGTCAACAGTGGGTGGGTTTATACACGGTCAGTTATCGCAGCTTCTTTCGTTATGCACAGTGGCCCCTGCTGGGCATCCTGGGCGTGTTTCTGTTTGCGCTCCTGGCGGGTTGGCGAGTCAACCGCTGGTATCGCACGCAAATAGTCGACCCTGCGCAGCGCGCCAATCGGCGTCTGACCGAGAGCGAAGCGTTCAACCGTGTGATGCTGCACAGCGCTCCGGTGGGCCTGTGTGTGGTGCAACGCAACAACAGCAAAGTCCTGCTGGAGAACCAGCGTGCTCAGGAGTGGCAGGGTACTGCCGAGCTGATCAGCCTGCTCAAGCGCGACTACCAGGATCAGGAGCCTCAGGAGGTGCAGATCGAAGTCGCCGGTCGGCATTTGCTGGTGTGCTTCGTGTCGACTCGTTATCAAGGCGAAGACGTGGTGTTGTGCGGCTTCAACGATATCACCCGGCACGTGGATGACGCGCAGCTGATGGAGCAGGCCAGGCTTTCTGCCGATCAGGCCAGCGCCGCGAAAACCTTGTTTCTGGCAACCATGAGCCATGAAATTCGTACGCCGTTGTATGGCGTACTGGGCAACCTTGAGCTGCTCGGGCTTACTGAACTGAGCCCCCGTCAGCACGATTATCTGCAGACCATTCAGCGCTCGTCGTCAGTCCTGTTTCAATTGATCAGCGATGTGCTGGACGTATCGAAGATCGAATCCGGGCAAATGGCCCTGGAAACCTCGACGTTCAGCCCACTGGATGTCTTCGAGGATGCGGTGCGCAGTTACGCCGCCACCGCAGGCAACAAGGGGCTGCAGGTGTTCGCCTGTGCCGATGCGAACCTGCCTGCCCAGATGCGTGGTGACAGCGGGCGCATTCGTCAGATCATCAATAATCTGCTCGGCAACGCGGTTAAATTCACTGACTCGGGGCGGGTGGTGCTACGCCTTAAAGTCACCGATCTGGACCAGACCCATGCCTCACTGCAATGGCAGGTCTCGGACACCGGGCCGGGTATCAGCGAGAAGCAACTGGCTACGTTGTTCAAGCCGTTCACGCAGGTCAACGGCAGCGAGCGGGCAGGGGGCGCAGGTTTGGGGCTGTCGATTTGTGCGCGTCTCGCCGAGCTGATGGGTGCCAAGCTTCGCGTGGTCAGCGAACCAGGTCTTGGCAGCAGTTTCTCGTTGCATATCCGGCTCCCTGTGGTGCCAGGGCCGTTGGCCGATTGTGCCGATATCGAGCTGGATGATGTGGCGGTGCACGTTCGCGCGCCTATGAAAGAACTGGAGCAAAACCTGATCGACTGGCTCAGTCGCTGGGGTGCCAGAGCCATGGTGTTGCCCGACGATTTCAACGGTAATAGTCAGTCCCTGTTGCTCGACATGGGGCAGAGCAACACAGAAGTGGCGATCTGGCACGGCCAACGCGTTACCGTCAGCGAACGGGGACAAAGCCAGCCGCAGCCAACGGAACAAGGCTGGGAAGTGAGTTCTTTTGATATTCGTGCCATCGCCCGTGCCCTGACCCTTGCGTGTCCTGGTCCAGCGCGGCAGTTGGCAGCGAGGCGCACCGACACGACGATCCCTGAAGGGCTGCGCGTGCTGGTGGCGGAAGACAATCCGATCA
Source organism: Pseudomonas folii (assembly GCF_014357575.1). Taxonomy (GTDB): domain Bacteria; phylum Pseudomonadota; class Gammaproteobacteria; order Pseudomonadales; family Pseudomonadaceae; genus Aquipseudomonas; species Aquipseudomonas folii. The sequence goes on along the minus strand of NZ_JACONW010000057.1, from coordinate 14,206 downwards.
ATCGGGCGATCCTGCAAGAACAGCTCGAAGCGCTGGGCGCTCGGGTAGTGATTGCCGAAAACGGTGAAGAAGCTTTGCAGCGTTGGAGGCCGGAGCTGTTCGACCTGATCATCACCGACGTCAACATGCCGCTTCTCAATGGCTACGAGCTGACCCGTGCATTACGTGCGCGTGATGCGCAGACGCCGATAATCGGGGTCACGGCCAACGCTATGCGCGAGGAAGGCGAGCAATGTCTGGCGGCGGGCATGAACGCCTGGATCGTCAAGCCGTTGAGCCTGAAAACCTTGCGTCAGGCTTTGATCACGCATTGTGCAACTGGCAGTAGCCCCCAACTGCCTTCCCCAGCGGTTGTGCAGGCGGGTGACATGGATGGCTGGATCAGCTTTTCGCCGGCCATGCACCGACTGTTTATCGAAACCATGCAAGACGACATCAACATGGCTGAGCAGGCCCTCGACCAGTCCGACAGCACAGGTGTGGTGCGGCATTTGCACCGCATGAACGGCTCATTGGCGTCGGTGCGTGCCTCGCAGTTGTCGGCGGCGTGTAATCGACTGGAAATACTGTTGCTGGATAAACCGCTGGATGCTGAATCCGCCGATGCGGTGCGAACTTTGCTAGAACGTCTGGAGGTCATGCTACGTGCATTGCCCACCGATCCTGGAACAGACGAATCGCCATCCAATGGCAGGTAGCTAATGAAGAAAATAAAGGTCGTGATCGCGGATGACCACCCGATCGTACTGTTTGGGCTACGCGAAATCATCCAGCGGGACGGGCGTTTCGAGGTGGCTGCCGAGGCAACCAGTTCCAGCCAGTTGATTGCCGAGCTGACGACTCACGAGCCGGAGGTGGTCATCACCGACTTCAACATGCCGGGGGACTCGACATACGGCGACGGGCTTAAACTCGTCGAGTACCTGATACGAAGATTTGTCAAAACCCAGGTGCTGGTGCTGACGATGATTTCCAATAACCTGATCCTTTCCCGACTGCATGAGTTGGGGGTGGTCGGTGTTATCCAGAAAAATCATCTGCACGAAGAAATCGAGAACGCACTGGATGCTTTGGCGTTGAACCGCAGCTATCGAGGGCCGGTGCAGGAGGCGATTTCAGTGCAGGTCAACACCCAGCAAGTGGATGAACGTTTTGCCAGCCTGTCACCCAGAGAGGTGGAAGTGCTACGACTGTTCGTGATTGGCAACAGCGTCAGCGACATTGCCCGGCAGGTGAACCGCAGCACCAAAACAGTCAGCGCCCAGAAAATCTCGGCGATGCGCAAACTCGAAGTCACCAGCGACCATGCCTTGATGACGTATTGCATCAAGGCGGGGCAGTTTCAGTAGCCTTGTGGGAGCTGGGCTTGCCCGCGATAAGGCTGGAATACCGCCCAGACCTAGCACCTTACACAGGTTGGCCTTGATCTCATGTTCATGATTGAGCGGTAGGACCGAATTCATTCGGGAAGACAGTATTTCAGGCGCTACAAATGCAGCGTATGTACCCCACCGGTGTCAGCGCCTGCAGGCAAACATAGGTTTCTCTCGGATATCGGTGACTGCAGGAGCCGAGCTTGCAGGCGGACTATTTCGACTGGCTTGCTCCTGCTGAAACAAAAAATCCCCGGATCAATGAATGACCGGGGATTTTTGTTCTGGCTGAATGCGTGGCGCGCCACGCGGACCATCAGACGTTGAAGCGGAAGTGCAGAACGTCGCCGTCCTTGACGATGTAGTCCTTGCCTTCCAGACGCCATTTGCCGGCTTCCTTGGCACCGGCTTCACCCTTGTACTGGATGAAGTCGTTGTAGGCGATGCACTCGGCGCGGATGAAGCCTTTTTCAAAGTCTGTGTGGATCACGCCAGCGGCCTGTGGTGCGGTGGCACCGACGCGTACGGTCCAGGCGCGGACTTCTTCTACACCGGCGGTGAAGTAAGTCTGCAGGTGCAGCATTTCGTAGCCAGCGCGGATCACGCGATTCAGGCCTGGCTCTTCAAAGCCCAGGGCTTCGAGGAACATGTCCTTTTCTTCGCCGTCATCGAGTTCAGCGATTTCCGCTTCGATCTTGTTGCAGACCGGCACCAGCATTGCGCCTTCTTCTTCGGCGATGGCGCGAACCACGTCCAGCAGCGGGTTGTTCTCGAAACCGTCTTCAGCAACGTTGGCGATGTACATGACCGGCTTGGTGGTCAGCAAGTGGAAGCCACGAATCACTGCTTTTTCGTCAGCGTTCATGTTTTTCATCAGGCTACGAGCAGGCTTGCCTTCGGTGAAGTGGGTGATCAACTGCTCCAGCAGGCCCTTCTGAACTACGGCATCCTTGTCGCCGCCCTTGGCGTTGCGCGTGACTTTCTGCAGCTGTTTTTCACAGCTGTCGAGGTCGGCAAAGATCAATTCCAGGTCGATGATTTCGATGTCGCGTTTCGGGTCGACGCTGTTGGAAACGTGAATCACGTTGTCGTCTTCGAAGCAGCGAACCACGTGAGCGATGGCATCGGTCTCGCGGATGTTGGCGAGAAACTTGTTGCCCAGGCCTTCACCTTTGGACGCACCGGCTACCAGGCCCGCGATGTCGACGAACTCCATGGTGGTCGGCAGGATGCGCTTGGGATTGACGATGGCCGCCAATGCCGCAAGGCGCGGGTCCGGCATGGCCACGATGCCGCTGTTCGGTTCGATGGTGCAGAAGGGGAAGTTCTCCGCTGCAATACCGGACTTGGTCAGGGCGTTGAACAGAGTGGATTTGCCGACGTTGGGCAGGCCGACGATGCCGCAATTGAAGCCCATGGTGTTTCCCCTCGAGTGATGTCAGGCCTTCTGGCTGTGCAGGTTTTTCATCGCCCGGTTCCATTCACCGGCGAAGATATCCGGCAGCACGCCGAGGGCAAAGTCGATGCTGGCGTCCAGTTTCTCCTGTTCGGCGCGTGGCGCTCGACCCAGAACAAAACCAGAGACCTTGTTGGCGTCGCCCGGGTGGCCAATGCCAAGCCGCAAGCGGTGAAAAGTATTCTGATTACCGAGCTGCGCGATGATGTCCCGCAACCCGTTGTGACCGCCATGGCCGCCGCCCTGTTTGAACTTGGCAACGCCCGGTGGCAGATCGAGTTCGTCATGCGCCACCAGGATGGCATCGACCGGAATCCGGTAGAAACCAGCGAGCGCCGCTACGGACTGGCCGCTGCGGTTCATGTAGGTGGTGGGAATCAGCAGACGAACATCCTGACCCTGATGAGTGAAGCGTGCGGTCAGGCCAAAGAATTTGCGCTCGGCGACGAGATTGACTTGTTGCGCGTCAGCGATACGCTCAACAAAAAGAGCCCCTGCGTTGTGCCGGGTCTGTTCGTATTCAGCGCCTGGATTTCCCAGGCCAACGATCAGTTGTATGGCAGTCACGACAGGGGCCCTTTTATGGAGTTGTGGTTGAAGCCGCTGCAGGCAGCGGCAAAACTGGAAGAAAACTGCTCATTTACCATGATGTAAACTCCGCGATCCTGCCCGTTTTGCCTGACTTTTACAGCGGTTTCCCGAGCAACTCCGGTATGACCAAGTAATGAATTACTCGGCGGTACCTTCTTCTGCTTCGTCTTCGGTCGGTGCAATGCGTGGAGCGTGGACGTTGGCGATAGCCAGGTCGTTACCGTGCGCCAGAGCAACGAACTCAACACCTTTAGGTGCTTTGACGTCGGACAGGTGAACGATCGAACCGATTTCCAGAGCAGACACGTCTACTTCGATGAACTCAGGCAGATCTTTCGGCAGGCAGCTTACTTCCAGCTCGGAAGTAACGTGCGAAACTTCGCCGCCTTTCTTGACTGGAGCTTCTTCACCGATGAAGTGTACAGGCACGATAGCAGTCAGTTTCTGGCCAGCTACAACGCGAATGAAGTCAGCATGCATCACGTGGCCTTTGGCCGGGTGACGTTGCAGAGCTTTGATGATCACGTTTTGCTTTTTGCCAGCAACGGTCAGCTCGATGATGTGGCTGTAGGAAGCTTCGTTTTCCAGCAGTTTGGCAACTTCTTTGGCCAGCAGGCTGATGGATTCAGGGGCTTTGTCGCCACCGTAAACTACAGCTGGAACCAGGCTTGCGAGACGACGCAGGCGGCGGCTCGCACCTTTCCCCAGGTCGGAACGCAGTTCAGCATTCAAAGTAAAATCGTTCATTTTGTATCTCCAAATTAGCCACATTCGAACTGACGTTTGCGACCGACGTCAGGACGATATGGGCAAAAAAGCCCCGCCCTGACCGAATGTCAGGGCGGGGCGCTTTTCGTCAACAGGGTGTCAGCTCAGGGAAAACCCTTAGCGGAACATCGCGCTGATCGATTCTTCGTTGCTGATGCGGCGAACCGCCTCAGCGACTACCGGAGCGATATCCAGTTGACGGATACGGCTACAGGCTTGTGCTGCAGCGGACAACGGGATGGTGTTGGTCACCACCAGTTCATCCAGCACGGAATTTTCAATGTTTTCGATCGCCCGACCCGACAGCACAGGGTGTGTGCAGTAGGCAAAGACCTTGGCAGCGCCATGCTCTTTCAAGGCCTTGGCCGCATGGCACAGGGTGCCGGCGGTATCGACCATGTCATCGACCAGAATACAGGTACGCCCTTCGACATCACCGATGATATGCATCACTTCAGAGTGATTGGCTTTCTCACGGCGCTTGTCGATGATACCGAGATCGACACCCAGGGATTTGGCAACAGCACGTGCACGCACGACGCCGCCGATATCCGGAGAAACGATCATCAGGTTTTCGAAGCGTTGATCTTCAATGTCATCCACCAGAACCGGGGAGCCGTAGATGTTATCTACCGGAATATCGAAGAAGCCCTGAATTTGGTCAGCATGCAGATCAACCGTGAGAACACGATCGATCCCCACCACGGTAAGCATGTCAGCAACAACTTTCGCGCTGATAGCCACACGTGCGGAACGCGGACGGCGATCCTGACGGGCATAACCAAAGTAAGGAATCACAGCAGTGATTCGGGACGCTGAGGAGCGGCGGAAGGCGTCAGCCATCACTACCAGTTCCATCAGGTTATCGTTGGTCGGTGCGCAAGTCGGCTGAATGATAAATACGTCTTTACCGCGGACGTTTTCATTGATCTCAGTAGAAATTTCGCCGTCGGAGAATTTACCGACAGAAACATCACCTAGTGGGATATGCAGCTGACGTACGACACGTCGAGCCAGATCGGGGTTAGCGTTCCCCGTAAAGACCATCATCTTGGACACGCGCAGTACCTGAAGGCTGAGGGTAACCTGGATGAGTATAGGAAAATGGCAGGGGCGGCTGGATTCGAACCAACGCATGGCAGGATCAAAACCTGCTGCCTTACCGCTTGGCGACGCCCCTGTATTTGTTGCAACGAGTACCCAGTACCCGGTTCCTTTTTAGAGCAGACTTTGCAGCTTGCGATGCAACATCGAAACGTTGCTTCCTTTTGCTACAAACCCCGTAAAGGTCTCTGTAAGAAGGGCCGAGACTTTATCAGCTTCAGCTTTGTTTGGGAAGGCCCCAAACACACAACTTCCAGTTCCGGTTAATTTTGCTTCGGTAAATTTACCTAACAAATTCAAAGCGTTACGTACTTCTGGATAACGCCTTGCTACAACCGGTAAGCAGTCATTTCGACTGTTTCCCTTGGGAACGGGGCGCACTTTAATGGGAGGAGTGTTACGTGTCAACAGTGGATCTGAAAAAATTTCTGCTGTACTTACAGATACTTGCGGCACGAGTACCAGATACCACGGTTCTTCCGGGTCTACAGGGGTGAGTTTTTCACCTACACCCTCAGCAAATGCGGCATGTCCGCGTATGAAAACCGGGACGTCTGCGCCGAGAGTCAGGCCCAGGGCTGCCAGACGATCTTCGTCCCAGCCAAGATTCCACAGATGGTTCAAGCCCAGCAATGTCGTAGCTGCATCAGAACTGCCGCCGCCGATTCCGCCGCCCATGGGCAGGCGCTTTTCCAGCCAGATGTCCATCCCCAGGCTGCAACCGGATTGTTCTTGCAGCGCGCGAGCCGCCTTGACGATCAGGTTACTGTCATGGGGAACGCCGGGAACGTCGGTCTGCAGGCGGATTTCACCGTCCTGGCGAACGGCGAAGCTGAGGTCATCGCCGTAATCGACGAACTGAAAGAGGGTTTGCAATTCGTGATAGCCATCGGGGCGACGGCCAAGAATGTGCAGCATCAGATTCAGTTTGGCAGGAGCGGGCAGGGTCAGACGTGCTTCGCTCATGCTTATTGACCCAGTTTGCGTGGCTGCCAGTCCTTGATCACCAGCGTGACATCAAGGTCCTGGCCATGCAGCTTGACGCGCTCGGGCAGCCAATAACCGTTCTGTTCGACATAACTCAGGTATTCAACCTGCCAGCCATCCTGCTCAAGGCTGGCAAGACGGCTGTCACCATCAAGTGTCAGGCGACTCTTGCTGTCCGGAGCGGGCAGGCCACGGACCCACCAGACCAGATGCGACACTGGCAACTTCCAGCCGAGCTGCTCTTCAAGCAGTGTTTCCGGCGTCGGAGCTTCGTATCGACCCTGGTTGGCGACTTCCAGCGCGACGCCGCCTGGACGACCGGTCAGGCGTGCGGCACCGCGTCCCAATGGACCCGACAAGCGAATGTCGTAGTAGTCCTGGCGCTGCAGCCAGAACAGCGTGCCACTTCCGGAGTCCTTGGGGGCGCGAATGCCGACCTTGCCGTTGATCTGCCAGCCGTCGAGGTTGGTCAGTTGTTCTTTGTGCTGACGCCATTGCGCCGGGTCACCTTTGCCTTCTACGGCTTCCCGGGAAGTGAGTCCGGCGCAACCGGCGAGCAGGGCGATGAGGCTGAATACGACTACGTGGCGCAAAAACATAAAATTAAAGAGTCTCGGATCCGGTCAGGCGCAACAGAGTGCTGCGCAGAATAGGGCTGTCAGGTTGTTCTTCGAGGGCCTTGCCCCAGATTTTACGGGCTTCGCGCTGCTCGCCTTTGGCCCACAGCACCTCACCCAGGTGGGCGGCCACTTCATGATCGGGGAAGCGCTCAAGTGCCAGACGCAACAAGCGTTCGGCTTCGTCCAGGTTGCCCAGGCGGTAGTTTACCCATCCCAGGCTGTCGAGCACTGCAGGATCTTCCGGATTGAGTTTGTGGGCTCTTTCGATCAGTTCCTTGGCTTCTGCGTAGCGCGTGGTGCGGTCGGAAAGGGTGTAGCCCAGCGCATTCAGCGCCATGGCGTTTTCCGGCTCGCGCTTGAGAATAGAACGCAGGTCCTTTTCCATCTGGACCAGATCCCCGCGTTTTTCCGCCATCATTGAGCGGGTATACAACAGGTTCAGGTCATCCGGGTACTGTTTGAGTGCCTGATTCAGCAACTGCCAGGCGCGATCAATCTGATTGTTGTTGGACAGGGTTTCGGCTTCGATCAGGTAAAGCTGGATCGCGTAGTCCGGTTGTGCCTCGCGAGCCTCGGACAAGCGCTTGGAGGCTTCGGCTGCGTTGCCGTTGCTCATCAGGATATCGGCCTGGCGTAACTGTGCGGACAGGTAGTCCGGGCCAGGGCCAACCTGGGCGTATTCGGCAAGTGCGCTTGGTTGATCGTTGCGCTCTTCATGGATGCGACCCAGGTTCAGGTGCGCGGAATCCTCATGGGCGCCACGGGCTATCAGCTCTTCCAGATAACCCGCGGCTTCATCCCACGCCTTGGCTTCAAGGCAGACCAATGCCAGGGAGAAACGCAGTTCGTCATCATCGGGATACTGCTGCACAAGGCTGGAGAACTGCGCTTTGGCGTCTTCCATGCGGTTCTGTTCGACTAGCATGCGGGCGTAAGTCAGGCGCAAACGCTTGTCGTCCGGGTATTTCTTGATGCTTTTTTCAAGGATCGGCAGCGCTTCCTTACCCCGGTTCATGCCTTGCAGCAGGCGAGCGCGGAGCAGAATCGGAGCAACCTCACCGTCTTTAGGCGGATTGTCTTCCAACAGCTTCAGTGAGGCCTGCGCGTCACCGTTCTGTTGCAGCAGCAGTGCCTTGCCGAAAATCAGTTGGCCGTTATTCGGGTACTTGACCAGAAGCCGGTCAAAACTGGTGAGCAGTGCGTTGCGGGTTTCCGGATTGGTTTCCGCCGCCGACAGCGCCAGGAAGTCAAAATGCGTGTCGCCTTGACCTTGCAGGACTTTTTCCATGTACACCATGGAGTCGTCATAGCGTCCCGCCCGAGCCAACTGAATCGCGGCCGCGCGCTGTGCTTCAAGGTTGTCCCGATCGTTTCTGGCCCAGATCAGCGAAGTGTCCAGCGCAGCCTGATCGGCACCCAGGTACTCGGCAATCCGGAACGCACGCTCCGAAACACCCGGGTCCTGGGTGTTGATCGCCTGGGTCACGTAGTTGTCCAGGGCAATATCGAAACGATTGCGCTGGCCAGCCAGTTCCGCACTCAGCAGGCTGACGAGGGTTTCCTGGGTGAACGAGCCGTAGACCTGAGGCTTGGCTTCAGGTGCGGGAGCAGTGTCTTTCTGCGCAGGAGTAGTCTGCGGCTGAACCGGAGCCATGGATTGGCAACCGCTGAGAAAGACGAGGGCGAGAAACAGCGCGGAGGATCTATTCATATATAAGAAGGGACGACTTACCTGCGGTTTTGAGCATCATGACACAAGGCTGGGAGCAAACCCACAGCCGGTTGGAAAACTGCCGGAACGCATATTTGTTTATGCCGTAAGCGCCATTTCGGGGCATTTGCAGCGCGAGTCTATTAGGACAATAGTCAACGGTGGTTGTTCTGAGTCTATTGAAGTAGGACAATTGCCGGCTTCACGTCACCATCAGCGACCTTGAATGGCCTTCCTTGCACTTGGTATCAACCATAAGACTGCCTCAGTAGACGTCCGCGAGCGCGTGGCATTTACGCCAGAGCAGCTGGTTGAGGCCTTGCAGCAGCTTTGCCGCCTTACCAATAGCCGCGAAGCTGCGATCCTTTCTACGTGCAACCGTAGCGAGTTATATATCGAACAGGACCAGATCGGTTCTGAGACGGTGCTCGCCTGGCTGGCCGAATATCACCATTTGAGCCTGGATGAGCTGCGCGCGAGCGCTTATGTGCATGCTGACGATGCGGCTGTTCGTCACATGATGCGGGTCGCCTCCGGGCTCGACTCGCTTGTACTGGGTGAACCGCAGATTCTTGGTCAGATGAAGTCTGCCTACGCCGTTGCCCGGGAAGCCGGAACCATTGGTCCGTTGCTGGGCCGACTGTTTCAGGCCACATTCAGCGCTGCCAAGCAGGTACGCACTGATACGGCTATCGGCGAAAACCCGGTTTCCGTGGCCTTCGCCGCTGTCAGCCTGGCGAAACAGATTTTCAGTGATTTGCAACGCAGCCAGGCTTTGCTGATCGGTGCCGGTGAAACCATCACGTTGGTTGCGCGTCATTTGCATGACCTTGGCGTCAAGCGCATCGTGGTTGCCAACCGGACCCTTGAGCGGGCGAGTATTCTGGCTGCCGAGTTCGGCGCTCATGCGGTACTGCTCTCGGACATCCCGGCCGAACTGGTCAACAGCGACATTGTAATCAGCTCGACAGCCAGCCAATTGCCGATTCTTGGCAAGGGTGCAGTTGAAAGTGCCCTGAAGCTGCGCAAACATAAGCCGATCTTCATGGTCGATATCGCCGTGCCACGGGACATCGAGCCCGAAGTCGGCGAGCTGGACGACGTGTATCTCTACACCGTTGACGACCTGCATGAAGTCGTCGCCGAGAACCTCAAGAGTCGCCAGGGCGCAGCCATGGCAGCCGAAGAGCTGGTCTCGGTGGGTGCCAATGACTTCATGTTCCGCCTGCGTGAACTGGCCGCGGTGGATGTACTCAGGGCTTATCGCCAGCAAAGCGAGCGGTTGCGCGACGAAGAATTACTCAAGGCCCAGCGTATGCTGGCTAACGGCGGCAACGCCGAAGACGTGCTGGTGCAGCTGGCGCGCGGGTTGACCAACAAGTTATTGCACGCGCCGAGTGTGCAGTTGAAAAAACTCTCTGCCGAAGGCCGCCTCGACGCGCTGGCCATGGCCCAGGAACTTTTTGCCCTCGGTGAGGGCTCGACGGATAAACCCCCGCAATGAAAGCCTCACTGCTCAACAAACTCGATATCCTCAGCGATCGCTTCGAGGAACTGACCGCGTTGCTTGGCGATGCCGAGATTATTTCGGATCAGACAAAGTTTCGTGCGTATTCCAGGGAGTACGCTGAAGTAGAGCCGATCGTTGCTGCTTATAAACAGCTGCTCAAGGCGTTGGCTGATCTGGACGGCGCTCAGGCGCTGCTCAAGGACAGCGATCCGGACATGCGTGAAATGGCGGTCGAGGAAGTCCGCGAGACCAAGCAGTTGCTGGTCGAGCTGGAAAGCCAGCTGCAACGCATGTTGCTGCCGAAGGACCCTAATGACGGGCGTAACGTGTTCCTCGAAATTCGCGCCGGGACCGGCGGCGATGAGGCGGCGATTTTCTCCGGCGATCTGTTCCGCATGTATTCGCGTTATGCCGAACGCCGTGGTTGGCGGATAGAGATTCTGTCCGAGAACGAAGGCGAGCATGGCGGCTATAAAGAAGTGATCGCCCGGGTTGAAGGCGAGAACGTTTACGGCAAGCTCAAATTCGAGTCCGGCGCGCATCGCGTACAGCGGGTCCCTGAAACAGAATCCCAGGGCCGTATCCATACTTCCGCCTGCACAGTAGCCGTTCTGCCTGAGCCGGACGAGCAACAGGCGATCGAAATCAATCCTGCGGACCTGCGTGTTGACACCTATCGTTCATCGGGCGCGGGTGGTCAGCACGTTAACAAGACTGACTCGGCGATTCGCATTACCCACCTTCCGTCGGGTATTGTCGTCGAGTGTCAGGAGGAGCGCTCGCAGCACAAGAACCGTGCCCGCGCGATGTCCTGGCTATCTGCCAAACTGAACGACCAGCAAACCAGCGCCGCTGCCAATGCAATTGCCAGTGAGCGTAAACTGCTGGTGGGCTCGGGTGATCGATCCGAGCGTATCCGGACTTATAACTTCCCTCAGGGGCGAGTAACGGATCACCGCGTGAATTTGACCTTGTATTCGCTGGATGAAGTTTTAGCCGGTGGTGTCGATGCAGTGATAGAGCCGCTACTTGCCGAATATCAGGCAGACCAACTAGCGGCACTGGGTGAGTAAATGACCATCATCGCCAGCCTGTTAAGAAGCGCCGAGCTTCCTGATTCACCAACTGCCCGTCTTGATGCTGAACTGCTTCTGGCGGCTGCGCTGGGTAAACCGCGCAGTTTCCTGCATACCTGGCCAGAGCGAATCGTCAGCAGCGAAGCCGCACTGACCTTTGCCTCCCATTTGCAGCGCCGACGTACCGGTGAACCCGTAGCCTATATTCTGGGGCAGCAGGGGTTCTGGAAGCTCGATCTTGACGTCGCGCCTCATACATTGATTCCACGTCCTGAAACCGAAATGCTGGTTGAAGCTGCGCTGGAGCTCGTGCCTGCATTTGCGCCAACTCGCGTGCTCGATCTGGGCACCGGCACGGGCGCTATTGCGTTGGCATTGGCCAGCGAGCGTCCGGTGTGGCAGGTGACGGCGGTGGATCGGGTGCTTGAAGCCGTTGCATTGGCCGAACGCAATCGTCAACGTTTGCATCTGGATAACGCCAAGGTGCTGAGCAGCCATTGGTTCAGCGCCCTTGAAGGTCAGCGCTTTGATCTGATCATCAGCAATCCGCCTTACATCGCTGCCGAAGATCCGCATCTGGTGGCGGGCGATGTGCGTTTCGAGCCCAGCAGCGCGCTGGTAGCCGGGACTGACGGGCTGGATGATCTGCGCATGATCATCGAGCAAGCACCGAATTATTTGAACGACGATGGCTGGTTGTTGCTGGAGCACGGCTATGACCAGGGTGCAGCGGTCCGCGATCTGTTGAGCCGCCACGGTTTCGAGAAGATTCAGACTCGCCGCGACCTGGGCGACCATGAGCGCATTACCTTTGGGCGCCTGCCGTGCTGAGTGATCAGGAACTGTTGCGCTATAGCCGACAGATTCTGTTGCAGCACGTCGATATCGAAGGCCAGTTAAAACTCAAACAAAGCCGGGTGCTGATCGTCGGCCTTGGCGGCCTCGGTTCTCCCGTCGCCTTGTATCTGGCAGCCGCAGGTGTGGGCGAGTTGCATCTTGCTGACTTCGACACCGTTGACGTGACTAACCTGCAACGCCAGATCATTCACGACAGCCAGACAGTCGGGCAGAGCAAGGTGGATTCGGCCATGGCCCGTCTGACCGCGATCAATCCCGAGATCAGTCTTGTTCCTCATCGCGCCGCGCTCGATGCCGACTCCCTGGCGTCGGCTGTCGAGGGCGTCGATCTGGTGCTCGATTGCTCAGACAATTTCGCGACCCGTGGTGCGGTCAACGCCGCCTGTGTGGCTGGCAGCAAACCTTTGGTCAGTGGTGCGGCGATTCGCCTGGAAGGGCAATTATCGGTATTCGATCCGCGTCGGCCTGAAAGCCCTTGCTACCACTGCTTATACGGTCACGGCAGCGAAGCCGAACTGACCTGTAGCGAAGCCGGTGTCATCGGGCCTCTTGTGGGGTTGGTCGGCAGTCTGCAGGCCCTTGAAGCGCTCAAGGTTCTGGTGGGTTTTGGTGAGCCGCTGGTGGGACGCTTGTTGCTGATTGACGCACTGAGCACTCGCTTTCGTGAATTGAAGGTCAAGCGCGATCCGGGCTGTAGCGTCTGCGGTGCAGGGCAGCATGAATAAAGCCAGCGATGCGCCGGTGGGCGTGTTTGATTCCGGCGTGGGTGGCTTGTCGGTGCTGGGCGAGATTCACAACCTGTTACCCAATGAGTCGCTGTTGTACGTCGCAGACTGCGGACATATCCCTTACGGAGAGAAAACTCCCGAGTTCATCCGCGAGCGCTGCATGATCATCGCGCGATTCTTTCGCGAGCAAGGGGCCAAGGCGCTGGTGCTGGCCTGCAACACCGCGACTGCCGCTGCCGCCGCTCAATTGCGTGAGCATTACCCTGACTGGCCAATTATCGGGATGGAACCTGCGGTCAAACCGGCAGCGGCTGCGACCCGCAGTGGTGTGGTGGGCGTGCTCGCTACGACCGGTACTTTGCAAAGCGCGAAGTTCGCCGCTTTGCTCGATCGTTTCGCGGGCGATGTCCGCGTGGTGACGCAGCCGTGCCCCGGCCTTGTGGAACTGATCGAGTCAGGCGACCTGTTCAGCCCGACCATTCGGGCCCTGCTGCGGGGGTATGTCGAACCGCTTCTGGCCGAGGGCTGTGACACGATTATCCTCGGCTGCACCCACTATCCCTTCCTCAAACCTCTGCTGCGCGAAATGATCCCGGAATCGGTCATTCTGATCGACACCGGTCATGCCGTGGCTCGCCAGCTCCAGCGGTTGTTGGCTCAACACGGCCTTCTGCACGATGGAAACGCCCAGGAAACGCAGTTCTGGACCAGCGCTGATTCGTATAATTTTGGAAACATCCTACCTACACTATGGAAAAAATCTGACAATGTGCGATTCTTCGATTTGTAAAAAAATCGTGAAAAGCTTTGCTTGGCATTGGAACTAACGTTCCACGCCGGATTTCTATAGCAAGTCGGTTATCTGCAAAAACACCTAATAATTGCATTCGAAATAGGAAGTTTCTGATGAAGCGTCTGTTGTGCTTGGCTGCGCTTGCGGCTGCGTTGATGGGGCAAACTTCACTTACTCAAGCCGCTGGCGTTGAGTTTTCGGTCGGTCAGACGGGCCAGACGACCCAGACTTACCGCCTGGGCATGAAGTTTGATTGGGATAAAAGCTGGTTGCAGAGCGACGTAGGTCGCCTGACCGGATATTGGGATGGCGCTTACACCTACTGGGATGGCGACAAGCGTTCCAGCAACAACAGCCTTTCGTTCTCCCCGGTATTCGTTTACGAATTCGCTGGCCAGAACGTGAAGCCGTACATCGAAGCCGGTATCGGTGTCGCTGTATTCTCCAATACGCAAATCGAAGACAACAAGCTGGGTTCGGCTTTCAACTTTGAAGACCGTATCGGTTTCGGCGTGCGGTTCAACGGCGGTCATGAAATTGGCATCCGTGCGACCCACTACTCGAACGCTGGTATCAAAGAGCCAAACGACGGTATTGAGAGCTACGCGCTGCATTACACGATGCCGCTCTA
>NZ_JACONW010000056.1 GCF_014357575.1 Pseudomonas folii | reverse complement strand
TCAATCAAACTTTTTTGTACAGTTGGCTACCTTCCTGTTTGAACCGCTCGGCCTGTTCCGCCAGCCCTTGGGCGACGTCCAGGTCAATGGCTTCAATCTTCTGGTTGGCCGCGTACTCACGGACTTCCTGGGTGATTTTCATCGAACAGAATTTCGGTCCGCACATGGAGCAGAAATGCGCGACCTTGGCGGAATCCTTGGGCAGGGTTTCGTCGTGATAAGACCGTGCGGTGTCCGGGTCCAGGCCGAGGTTGAACTGATCTTCCCAGCGAAATTCAAACCGCGCCTTGCTCAGTGCGTTATCGCGGATCTGCGCGCCCGGATGGCCCTTGGCAAGATCCGCCGCATGCGCAGCGATCTTGTAGGTGATGATCCCGGTCTTCACATCATCCTTGTTCGGCAGGCCCAAATGCTCTTTGGGCGTGACGTAGCAGAGCATCGCGCAACCGAACCAGCCAATCATCGCTGCCCCGATACCGGAGGTGATGTGGTCGTAGCCCGGCGCAATGTCAGTGGTCAGCGGACCAAGGGTGTAGAACGGCGCTTCGTCACAGCACTCCAGTTGCTTGTCCATGTTCTCTTTGATCAATTGCATCGGCACGTGGCCAGGCCCTTCGATCATGGTCTGCACGTCGTGCTTCCAGGCGATCTTGGTCAGTTCACCCAGGGTTTCCAGCTCACCAAACTGCGCGGCGTCATTGGCATCGGCAATCGACCCCGGACGCAAGCCATCGCCCAGCGAGAAGCTGACGTCGTAGGCCTTCATGATTTCGCAGATGTCTTCGAAGTGGGTGTAGAGGAAGTTCTCTTTGTGATGCGCCAGGCACCACTTGGCCATGATCGAACCGCCACGGCTGACAATGCCGGTGACGCGCTTGGCCGTCAGTGGCACGTAGCGTAGCAATACACCGGCGTGAATCGTGAAGTAGTCGACGCCCTGCTCCGCCTGCTCGATCAGCGTGTCGCGGAACAGCTCCCAGGTCAGGTCTTCGGCGGCGCCGCCGACTTTTTCCAGCGCTTGATAAATCGGCACCGTACCGATCGGCACCGGCGAGTTACGAATGATCCACTCACGGGTTTCGTGAATGTGTTTGCCGGTGGACAGGTCCATGACCGTGTCCGAGCCCCAGCGGATGCCCCAGGTCAGTTTGGCGACTTCTTCTTCAATGGAAGAGCCCAGTGCGCTATTGCCGATGTTGCCGTTGATTTTCACCAGAAAGTTGCGGCCGATGATCATCGGCTCCAGCTCGGTATGGTTGATGTTGGCCGGGATGATTGCGCGACCGCGAGCGATTTCTTCACGCACGAACTCGGCGGTGATTTCTTTGGGGATGTTCGCGCCAAAGCTGTGTCCGGCATGTTGCTGAGTCAACAGGCCAGCGGCGCGCGCTTCCTGCAGCTTCATGTTTTCGCGGATGGCGACGTATTCCATCTCCGCCGTGATGATGCCCTGACGCGCATAGTGCATCTGACTGACATTGGCCCCCGCCTTGGCCCGACGCGGGTTGCGCACATGGGCGAAGCGCAGACGGGTCAGCTCGGCATCGGCCAGTCGCTGCTGGCCGAAGCTGGACGTCAGGCCCGCCAGACGCTCGGTGTCGTTGCGCGAGTCGATCCATGGCGAACGCACGTCAGCCAGGCCTTTGCGCACATCAATAATGACGTTGGGATCGGTGTAGGGACCCGACGTGTCATACACCGTCACCGGCGCATTGATTTCGCCGCCAAAGTCAGTTGGCGTCACGTCCAGGGTAATTTCGCGCATGGGCACGCGGATGTCCGGGCGAGAACCCTGAACATAGATTTTTTGCGAGCGGGTAAACGGCTGCACCGATCCAGAGTCGACTTGTGCGGACTCACTCAGGTTGGCGGCATTTTTTGGATTTGTACTCATCACGGGCTCTCCAGACATCATCCAGCGGCGGATTAATTGTCGGAGCGAACCTGAAGACGGAAAGACGCACCAAGGCTGGTGCTGAGTATCGAGCGGAGAGTGTTGATTCATTTCCAGGCTTTCAGAAATGAACCATCGACCCCGGACGACACTCAAGAGGACTCGCCGGGAGACGAGAAATCTTGTTCCCTACGCAGGCGCTAACCTGATCAGGTTCAACGGGATCCGGTTTAACCGATCTCAGCCCCAAAGCAAGGCACCCCGACAAGAACGTGGTTAGTCTAGTCGCGACGAGCCCGGAACGCCAAGCACGTTTTCAAACGCTGGATAAATGGCCTGCCTGATTGTTGCCACGGTCCCCAGCCTCTACACTCGCAAGCCAGCTTCTTCGAATCGGACTGGCACCATCATCATGAACAGGGAACGCCCCATGCTGCACAAACTTTCATTGGCCATTGCCGTGTCATGTGCCTGCAGTTCGATTGCATGGGCAGCCGATATGCCGCTGCCGACCAAGACCGGTCTGGTCAGTGTTTATCAGGAAGCTGTCGACAACAACGCCGATCTTGCAGCCGCTCGCGCCGATTATGCAGCTCGCAAGGAAGTTGTACCGCAGGCCCGCGCCGGCCTGCTGCCTAATCTGTCTGCCGGTGCCGACGTCAACAACACCCGCACCAGTATCGACCAGCCCAATGTTGTGGCCACCCGCAGCGGTACGGTGTATCAGGCAACGCTGAGCCAACCGATTTTCCGTGCAGACCGCTGGTTCCAGCTGCAGGCTGCTGAAGCGGTCAATGAACAAGCTGCTCTAGAGCTGTCGGCCACCGAGCAGAACCTGATTCTGCAAAGCGCGCAAAGCTACTTCACCGTGCTGCGCGCCCAGGACAACCTGGCGTCGACCAAAGCTGAAGAAGCAGCCTTCAAGCGTCAGCTGGATCAAGCCAACGAGCGCTTCGACGTTGGCCTTTCCGACAAGACCGACGTGTTGCAGGCTCAGGCCAGTTACGACACTGCCCGGGCCAGCCGGATTGTTGCCAAACGTCAGGTGGATGATGCATTCCAGGCGTTGGTGACGCTGACCAATCGTGAATACAACTCCATTGAGGGCATCGTCCACACATTGCCGATTCTGGCGCCGATGCCCAACGATGCGAAAGCCTGGGTTGATACGGCCGCGCAGCAGAACCTCAACCTGCTGGCCAGCAATTACGCAGTGAACGCCGCAGAAGAGACCTTGCGCCAACGTAAGGCCGGGCACGCCCCGACCCTTGATGCGGTGGCTCAATACAAGCGCGGCGATAACGATGCGCTGGGCTTCAGCAATCCGAACTACACGGGGCAGAGTTACCGTGGTGACGTGGAGCAGCGCAGCATTGGTGTGCAGCTGAATATCCCGATCTACAGCGGCGGCCTGACCAGTTCGCAAGTGCGCGAAGCGTATTCAAGGCTGAGCCAGAGCGAACAGCGCCGCGAAGGCTTGCGTCGCCAGGTGGTGGAAAATACTCGCAACCTGCACCGCGCGGTGAACACCGACGTCGAGCAGGTTCAGGCCCGCAAGCAGTCAATCATCTCCAACCAGAGCGCACTGGAAGCCACCGAGATCGGTTATCAGGTGGGCACTCGCAACATCGTCGATGTGCTGGATGCCCAGCGTCAGCTGTACGCCTCGGTGCGTGACTACAACAACACCCGCTATGACTACATCATCGACAATCTGCGCTTGAAACAGGCGGCAGGCACATTGAACCCCGGCGACCTGCAGGATTTGTCGCGCTACCTGAAAGCCGACTACAACCCGGACAAAGACTTCCTGCCACCGGATCTGGCAGCCGCCGCGAAGAAGAACTTCGAACGGCCGACGCGGTAGGAGCGAACTTGTTCGCGAGGCGATACGCCTGAATCAACGCGTCAGGTCCTCTCGCCAACAAGTTGCCTCCTACCTTAGAACGCGGCGTGCCTGAATCACCGCTTCGGTACTTCGCCCCGCCATCGCGGTAGGAGCGAACTTGTTCGCGAGGCGATACGTCTGAGTCTCCGCGTCAGGCCCTCTCGCCAACAAGTTGCCTCCTACCTTGGAAGGCGGCGTGCCTGAATCACTACTTAGGTACTTCGCCCCCGCCACCGCGGTAGGAGCGAACTTGTTCGCGAGGCGGCACGCCTGAATCAACGCGTCAGGTCCTCTCGCCAACAAGTTGCCTCCTACCTTAGAACGCGGCGTGCCTGAATCACTACTTCGGTACTTCGCCCCCGCCACCGTGGTAGGAGCGAACTTGTTCGCGAGGCGATACGTCTGAGCCACCGCGTCAGGCCCTCTCGCCAACAAGTTGCCTCCTACCTTGGAAGGCGGCGTGCCTGAATCACCGCTTCGGTACTTCGCCCCGCCATCACGGTAGGAGCGAACTTGTTCGCGAGACGATACGTCTGAGTCACCGCGTCGCGCCCTCTCGCCAACAAGTTGCCTCCTACCTAGAACGCGGCGTGCCTGAATCACTACTTCGGTACTTCGCCCCCGCCATCGCGGTAGGAGCGAACTTGTTCGCAAGGCGGCACGTCTGAGTCACCGCGTCGGGCCCTCTCGCCAACAAGTTGCCTCCTACCTTAGAACGCGGCGTGCCTGAATCACTACTTCGGTACTTCGCCCCCGCCATCGCGGTAGGAGCAAACTTGTTCGCGAGGCGATACGTCTGAGTCTCCGCGTCGGGCCCTCTCGCCAACAAGTTGCCTCCTACCTTAGAACGTTCGGTACTTCGCCCCGCCATCGCGGTAGAAGCGAACTTGTTCGCGAGGCGATACGCCTGAATCAACGCGTCAGGTCCTCTCGCCAACAAGTTGCCCCTACCTTGGAAGGCGGTCAAGCCCATCCAGCAATCGCTGTAACGCGCCTTGATTGGCCTTCATCACCGCCAACCCTGCTTGTGCCATATCGCGCGCCTTTTGCGGCTGGTCGAATAGTTGCTGCACAGCAGCCGAAAGACTCGCCGCATCACCGCATTCGATCAACGCGTCGGCATTGCGCAGCATCGCGGCGATTTCCAAAAAATTGAACAGGTGCGGACCGCTCAATACCGGCTTGGCCAGTGCAGCAGGCTCCAGCAGGTTGTGGCCGCCGTTAGGCACCAGGCTGCCACCCACAAAAGCGATGTCGGCCAAGGCATAGAGAAACAGGAGTTCGCCCATGGTGTCGCCCACCAGCACCGAGGTCTGCGGTGTGACTGGCTGACCGGATGAACGACGCACCGTCGTAAAGCCCTGCTGCACGGTAAGATCATGCACGCTGTTGAAGCGCTCCGGATGGCGCGGCACCAAAACCAGCAATGCATCAGGATGGCTGATCAGCAACTGCCGATGAGCCGCCAGAACAACTTCATCCTCTCCCGCATGGGTGCTGGCCGCGATCCAGACAGGGCGCTCAGTCGCCTGCCATTGTTCACGTAGCTGCGCGGCATGGATCAGCAGTTGCGGATCAATCGTCAGGTCGAACTTGATCGAGCCGGTGACGGCTACGCATTCAGAACGTGCACCCAAATCCCGGAAGCGCTGCGCCTCGGTCTCGGTCTGCACCGCGAACCAGCTCATTTCTTCCAGCATCGGCCGGGTCAGTCTGGCGAACCGCGCATAACCCCGCGCCGAGCGCTCGGACAAACGCGCATTGGCCAGGGCCACAGGGATGCCGCGCTTGGCACACTGATGAATATGGTTAGGCCACAGCTCGGTCTCCATGATCACGCCAAGCACTGGTCGCACATGATCGAGAAAACGGCCCGCCGCCCATGGCAAGTCATACGGCAGGTAGCAATGCTGAATGCGCGGCTCATTGGCAAACATCGCCTTGATGCGCTCCGAACCGGTGGGTGTCATGCAGGTGATCGTGATCGGCAGCTGTGGATAACCGGCGAGCAGCGCACGAATCATCGGCGCAGCAGCAATACTTTCCCCAACGGATACGGCATGCACCCAAATACCGCCCGGCTGCATGGCTGGCAAGCCCAGAGCGAAACGTTCGCCGATTCGCTGGCGATAAGCCGGTGCCTTGCGCGCTCGCAGCCACAGTCGAAGGGCCACCAACGGCAGGCCGAGATGAAACAGCAAGGTATATAAGGTTCTATTCATGGGCGCGGAGTTTATCAGCCAATGGCCCGCAAATGCCGGGCAAAACTTTCTGACAGCCACTGCGCCGCCGGGCCTAAGGGTTCGTCGCGACGCCAGACCATTTCCACGACCAACGGTGGCGGCGTCCACTCACTGGTCAGTTCGATCATCTGATGTTGATAAGTCGGATACTGCACCACATGGCGAGGCAGCCAGGCCCAACCCAGGCCGCGCATCAACAGCTCTGCCATCACATAAAAGCTGTCAGCCCGCCAGACCTGTGGGCTCAACTGCTCACCACCGGGATAACCGCTTTGTTGCGGAGCGATCAATAACTGGCGATGCCGCGCCAGCTGTTGTCGAGTGACGCGCCCATCGCGCGCCAGTGGATGATCCACTGCGCAGACGGTAACCATTTCCACACCGCCCAACCCTCTGCGCTCCAACTCGGCAGGCATCTGCTCGTGATGAAACAGCAAACCCAGATCAGCCCGCCGCTCCAGCAACTTGCGTGCGACGTCCCCCTGAGCACCACTGGCCAACTGGACTTCAAGGGTCGGAAAGCGCTCGGACAATGCCTCCAGGCTATCGAGCACCGGCTGATAAGGCATGGCTTCATCATGCGCAACGCGTAATTGCGCCTCCTGGCCGCGCATTAACGCCAAGGCGCGTCCGTCGATACGCTCGCATTGGCGCAACAACTCACGCGCCTCTTCAAGCAATGCCACACCAGCCTCGGTCAAACGCGGTTGACGACCGCTGCTGCGCTCGAAAAGGCTTACACCCAGATCAGACTCCAGCATGGCAATCGCACTGCTGACAGCTGACTGAGCCCTGCGCATATCCCTCGCTACTGCAGAAAACGAACGCTGCTCAGCCACGCTGACGAACAAACGCATTTGCTCAAGATTCCATTGCATAGCCCGGCAACCTATCTTCAGAACCGATAGGTAATGACTTTACCCCATCTCACTGTTGACTAAAAATACGCGGCATATAAAGAGGAGTTACCGTTATGCCTGCTTACTATTTGCTGGCCATCGCCATCTGCGCCGAAGTCATTGGCACCATTTCCATGAAAGCCGTCAAAGGCCTGAGTACGCCTATCCCTTTATTGCTGGTGATCTGCGGCTACGCCATTGCCTTCTGGATGCTGATTCTGGTGGTCCGCACGATTCCGGTGGGCGTCGCCTACGCAGTCTGGGCGGGTATGGGAATCGTCATGGTCAGTGTCGCCGCGTTCTTCATCTACGGGCAGAAACTCGACATTCCCGCCATGCTCGGCATGGGTCTGATTGTTTTGGGCGTCGTCGTGATTCAGTTGTTTTCGAAAACCGCCGGGCATTGAAAACGCGTTCCTCTATAATGGCCGCATTCTTTCGGCCACAGAGGTGTTCATGCCTTCCGTTATTTCCACTGACGTCCTGATCGTCGGTGCCGGCGTTGCTGGCCTCTGGCTCAATGCCCGACTGCGCGGCCAGGGGTACTCGACTGTCCTGGTCGAAAACGCCAGCCTCGGCGGTGGGCAAAGTCTCAAATCCCAAGGGATTATCCACGGCGGTGCCAAATACGCCCTGCATGGCGCTTTGTCGGGTGCATCGGAAGCCATCGCCGACATGCCGCGTCGCTGGCGTGAAGCGCTGGCGGGCACCGGCGAGCTTCATCTGAGCGGCGTACGCGTGCTCTCCCAGGCCCATTATCTCTGGTCGCCCGGCACACTGGCGGGCAACCTCACCAGCTTCTTTGCCAGCAAGGCCGTGCGCGGTCGTGTCGATCAAGTCAAAGGGGCTGATCTGCCGCCCGCCCTGCAAAACCCGAAATTCAAGGGCAAGGTCTATCGCCTGGCAGAACTGGTCATTGATGTGCCAAGCCTGATCCAGCGTCTGGCTGAACTGGCCGATGGCAGCTTGCTGGCCGGTCAGGATCTGGAACCGTTGCTGGAGGGCAACGAGCTGGTGGGCATGCGCGTCGACGGGCGGGATATTGTTGCTCAGCGCGTGGTGCTATGTGCCGGTGCAGGTAACGCTGATCTGCTGAATAAGCTTGGCGTGGCGCAACCCGCCATGCAGCGTCGCCCCTTGCACATGGTGTTCGCCAAAGGCGCAAGTCTGAAGCCGCTTTACGCCCACTGCCTGGGCGGCGGCCCCAAGCCGCGATTGACCGTAACAACTCATCCAGCCGCCAATGGCCAATGGGTCTGGTACGTCGGTGGCGATGTGGCCGAGGCCGATGGCGTGGCCCGTGACCCTGCTCAGCAAATCGCTGCCGTTAAAAAAGAACTGGGCACTTTGTTGCCATGGATTGATCTCACTGAAGTCGAGTGGGCAACGTTGCGGGTCGATCGCGCAGAACCGGCGCAATCCGGGCTGGTGCGTCCTGACAACGCCTTTCTCAGTGTGCAGAATCGCCTGATGGTGGGCTGGCCAACGAAACTGGCCCTGGCCCCGGACTTTTCTGATCGAGTGCTGGCCGCACTGTCCCTCGACGAGATCCACCCGACGCCGCAGCCATCGCTGAGCGATCTGCCCAAACCACCGCTGGCCGTACCTATCTGGGATCAACTGCTGCCATGAGCGTAAAGACCCTTCACGAACTGCATCGCCCGCTGGGCAGCACCGGCCTCAGCGTATCGCCGCTGGGTCTTGGCACGGTCAAGCTGGGCCGTGACCAAGGTGTCAAATACCCCAACGGCTTTACCATCCCGGACGACCAGCAAGCGCAAATGCTGCTCAAGATGGCCCGTGACATGGGCATCAACCTGATCGACACCGCCCCCGCCTACGGCACCAGCGAAGAACGTCTGGGGCCGTTGTTGCGTGGTCAGCGACAGGACTGGGTGATTGTCAGCAAGGTCGGTGAGGAGTTCGAAAGCGGTGAATCGCGTCATGACTTCAGCGCAGAGCACACTCGGACGTCAATAGAGCGCAGCCTGAAACGTCTGGAAACCGATTTTATCGATCTAGTGCTCGTGCACTCCGACGGCAACGACCTGGCGATCCTCAACGACACAGAGGTCTATCAAACCCTGGCTGACCTCAAGCAGGAAGGCAAGATTCGCGGCTTCGGCTTTTCCGGCAAAACCGTCGAAGGTGGCCTGCTGGCATTGCGCGACGGCGATTGCGCCATGGTCACTTACAACCTCTCCGAGCAGGGCGAAAAGCCAGTGCTCGACTACGCTGCTGCCCACGGCAAAGGCATTCTGGTCAAAAAAGCGCTCGCGAGTGGCCATGTCTGCCTGAGACCAGGCGTTGATGCGGTGCAGGCCAGTTTCGAATTGCTGTTTGCCCATCCGGGTGTTGCCAGTGCTATTGTCGGGACCATCAACCCGATGCATCTGGTCCATAACGTAGCGACAGCCGCTGCCGTGATTCGCCGTCCAGCCTGATGTAGGCGGCCGACCCCAACGCAAGAAGGAGCCGATATGCCGCGAACTTTGATTCGGAAGAATCCAAGCAACTTCAAAACCCTGCCGTTATTCGTCGAGGCCACGCCCGAAGGCCTGAATTACCAAAGCATCGGGATGCCACTCAATTTCACCCAGACCTTGCAGCGGCGCCGCAAAATAGAAGTGGCCGACACTGAGCGGTTCTCTACGGAGCTGGCCAATCTCGGAGTTTCGGTGCGCCTGACATTGAACTGGCAAAATCGCGATTACTGGGTGCTGGTTCGCCAACGCCGCCAGGATCGTGGCGATGTGGTGTTGAAGCTGATCTCGGGTTACGTCCCGGCTCATGAGCTGAATCTGCCGCTGCATACCGCCATTCAGGAGGTCGCTGAAGAGTGCCTGATTGAAACCCCTCAAGGCTGGCTGAGCGGGCGTTTCAACGACATCTGGCTACCTGCACCCTATGCAGCGGCGCTGCATTACCGCGAAGCCATGCCGTTTCGTCTCAGCCCGCTATCCGGTGCCGCACGGCCAGTGCGCTGCGGGAGCATGACGCTGATCGAGCGGCCTCGGGCTTACGTGCACCTGCCCACCGCATCGCTGCAACTCATTTATGACATGCGCCTGGAAGTCCCCAAGGAAGCCCGGCCACTGAGCCTGTTCCATGTGGACGAGTGCCTGGAAAAAGACCAACTGGTCGCCCGCCTCAATCGCAGCAAGCCTGATCTGTATCTGATGCCGCTTGAGAATGGCGTGCCGCTGCCAGAGCTTTATACCCTGAAGCGCGACAAGCTGACGCCAGCCGGAACCCGCGGCCTTTATCTGGCTGAAAGTTTTGCTGCGCAGGAAGGCTGGGTGGTACGTGACGAGCGGATTCGCTGGAAGGACTGGCTACGCCAGCAAGGAATGACGCCACCTCCGAAGAAGACCGGACTCAAGCGCCTGACGGGCAAAGCCCGCCAGTTGTTGAAGCTGGTGACGTTTAAAAGCTAAAAATTCGAATTCAGTGACCTGTAGGAGTGAGCTTGCTCGCGATAGCGTCAGCACAGGCGATGTATTCATCGGCTGACAGACCAAATCGCGAGCAAGCGCGCTCCTACAGGGGCTGCGTTTCTTCGCGACAGCACGGTGTCAGGACCACTGACGCGGTTCCTACCGGTAAATTACTGCCCGCGGATTTTCTCGACAATCGCAGTGGTCGAGCTGTTCTCAACCAGCCCCAGAACCCGAACCTCACCGCCATAAGCCTGGACGATATCAGCGCCGACGACCTGGTCGATGCCGTAATCGCCGCCTTTGACCAGCACATCAGGCTTGACGTGAGCGAGCAGGTTTTCCGGAGTACCTTCAGGGAAGCTGATCACCCAGTCCACTGCGCCAAGTCCGGCAAGCACTGCCATCCGTCGGTCAACACTGTTGATCGGACGACCCGGCCCCTTGAGACGACTGACAGACGCGTCATCGTTGACCGCCACAATCAGGCGATCACCTTGAGCGCGGGCTTGTTCCAGATACGTCACATGACCGGCATGCAGGATATCGAAACACCCGTTGGTGAAAACGATCGTCTCGTTGTGCGCCCTTGCGTCGTCGATGGCCAACAGCAGTTGCTCAAGGCCCAATACGCCGCGCTCGGAGCCCTCTTCACGCTGAATGGCACGGCGCAGCTCAGGCGCACTGATGGCCGCGGTCCCCAGCTTGCCCACCACAATGCCCGCAGCCAGATTCGCCAGCGCGACGGCGTGAGGCAGATCTTCACCCGCAGCAATCGCGGCTGCCAGCGTTGAAATAACCGTATCGCCAGCACCGGTCACGTCAAACACTTCACGGGCACGAGCCGGTAAATGCAGGGCAGGATGATCGGGACGCAACAAAGTCATGCCGTGTTCGCCACGGGTGACCAGCAGCGCGCCCAAGTCCAGCTCGCTCATCAACTGCGCGCCTTTTGCGACCAGCTCGGCCTCATCCAGACAGTGGCCGACAATGGCTTCAAACTCGCTGAGGTTCGGCGTAATCAGACTGGCTCCGCGATAAATCGCGAAGTCCTTGCCCTTGGGATCAGCCAGCACAGGAATATTACGTTCGCGGGCAACCTTGATCAGCGCCTGATGATTCTTCAGCGCACCTTTGCCGTAATCGGACAGGACCAGCACCTTGATGCCGTCGAGCAGCCCTTCGACTTCAACACTCAACGCCTCGGCATCGGTGGCAAACGGCTCTTCGAAGTCGATCCGCAGCAGTTGCTGATGACGACTCATGACCCGTAGTTTGACGATGGTCGGCTGATGGGCAATGCGCTGGAAACGTGCGAGAACACCCGCGGCCTTCAAGCTGTTGGAAAGGCTTTCAGCAGCTTCGTCTTCACCGGTCACGCCGACCAACGACGCCGGAGCCCCAAGGGCGGCAATGTTCAACGCGACGTTCGCGGCACCGCCTGGACGGTCCTCGATTTGCTCAACCTTGACCACAGGCACGGGCGCCTCTGGCGAAATCCTCGAGGTACCGCCATGCCAATAGCGGTCGAGCATGACATCGCCCACTACAAGGACTGGTGCCTGATCAAACCTTGGCATGGATAACTTCATGGGGACTCCGAAGACAAAAAAACGATGCGGATCATAACATAGCCGATTTGGCGCGACGCCAGCGCGCCGGTTATACCTTGTTTGCAGAGGAAAGAGGCTCCACGTCCAGGACCCAGAACAACTCATGGCGCCGCACTGCCTTGCGGAAAAACTCATTTTCCCCGGTGTTCGGCCAACACCGACCTGCAAGTAGCTGCTGGATCCATCGACGCACACGCTTCTTGGGCGACAGCGGATCCTGAAGATCGTGCTGCATAGCCAAGGCCATAGCTTTGTCGAGGCGCTGACTGTCATCCAGAAGAATGCTGCACGCTCGCAACGGTTTCATCCGCGCGATGGCCGGCGGTAAAGCGACGCCATAACCAGCGGGGCCCATGGGCCAGCGATCATTGTCGTGCAGGTGATTGGCGTAGAGAAGCAAAGTACTGGGGCGCCATGTGCTCACCTCAATAGCTTGCAGCAGCGCCTGTGTCGCGGCGACATGGTCACGATGAGGATCTAGCTGAAGATGTGGCGTGACAACGACACTGGGCTTGAAGCACTCGAGCACACGCACAATATCCGCCACCAGATTGTTCCAGGTCGGGAGCCCGTCAGCTTCAGACGGCAGTGACAATGTGCTCGCCTGTCGCCATGTACGAATGTCACTCTCTCCCGATTCGCGGGACCCAAACGGTACCGATGGCTGCTCCTGCATCTCGGCCAGCCTCAGGCAGTAGTAGCCTAACTGGACGCACCGACTTTGCGTGACACCACCCCATAAGGGAACCGCGAGACTATCCCAGGTACGCAGGCGCCCTTTCAATACCGCGGCCTGGGAGGCATCAAGGCCGAAACGACGATAGCTATCCGCCTCGATTTCACCTTGGGTCAGGGTGAGGATTGCCGCCTCAGGAGCTCGGCTATACAGCCCGAATGCTGCAAGCTCTGCATCGTCGGCATGCGGTGCCAGTACCAACAAAGACTGCGTACTGTAGTCCGGGTTACTCATGGCATAAAGGGTCAACGATCCAACGGCTCGGCAGCGATGCAGTGCCATGTAAAGCCCTTCACTAGCTAGAACTCCAGCCTGGCCGGAAAGATTCAAGTAGCGCTTTCCCGCTGTACCGCGCTCGAAGTCCTGACGATCATTGCCGACCTGTACATAAGGATCGAGCCAGCGTCCCAACCAAGTGGATTTAAGGTGAAGTTCCAGCAATACAGTATCGGTGGGTCCCAGCGGACCAGCCGTCGCCAGCTGCAGTTTCCCCTGCAGGATCTCAACATCAAGCCTGCGCACGTCGGAGGGAAACTCGTAAAGATAGTCGCTGGCCGGATCATAAAACAAATGATCCGAAAACCAGGCTTCATGCGCCAGCCAGCCCGCCAGCACAAGTAACGGCAGCAACCACCATGCGACGAAAACAGCCAGCAGTACCAGCGCTGCGACAGCGACAAGCGTTAGATAACGCTTGCGCCGCCTATGGCGCTTCAGCAACTCGTCCTTACGACCGACCATGCCCGCTCCTGCTTTTTAAACCTGATAGACCGGGTGAGTGTTACACCAGCGGCTTTTGTATTCGCGGTCAGCCCGACCAAACGAGTAACGCAGTGGCTTACCTAATGATTCGGCATATTCCCACTCAGACTGCGTGTTCACATAACTCAATACGCTGCCAGGGCTGAGCTCATTGGCTTGTGGATCAACCCCACCGTTCACGTACTCCAGACTGATCCATTCAGGTGCTTCAACACGGTACAGAATCTGGATAGCGACCGGACGATCCGCCAGGTACACCACTGAACCCGTCATGAATTCACGCAGCAGTGTAAACACCTCGACCAGATGCTCTTTGCCCGGCACGTCGAAGTTCCAGCGCTTGTGAAACAGGTCGGCATAAATAGCCGCCTGCTCCTCGGCGCTCAATTCGCTGATGGCCCGGATCTGCCCACCGGCCTCTTCCAAAAGGCGCTGTTCGCGGCGTTGGTTATAGCGGAATTTCTTGCTGTACTCCTCAGGTCGACGAGCCAGTGCCAAGCCTTCGGACTGGACGCGAAGGCCTGGGACCTTATCAACGTTGAGCTGGGAAACGTAACGCATGCGGTGTCGAACTTGCACCGTGCAATCGTCGGCTAAGGGCAGGATGATCTCGGCGTTACCGAGATCGAACATGCCACGCAGACCTTGGCGCTTGATGACATCCCGTGACAACGCGATATGGCGACCCCAAGTGGGAAGACCGGCAATTAGCTCGCCATCGCGCCGCACACCAAGGTAGCGCACAGGAATACCGACTAGCGTCGACAACCGCTCCACCACCTGCGGATGAGTTGCAACGCTGCCACCATAACGCGCCCAGACAGCGGCATATTCATCAACACTAATCGGAGTCCAGCCACGCTCACGCCAGTTGCGAAGATAACCGAGAATCAAACGGCGCCTCCTGTGACACCAACGTTTTCTTCCTTGAAATCTTTTTCGTGTAGCCGGGCGTAGTAGCCATTGAGTGCCAACAGTTGCTGATGATTGCCGCGCTCGACAATCCGCCCCTTGTCCATGACCAGAATCAGGTCTGCTTTCTCGATGGTCGACAAGCGGTGAGCAATCACCAACGTCGTGCGACCTTTGACGACTTCATCCAGAGCAGCTTGAATATGGCGCTCGGACTCAGTATCCAGCGCAGAAGTTGCCTCATCGAGGACCAACAACGGTGCATTCTTGAGCAGCGCCCGGGCAATCGCCAGTCGCTGACGTTGCCCACCGGAAAGCAACACGCCATTTTCGCCGATCATGGTGTCGTAGCCCTGGGGCATCTGCACGATGAATTCATCGGCATAAGCGGCCTGCGCAGCGCGCTTCACATCTTCATGCGGCGCACCGGCAAGGTCACCATAGGCAATGTTGTTAGTGACCGTATCGTTGAACAGGGTCACCTGCTGGTTGACCAGCGCAATGTGTCGACGCAGGTTGGTCAGTTTGTATTCTTCGACATCAAGGCCATCGAGCAGAATCTGCCCGCTGCCGTGGTGGTAGAAACGCGGGATCAGATTAGCCAGAGTCGACTTGCCACTTCCCGAACGTCCGACCAGAGCGACCATCTGCCCCTCTTCTGCGGTGAACGAAACATCGTTGAGCACCAGCCGGTCGGTGTCGGGGTATTGGAAGCTCAGGTTGCGAACTTCCAGGCGGCCGCTCACACGCCCCACTTCCTGAGTACCCGTATCAACTTCCGGTAACTCATCGAGCTGCTCAAAAATGCTTTCGGCGCCCGCCAGGCCTTTTTGAATGGTTGCGCTGACTTCAGACAATTGCCGAATCGGCTTGGGAAGAAGACCCGCTGCAGTAATGTAAGCAATCAACTCACCCGCAGAGGCATCACCACGCATATAAAGAACCAGATACATCAGCACCGCCATGCCGATGTAGATCACCAATTGCAAAACCGGCGTGTAGATGGACTGCGTGCGTGTCATACCCATGCTTCGGTTCATGTTGTCTTCACTGGCTTTGTGAAACCTTTCGGTTTCATACGTCTCACCACCGAAACTGCGAACCACGCGATAGCCTTGAATGGTCTCCGACGCCACGTGAGTGACGTCCCCCATTGCCACCTGAATCTTCTTGCTCTGCTTACGAAACTTCTTGCTTGCGCTGCTCACCAGGATGGCGATGAAGGGCAATATCGCAAGCAATACCAGCGTCATCTTCCAGTTGCTGTAAAGCAAATAGCCGAACAGAAAAACAACCGTAAGACCTTCACGGATGACCACCTTGATTGCATCCGTTGCAGCACCGGTGACCATTGTCACGTTGTAGGTAATGCGCGAGATCAGATGGCCAGAATTATTGTTGTCGAAATACCGATTAGGCAGCGTCAGCAGGTTGTCGAACAATGCACACCGCAAGTCGTGGACGACGCCACGAGCAACCTTGGCCAGATAGTAGTTGCCCAGAAACGAACCAATACCTTGATAAACCGCGATAAGCACGATCAAAAGGGGCACACCAAGCACCAACGAAACGCCGAGAAACTTAGTGTCGTCAGGCTTTTGCAGCGCGTCGAGAAAATGCTTGAGCATATCTGCAAGCATCGGCTGGCTGGAGGCAAAAAGCACAAACCCAACGATACTGATAGCGAAAGCGCCCCAATACGGGAGCACATATTTCAGCAATCGAAGGTATATCTTCATGCTCGATTGCTGGTCGGGATTAGCCATTCGGCGCGCCTCGTGCTTATGAAAAAAATACAGGGACGTGATTGTATCAGTGAACCCATTACAAGATGGGTCGAGCTGGCTTTGCAGGCTCAAGGGCCTCAACTGATGTCGAACGGTATGCCAGCACGATGCTCAGACACACTGGCACCCAGGTGATCAACCAGTCCGCATTAGGCTTGAGCCAAAGACCGATGCCATCGGTCATAAGCGACACACTGGAAAAAACCCAAAGTGCCAACAACGCCTGCCCAAGTGGCTCCACTCGTGAGATCCAGCCGCGCCATCCCACCGTCAGCCAAAGTGAGCTAAATATCAGCAGGCCAGGTAGACCAAGCCGTACTCCGGTGTCCAGAAAAAGATTGTGCGGATGCTTGAAACTGCCAGCCACTGGAACAGTGATCAAATACTCGTGAAAACCCAGCCCCGTAGCCCAATGCTGCTCTATGAGCTGAATCCCTCCTGTCCACAGGGCTGGGCGAAAGGAAACGCCTCGTTGCAGTAAGAGCTCTACGTCGAACGCGGCAACCCCTACAACACTGATCACCATTAGAGCGATAACGCCAACGCCGAGCCTTGAAGGACGAGCGATAACCATCACGATCATCGCAGCCACCAACGCGATCCATACCCCACGGGTCTGACTAAGGCACAGAAACATCAAATAACCTGCTGCTGGAATCAGCAATAACGAAAGCGTTGTCCAGCTAAAACGCCTCGTTTGCAACATAAAGATACCGAGAATTGCCAAAGCCCCCACGGCGTGCGCAGCCATGATGACCGTATCCCATAGACCCAGCGCTATAATCCGCCCTCCCGAAGCTTGGGGCGCGCTGTAAAAACAGATCACGGAGACTGCTGCAAAAATCCCCCCTATTACAGATGAGCAAAGCAACAGCGATTCGAGTCGCCATTTTGCGTATTGCGCCGCCAACAAAACCCCAAGAAGCGTCAAGGTCACATAAAGCACAATCTTGCCTTTACCTGGCTCGTCACTGCCCTCGACGATTAACACGAAAAGTGTCCAGATCGAAAAAACTACGAAAAAAAAGACTTCCGGCAATTTGACTAGCGGTCGAACAGATTGCCGGAACACGGCCAGCAAAGCCGGAAGCCATAGTGAAAAAATAATAAGTTGGTGATAAAGCTTGTTCTCAGGCAACACCCAAGGGGCACACAACAAGATGAAAAAACCAATCGACGCCCAGCCTGCCAGGGATGCTTTCCCAACCAGTCTCTTCATCCTGCCTAGCACCCAGCTTCACCTTTTATGCGACGGGCAACCTGCTGCAAGTGAGCTTTATCGGCGTTTTTCCAACTACCTTTGATGCAATAGTGCTCCGACAAATAGTGGAGAAAATTGCGCCGCAGACGCTCACTCAGTGGCCAGTCCGGGAATGCTCGAACCCACGCTACAGCTTGGCTGGCATTATCAGCGTGCACCACCAACCCTTCGATGTTGAAAAATGCCTGACCGAGCGTCATCACCGGCTTGCCCAGAAGCAAGCTTTCCAGGCCGACAGTCGAATTCACGGTTATCACAAATTGACTGGATTCAATTAACTGTTGTGTGGCATTTCCATTGGCAAACAAAAGGCGATCAGACGTTCGCTCATGCAACTGTGGGTAATTTTCGCGGCTGGACGGATGCTCTTTAAAAACCACCGTCATCCCGGTTTCTTCCGCAATATGCTCCCCCAGAGCGAACATCTCCGACATGTTGTTGATCCAGGGGGAAAACAATCGGACCTGAGAGTCTCGATCATCTTGAAAAGGAATAAATATAAATTGCTCCGGCAGCTCGACAGGGGGCAAGCCACCGATGCGCGGCTTTCGCGGAATCAATACAGAGGCAGGCTGAAAATCAGCCAAGGCATGGGGGTAGTTGAGATAAAAGTCGGCATTGCGGGGAACCGAATTAAGGTAGTTCACCCCTTTGGCATCTACCGTTGTTGTGTCGGGCAACAAACCATTTTCGACGAAGAACGTCTTGCATCCTGCAGGCACCAGCGCCATCAACAATTTGCAGTACCGATGAGAACCATTCCACACCACAAGCGCATCAGGGCTCTCTCGTTCAAGCAGCGCCTGGGCACGCAACGCCATCCAGCCCAGCTCCAGCCTCAATAGTAGACGGTATAAAGTGCCATCGCTCTTGTTCTTGATCCGCCGCTCCTCACACTTCTCCTCAATCAGGCCTCGCCAGTCAATTTGTGAAAACACTTGGGAGAGGCGTAAGGTGCGCGGCCAAGGCATTTGCTGCGCAGTAACAACTTTGCCTTGTAATTCTGTTTCATCAAGCAATCGTTTGAAGTAAAGGCCTTGATGTCTGGCCATAGAAATGAACAGGGTTTCCATCTGAAAAAGTCCGAAAAGAGGTGCCTGTCTGCCATCCCGCTTGCAGCCAACTGCGGTCATAGCGCCAGCCTTGCAGTTGAATCAAGCGTAAAGCAAAAAATTCATACGCATGAAATGGGGGCAAGATAAGTTGTATCTTTACGAATCGGGCGACAGGAGGAGCCCGTCGTAACACGACTAAATGCAACTGAAAATTAGCGCGATTGTAGCACAGCGATTTTTTGCCGCGGTCTCAGTACGGTAACATGCGCCACCGCACACCCCATCAGGCCAGCCATGGAGCCTTGATGCAAAACCTTGAGCACATCGTTTATATCAAAATGCGCGAAGGCGCCGCTGTTCTTGAAGCAGACCGTGAAGGTGACAAAGTCCTTCGCCTGGCGGATGGAACAATGCTGAAACTGTTCCGCCGGAAACGCCTGCTGACCTCCGCATTGTGGTTTCCCTACGCCCAACGTTTTGCGGACAATTGCGAAGCACTGCGAGCCAGGAAAATCCAGTGCCCGACTGTCCGCAAAGTTTATCGCATCCCTAGCATCAAGCGTGATGCAGTGCATTACGACCCTTTACCAGGCAATACATTACGCCAACTGATCATTGAGAATCCCGACGGGCTCCGTGCAAAGCTGGGCGAATTCGTCGCAAACCTGCACAACCAGGGTATCTATTTCCGTTCAGCCCACATGGGCAACATCGTACTGACGCCGGATAACACGCTGGGGCTCATTGATATCGCCGATTTGCGCGCCCAGCGCAAGCCATTAAGCAAAGGCCTGCGCCTGCGAAACTTCAAGCATATGCTGCGTTATGAGGGTGACCGCGAGTGGCTACTCAAGGATCAAGAGTTTCCTCACCATTATTTTCGCAGCCAGCAAGTGTGCACCGAAGAAGACTTGGCCCTGATACTTCAACGCTGATATTCACGTCATCGCAGGCAAGCAAGGTCCGCTCTCACCCAATAGCGGGGAGTGAAACCGTTGCAAAACCGAGCGCTGGATCCCTGCCGTTTATTAGGTCATCAATCAGCTGAACGGTCTTTGTCAAACCCTGAGAACCGTACACCAAGTGGTAATCAG
This sequence comes from Pseudomonas folii, assembly GCF_014357575.1. Classification (GTDB taxonomy): domain Bacteria; phylum Pseudomonadota; class Gammaproteobacteria; order Pseudomonadales; family Pseudomonadaceae; genus Aquipseudomonas; species Aquipseudomonas folii. The sequence goes on along the minus strand of NZ_JACONW010000056.1, from coordinate 15,447 downwards.
CAAATTTCCGGGCTTGAACCACATGCACCTGATAGTCATCTTCGACAGCCCGCAACTGACGTGAAAACGTGTCAATGTCTCGGACTTGCGCACCGAAGAACAACGAGTGGGAAAAGATATCCGCATCCTTCCCGGCATTGACATGGATCACGGGGCGCCCTGCTAGACCGGCCTCTATACCGGCATTAGACATGATATTGACAACTACGCTAGCGGACGCCAGCGCATCTGCCAGTGAGCACTGCGAGTCAAGCAATTCAACGTTGAACTGACGCGCAGCAGCATCGCTCCAAAATTGCGCGCGGCTTCGCGGATGGCGCTTGAACAACAGGCGGTACTCCGGATGGAGCTCAGCCCACTCGCGAAGCAGTTCGTAAGTACGCACATAGCCAGCTTCTTTCTCCCGATCCGGACCAACCCCCAAGACCAGCAGGGTTTTGACAGCCGGGTCCGCCTCCGGCAAATCATAAGTCTGGTCGGCCAGGTAGGAGCCAAGCAGCACCACGGTTGAGTCACCGAATCGCAAACCACGCTGCTGTAACGCGACCAGTGAACTATTACCAAAAACGCCGTAATAATCGTAGTCATTCATCCCCAGCCGACGTGAGGACTCAAGCGTCGCAGCATGAGCCAAATGCAACAGGCGAGCCCCGCGTGCTGCTAGCGCGAGGCGCAGGAAAGGTGCATGAAAGCTTCCGTTTCTTTCGTTAATCAGCAATTGCGGCGTGTATTTCGCAACCAGCCATTGGGCGTGAGCCGCATAAGCCAGATAGCGTAGCGGAACAGGCTGGGGCGGACGTAGCAACTGCCGTCGCGCGCAGGCCTCAGGAGGAGATAGCAAGGCGGCTTCATTCAAATTGAGACCCCTCGCCCGCACAGCGCCAATCAGAATATTCTTTCGCTGCAATGCCATCGACTTCGGTGCGGAATGCAGCAGTAGCACTTCGCACGGCTCGGCATCCACCGAGGCCCTCAGACATGCGCTGGCACGGATTCCCTGTAACACGTCCACGAGCACATCACGGGCTATACGCAAAAAGCTTCCGAAACGCCCATGGCGCTCGCGCATCAATTTCCAGCGATACCGATCGAGCTCCCGGGCTCTCAGTGCCCAACTGCCCTCTGCCTGGACCACGTCCATGGCAGAGGGCGATGGAGTAAACGGCCCCCCGCTCACTTGAGCAACAATCGAATGGCTTTGCGGGTATAGGACCAACGTGTCAGCGAACGCCAGTCAGCACGTATGGCTTTGGCATAGAAAACCTTGGCGTTTGCGTAGTCTCCTGCGCTGTAGCAATCACGAAAAAGTGACAAGCAACGCTGCGCAAGAAAAGCCTGGCGCAAGCTCTGCAACGGCGCAGGCATGCGCTGCGGAGAAAATGCCTCGTCGACTACTTTCAAGCCCGAGGCAAGGCTTTGCTTCAGATCATGCCGCATGCTGTCGGCATGCTTGTGAATGATCGCCAAGGGCTTATCTATGACGCTGCAAGTAAACCGTGCGAGCACCTGAGCGAACACCGGTATGTCTTCGGCATTGCGCAGGTTCTCAGGGTACAGTCCAGGCTCAAACACATCACGATGCATCACACAGGCACCGTTGGAGAGCGATATCGTCTTGTCCAGCAAATAACCGCGCACGCGCTGCTCAGCAGGAGCGGGCAGCGGCTTGGGGACATGCACCGAACGACGACCATCATCGAACGCCGACCAGTGGCCACCAATAATCAAACGGCTTTCAGGATGCTCTGCGATGTGCTCAAGCACTGTATTCAGGGCATCTGGAGCCATCTCATCATCGGCATCAAGGAAGATTAGGTATTGACCCCGCGCCTCCTCAATGCCTCGATTGCGAACGGACGACAACCCGCCGTTGGGCTTGCGCAACATCCTGAAGCGCCCGGGGTTTTCGGCGAGTAACTGCTCAAGCACCTGAGGCGTGGTATCGGTCGAACCATCGTCAATCACCAACAACTCGGCGGTATTTTCATCGAGCTGAGCCAGCACTGAATTGACTGCACGCGGCAGCGTCTTGGCGTAGTTATAGGCCGGGATAACGACGCTGACCAACGGCTCAGGCATTTTCGTATGTCTCCACGCCCTCTTTGACCACCAGAATGTCTTCCATGATCAGGTATTCAAGATCCGAGCCGAAGAACATGTTCAAGGCATCGGTAGGCGAGCAGATCATCGGTTCGCCGCGACGGTTCAGCGAGGTGTTCAGCGACACGCCGTTACCGGTGAGGTTTTCCAGCGCCTTCATCATGTCGTAGTAACGCGGGTTGTATTCGCGCTTCAGGACCTGGGCACGTGAAGTACCGTCTTCGTGGACAACTTCCGGCACGCGGGTCTTCCACTCTTCAGCCACTTCAAAAGTGAAGGTCATGAACGGCGCAGGGTGATCAATCTTGATCATCTGCGGCGCAACGGTGTCGAGCATCGACGGGCAGAAAGGCCTCCAGCGCTCGCGGAACTTGATCTGATGGTTGATGCGATCAGCCACACCGGCCACGCTCGGACAGCCGATGATCGAACGTCCACCCAATGCGCGCGGACCAAACTCCATACGCCCCTGGAACCAGGCCACAGGGTTGCCTGCGACCATGATTTGCGCGATGCGCTCCGGGGTGTTTTCAATCTGACGCCAGACCGGCTTGCTCGGATGGCGAGCGCAGGCAGCAATCACATCTTCGTTGCTGTAAGACGGGCCGAGGTAAACGTGCTCCATCTTCTCGACCGGCACACCGCGGGCGTGGGATACATAAGCCGCCGCACCCACAGCAGTACCCGCGTCACCCGAAGCCGGCTGCACGAACAGCTCTTTGACTTCCGGGCGGGCGATGATCTTCTGGTTCAGTTTCACGTTCAGCGCACAGCCGCCCGCGAACGCAATCTTGCCGGTTTCCTTGAGGATGTCACCCAGATAGTGATCCATCATCTGCAACGCCAGCTTCTCGAACAGCGCTTGCATGCTCGCCGCATAGTGGATGTAAGGCTCGTCGGCGATGTCGCCTTCGCGCTTGGGACCCAACCACTCGATCAGCTTCGGTGAGAAGTAGAAACCTTTGCCCTTCTCTTTATAACGACGCAGGCCGATAACGTTGGCCAGTTCGGTGTTGATCACCAGTTCGCCATTTTCGAAGGTCGCCAGACGCGAGAAATCATATTTGCTGGCATCGCCATACGGCGCCATGCCCATCACCTTGAATTCGCCGTCGAGCATCTCGAAACCGAGGAATTCGGTGATTGCGCCATACAGGCCGCCCAGGGAGTCCGGGTCGAAGAACTCTTTGATCTTGTGAATCTTGCCGTTCTCGCCATAGCCGAAGAACGTTGTGGCGTACTCACCCTTGCCATCGATACCAAGGATCGCGGTCTTCTCTTTGAAACCGGAGCAATGGTAGGCGCTGGAGGCGTGAGCCAAGTGGTGCTCAACCGGCTCGATCTTGATCTTCTTCGGATCGAAGCCCAGTTGTTCAAGACACCAGACGATCTTGTTGCGATAACGCTTGTAGCGACGGTTACCCATCAGCAGTGCGTCAAGGGCACGGTCCGGGGCATACCAGTAGCGTTTGGCATAGTGCCAGCGAGCTTTACCGAACAAGCTGATCGGCGCGAACGGAATCGCTACCACATCGACATCCGATGGCTTGATGCCTGCCTGCTCAAGGCAGAACTTCGCCGACTCGTAGGGCATGCGGTTCTTTGCATGTTTATCGCGAACGAAGCGCTCTTCTTCAGCCGCTGCCACCAGCTTGCCGTCGATGTACAGCGCCGCGGAAGGATCATGGCTAAGGGCGCCGGACAGGCCAAGAATCGTCAATGCCACTGGGGTCTAGCCTCTTTAGTCTGCATGCAGGCGGCACGCGCCTGAGAAAAATATGTGCCCTCGCAGCGGGGCGAGGAACAGCTAAAGGGCGGGATTATAGCGTAATGACAAGGGGATTTGCTTGCCCCGAATAAAACCGGGGCAAGCCACGGCCTGGTTAGCGTAAGTACGAATCTACGACACTTTACGTAGGGCCTTTCCCAAAGTGCATTCCGTGCATTGAGCGCCCGCCGCTCATCGGCCACTCTCCCGCCCTCGCTCAGGGTCGGGCGCTCAGTACACCCTGGAGCCAGGATGCTGAAAGACGTCGCTCACTTCCTCTAGGCGAGTACCTAAAAGAACTTCATGGCCATATTCAGGCCCCGCGCATGCAGATTGTTCCGTCGAATGATGATCCTAGCAACCCTAACCCCAGGCTCTTCCTGCTGCACTTTCCAAAGCTGTCTGCCGATGATCTAGCGCTACCTATCGGCAGTCTCGCCAGCGGAGCATTGCTCAAAATTGGCGGCTATCAGATTGTTCGGGCCCAACACGGACGCGACTACAGCCCCGAACGATGGACACCTTTAAAGGAGAGACTGCAAGAAAGCTTTCAGGTTTATCAAGAAACACCGTTGATTCTGCGGCTGACAGATATTAGTGGACTGCTCACCTCACCCACTCCAGGACGCTGCGACTTCATGCTGTCAATACTACTGGGCTATCGGACACAGGAAGGCCTGTACGAAGGCCATCCGTATGACGTGCGCTTTCAACTTACCGGTGAGAACGGCGACTTTCCCTCTGTCGACATTGAGCATCAGGGAGATCAGTGCCCTCACTTCGGTATCTACCCCGCGACCCTACCGTCGGGGAAGAACTGAGATGGGAGAAGTAGCCCCTGAAATACCGCCGCCGATCCATCATGCGCCTCACGCAGGTATGCGAGAAACCTTCCCCACAGGCCAGATCGTGTACCTCGCGCCATTGCCGTTGCCCACAGACCTGCCCGCTCAAGATTACGGACACGCGGTCGGTGAAATGAACGATATGTATCTGGACTTCGGTGTTGGACTACCTGCAGTGTTCGCTTGGCAGATGGGTTTAGGAGCACCCTTTTGGGCTATTTGGTGTTTCGGTCTAGTTGTACCAGCGCTAACATGGCTGATAATTGTTATGGACGGCGAAGGCGTGGAACTCGCAACAGAGTTCGCAATGCAGTTGATGCCTTATGGCTTGAAAGTCGGGAGCTGGGCCGCTGCTGGCGCCCTTACCCTCTACCTCTTCATCACCTTCAACCACCTCAACAAATACCACGAAGTCGTCCCCACCCGCTTCAATCGCCAACGCCGCGAAGTCTGTTTCGTCCCCAGAGGCCAAACAGAGCCCATCTTCGTCCCGTGGGAATCGCTATCAGCATGGGTCGTTCAAGCGCAGTCGGTCACGCAATACGGCATGGATATCCGCTACGCCATGGGCGTCGGGTTTTATCATCCGCCTCACGATGAGCATTACAGCCTGGAGTTTTTCTGCGCCGGGTTTGATCTGGCGGTATGCAACTGGGAGGCGATCCGCGCGTACATGGAATACGAGGTTCACACCCTGAAGGAAATCCAGGACCCGCTGGAACTGCAAAACCCCGGCGATCCGCCTCACGAAGGTCTGCATACTTTTTACAACGCAAGAGCGCGCATGCAGCGTCGGCGCAAGAATCGCGAGGTGGGGTTCTTCTATCCATTCTGGTGGTACACCTACCACGTGCTGACCCTGTGGACGCTGCCCAACTACCTCACCGAATGGGAAATCCGCCACATCAAAAGTATCGGGCGCGCCGCCATACCTGAAGCGATGCAAAGCTGGTCACAACCGTTACCCGCCGAACAATGGGCCAAGCCCAGTGAAACGTTAAAACGCATGACCCAGGCGGTCAAAACCCTGCAAGGGCAAAAGCCCAATCAAAATATTGCAGCACGGTTTACCGAGGTACGGCAGGCAAGCACTTTGTAGCAGCGCGAAGTAGCGATGGCGATGCATCTGACAGATCGCCATCGCGACCGTCGTAAACTCCGATGGCTCCAGATTTGCTATCAGCCTCACACTTTAGGCGTTGTCGGAGGTAACGACGGCGCCGATTGCAGTTAATCTGACACACCGCCATCGCAGACCTCGTAACCTCGATGAGCGCCTACAGGTTTCCGGCTCCGGCGATATCTGCCGCCAGCGCCGCAGCACGGTCAACACGTTCCAGGGTGCTCAGCTCCGAACGAACTGTCAGCAACTCAGCAATGTCCGGGTACTGTTCCAGTACGTTATCCCCCAGAAAACCAAAAACGTTGGCGTATAACCAGATTTCCTGCTTGGTCTCGAAGCCCTTTTCGATAGCGGAGCGGGCGAGTTGGTGGATACGCTCCAGACGCTGCTCAGATGTCAGCTCTGCTCGATAGCCGGGGAAAAAGCGCTGCATATGCTGGTAAAGCGCGCCCATGGACTTGTCAAAAGCCACGCCTTTCAGAGCCATCCATTGCGCGTCACTTGCCACGAAAGTTTTGTCGTATTGCGGGATGTACTTTTCGCCGGGGCGCTTGAGTTGCGCCCATCCATCACGGGGGGCGTTGCTGACGACAATCTGCTGGCAGGGGCCAAAAAGGTCCAGCCCCGGAGCACGCTCTGCTGCAAACAGCGCGAGCGCCACTGCGGGGTCAGAGATGCGCAAGTACATGTCCTCCCCCTGAGGCGGGTGAAAACAGGTCAGCCAGCGAATATGAGCCACTAGCTCATCCCACGAACCATCGCTGACCAGCAGATACCCCCATAACTCCTGAGTGTGGGCCAGAAACTGCAAAAGCACTGGATCATCAGGATCATGCAAGCGCACCAGACACGGCGAAAGCCGACTGATTTCAGCCCACCGGGTCCCGTGGTAGAGCACACTTACCCTGGGTGCCGGATTCCATTGGTAAATACGCTGGAGCAGGTTTTTGACCTGAATGGCATCGAGCAGAAGTCCGACCGTCTGACCCCATGGTAAATCGTCAGGCAATGAACATTGCACAGAGCACTCGCTGCTCATGACAACTCCTTCATGGCGTCAGCACAGGCTTGGCAAAACGGGGCACCGCGTTCGATAGCCATGAGTTGTACGTCCGGGATCAACGACGGATTCGCGGGCAACGCCACCTGGGGTATCAACGCTGCTGGCAAGCCAGGAACTGCCGGCATCCCCACCACCGGCGCGCCACCCAGCAATATCGGCACACTGCTGAAAATCCCCGCCGGGCTGATACTTATCCAGTGACCACCCGCTTTGATCGTTGCGCTGAGCCCCGCATTGATAACTACGTCTACGTTTGAATGCAGATGCACTTGTGTGGCTGCGCTGACCAGATGATTGGCCGCGCTGATGTGCTGGTTGCCGACCACCGTCAACGAGTCATCGGCCAGCACCTGGGTTTTGCGTGCCCCATGCGTGAGATGGTGTTCTTCGCCGTGCAACTCATGGCTGGACAGCCCGGTGACATTGACCTTGCGCTGGTTATCCACCTGGATCGACTGATCATTAAGTACGTGCTCAGACCAGTCGCGTTGTGCCCGAATGGAAATGGACTCGGCACCTTTGCGGTCTTCGATGCGCAGTTCGTTGAAGCCCAAACCACCCGGACTGCTCTGGGTCTTGAGCACGGTCTGGGTATTTTGAGCGGGCAGGTTCAGTGGCGCTCGCGTACCAGCATTGGGCAGGCAAGCCTGCACGTAGGGCTGATCCGGATCGGCCTCGAAGTAACCCACGATCACTTCCATACCGACTCGCGGAATCATCGCCGTGCCGTATTGCTCGTGAGCCCAGCCGGTGGCGACCCGCAGCCAGCAGCTGGAATGCTCGTTGCGACTACCTTCGCGGTCCCAGAAGAACTTGACCTTGACCCGGCCATATTCGTCGCAGTAAATCTCTTCGCCGGGCGGGCCGGTGACCACTGCGTGCTGGCTGCCGAGAATGCGCGGTTTACGGTGCCTGAGCGGTGGACGAAACTGCACCTTGCCGGGGATGGCTTCAAAACGGTTGCGATAGCCTTGGGTAAACGTCCCCGACGTCCGGGGCATCGACTCTTCCAGCACCTGCGGCTGTTTACCCTCATGAAATACCGAAGTCAGCAGCCATTGTTGACTCCACTGCGGATTGGAATGCGTCAGCTCAAACAAATGGCCACTGACCAGCGCGCTCTGATCGCTGTTGCCACTGGCCAGTTGAGCGTCGCTGCGGTTTCGTTCCAGTGCCTTTCGCGCCAGACGCGTGCCGACGCTGAGGTCGGTGAACGGCGCTGGATATTGGTAATCCTCCAACTCACTGCGACCATCGCCGTCCGCACTGCCGAGCAGGTCAACCTGAGGCAACTGAAAGTCATAGGTCTGGTGGCTGGCCTTGCCCGAGCGTGTGGCGAGTCGCACGTTGAATCTGTTGATGACCGAAGCTTCTGCGACCAGACCGCTGCTCTGCACATACGTGATCCCAGGCTTGAGCACTGGCAATTGAATGGGATCGTCGGCAAACACCAGCAGATGCTCGTCAGGACTGTGCTGGAAGTGAAAATGGATACCCTCTTCTTCGCACAGTCTGCGTACGAAATGCAGATCGGTTTCCTGATACTGGGTGCAGTAATCGCGAGGTTTGCAGGGCTCGCGCAGCCTGAACGCAAACCCGTTGCTGAAGATGGCGTGATCCTTGAGCACCAGCGCGATGATGTCCGGGACAGTCTTGCCTTGAAAGATCCGATGATTGCGGCGGTATTCCAGACGCTTGAGGCTGGGCACCAGCTGGATGAAGTAGTGGGTAAAGCGCTTGCCGGAATCACCCTGCGCGACTTCGTCAATCTGCCCGTGAAAACCATGACCGTCAGCGTCAATTTTCAGGAAGGCCAGACGGTGCAGCAGATCATCCAGTTCGAGATTGGCCCGCTCGCTGACCAACTCGATGCGTACGCTGAACGGACGGCTGATGGATTCTTTGGCGGTAAAAGCCAGCACTCGAAAGTCATGCTCAAGCCCGGCAATTTCCAGCGTGAACGAGGCGCGATTGGCGGGGTTGAACATGGACGAGTCCTTGGCCTGAATAAAAGGCGGGACTTTGCTCCTCAGGGATAGAAGTGTCAGTCAGGCTTGCGTCGTTTGATCTGTAAGACGTTTCTGCAAATGCAATCCTAACGTACTGAACCTCGAAGACCGGACCTGTCACTAACTATTTAACACCCCCAATCTACCCACTCCTGATTGATTGAACTCAAAGCGGTCCGACTTCTGGACCGACCTTTACACCATTCAGTCAGGATTCTTGAACACGATGCAACTACTCACTCCGCTCCCCCCTACTCCAGCAGAGAGCCTGCCATTGGCGGCCGCCGCTTTGCAGCAACTCAGCACTTTGGATGTACTGTTCACCGACGAGCTCAAGTCCTTGCCCAAGGCCAGCGCAGCGACCATTGAAACGCTTGGCGGGCAGGACGACACCGCTAAAGAAGCCGAGGTGGCTGCGTTGCTCAAACAGCTCAACGACTTCTGGCAAGCACCCAGTGCCAAGGGTCAAAGCCGCGCGGTCCTGTTCGCAAAAAGCATGGAACAGGCACTGCGTAACGAGGTGATCGTCAAAAACCACGAGCGCAATCTGGGCAAGGAATACACAGCTTGCTTACCCCTGCCAATGGTCGGCAAACAGATTGGCCGCGATCTGGAAATGTTCGCCCTGCATGTGCAACTCAATGACAAGACCACCATTGAGATCGCCGGCGCACTGGTGTTCATTTCAACGACAGGCCTGACCTTGCTGGTATTACCCGGCATCGGTACGGAGGGTTTCAAGAGCCGCACCGCCTTCAGCGGAACGCTTGTTCAGTGGCTCAACAGTGACGTGTTACGTCATGCGCTGTTCAACAATACCCAGCAGCGCGACCAGCAACTATTGGAGACCATTGCGCGAGATCCAGATCTCGACCTGGAGCCCTTCACCGCCGCAGACCTGCAACTGCACCCCATTACCGGCAACCCCTTCGCCTATGCACTCGAGCGCCAACTCGACAAACAACGCAAGGACGTGCGTCACGCCTGTCTCGATGCGCAGACACCCGGTAGCAAAAAGTCGCGGATTGATGCGGCCGTGGGCATGCCGGGTCTGTTTGGCCCCGGCGCCATGCTTGCACTGCGCGAAATGGCCTATTGGGAGCGCCAGCAGCGCAGGAATCAGCCCCACTGGCTCAAGATCGCCAGCGACAATGACCTCAAGCAATATCAGCAGCGCCTGACCCATTACGAACAGAGCCGCACGGCATTGCTCAGCGCCTTGGGTGGCGCGGCGTCTCATGAACAATGTGCGCGGATGCAACTGCGCGCTCGCATTGCGTCCGACCTTGGCTACGACCTGGAACCCGAGCAGGTCATGATCACCATGCAGCGCCGTCTGGCAATCACCGGCAAACTCTATACAACCCGGCGCTCGCTGCTGCACTTGGCGCTATATGGGCTGCACCCCGGAGATCGCGACGCCAATTCGGCATTCCAGACCCTGAGCACAATCCGTCTGGGCGACTCGCTCATGGAGACGAGCCACCCGCTGCTGACCCTCGCTTACGTGGCGGAACTGGTCGACGAGTTGAGTTTGGGTACCGCATTTCGCGAATATCAACGTACCGCCTACGCCGCAGAGCACAATCAGCAACTGATGCGCGACCTGACGCGCAAACAGGTTTCAGCTCTGGCTTACGCGGCAAAGATGCAGGCGCATATCACTGCGGAAGATTTCGCAATCATCGAACAGATCGAGGCAGATACAACAGGCCAATCCACGCCAAACCTGCACGTTCAACAGATCAGGCTCGATGACGGGGAGATTTTGGGCAGCATGCTCGTTTTTCGTAAAAACGACAGCCAGGGGCGGCTTGAGCGTCTGATTATGTTCGCTGCGGACGCGCCGAGAACCCAACATTTCCAGGCCTTCGATAATCAGACTCAACTGACCCACGAATTGGTCAGTTGGACCACATCGCCTGAAATGAGCGGTTATTTGCTCAAACAGGTGCCGACGTCCAGCCGAGAAAACCTTGAGACGCGCTTCGCCGCTCTGCGCCTCAAGCCTCATCCTCCCGCCAATTACGTGCAGTTCATCACGCGCAGTCACTACAACCAGGCCCTCGGGCAGTTCGTGCGTCAGCATGTACGAGTGGCTGCTGCCGATCAGGCACAACGCGTCCCGGACTGGTACATGCGCGCCAGCCCTGCAGAGCAACAGGAGTTGCTGGCTCTGGAAGACGCGCTAGCCGGTGCTACAGAAAACTTCCACGCAGAACCGCCCACCCAGGCACAGGACTTCGAGGAATACGTTCATCAGCGCGCCAGCAAAAAAATCAGTGAATTACTCGGAGTGGCTGAAGGCAGCGTCGATCCGGACCAGATCATCATCACCTCTCAGCGCGAAGTACTCAGCTACACGCAGATGCTACGCAACGGTCATGACGACACTCTGGGTTTCCTCAGCAGTAGCGCCGATACAGAGGCCACATTCAGCGGCCCGCCGCATGTCGACCTCAAGCCACTGAACGCACAAAAAGTCGGACGCTCGGTTCATGGCAAATGGCTCAGTGATGACTACATCAAACTGGTCAGAGATACCCTGCTCGACCCGGACTCTCCCGGCTACGACCATCGTCGACGCAGCAGCCTGCAGATCACCGTACTGCAAATGAAAGCGGCCGCATTGCGCAGCTACCTCAAAGGCCAACTCGACACCCGGCAGTATCAGTGGCTCAGGCTATACATGGATCATCTCCACCAGACCGACAGCCAGGCGCGACGCCGATACCCGCTGCACACCTTGCAACTGCGCATGGAAAACCCGCTGATAGGCACCGATATCGCCAAAGCAGGCGAAGTAGCGAGGGATCTCTATAACGCTATTTCACCCGACAGGGTCGCGCTGACTCAGGTTGAAACCGTACAGGGCTGTTATCTGTTGTCCGCCGCCGATGCCAGTCAACCGGCGATGCTCTACACCCCCCAGGCACCGGACGGCCTGGAGTTCCGCCTGTTGAGTGCCTTCAAAAACTCCCTCTCCAGCGCAGGCATGATCGATTACTACAAGGATCGCTGCCGGATTGATGCGCGCCGCAAACTGGCATTTTTTCTCCGCGACATGGAGCAAGGTGGAGCGAGCAAACCGCCGGTCATCCCCCGTGATGCAGTGAACGACTTTCAGGACATCTGCTTCAATCGCCCCCTTGAACGACAACTACGCGATGTCGAAGACAGCACCACTGGCCGCAGTGACATGCTGGCCAGACTGGCCTGGATCACCTTTGAGATGGTCGCCACTGTGGTGACGTTACCGTTCCCACCCGCGAGCTTTGCGGTCGGCGCGCTGCTTTCCTTGCACGACAGCATGAAGGCCCTGCAAGCCTTCGCCGATGGCGACCGGGAAACCGCCAGCGCCTACATTCTCAGCTCACTGTTCAACAGCCTGGGCGCTGCCGGGGATTTGTCAGCCGGCATGAAAGGCTTCGGTGCGCTGCGCCAACTTGATAACAGCGCCAAACACGCGTCTGCATTTCCGGCGGCGAAAAACATCACGCGCGCCCCAAGCCAGGCTGATCTGCACCCCGTCAACCTTGAAGGGGAAACCTTCTGGCGCAGCAAGCCGAACGCGAATGGCCATGCGTCGGTGTATCGCCTGGACGTGGACCCATCCAAGGCGCCACAACCAACCGGACAGTTCGCCCGGCAAGACCTCGACGGGAAATGGCGCCCCTTGAGCGAGCCCGCCGGTCAGCCAACGGTGCTGAACGGAAGCGCTATAAAACCGGACTTTTCCGTAAATATCTCACTGGAAAATACGCCTCCACTGCCCTCCGGGCACGCTAAAGGCGTGAGCGTGGTGAACGGTAAATATTACATAGAACTCGGAACCCGGATCTTCGAAGTACAGTTCGATGCGAGCGCTCGTTACTGGAACATCATCGATCCGCAGAACCCGTTTGCCTTTTTTGGCAAGCGTCCGGTACGCCTGGACGCTCAAGGCAAATGGCACCTGCTGGAACGGCCAAATCTACGTGGCGGCATGGACGATTCATTCAAGCCACTGGCGACGGAATCCGTGACCACCAGGGAGATTACCGCCGCTGTCGTCCCTTATGAGTTACCGCTGCGATTACGCGCCCACTTCGACGTCCTTGCACACCCGGGCAGATCGATAGACGACCTGGGCTTGGGCCTTGATGACTATTTCGAGGCGGTATTCCGGGATGTCCGCGCAGACTTTGCCAGGTTACGAGAGAAGCTCTACGTAAATGCCAATGCGGCACTGGTTTCGACGATACCTCTGCCTCGCCCTGTATTGCCGCTGCTTGAGGTGAATGCTGATGCCGGCAGCCTGATCAAAAAAGTTTTCCAGAACAGTAATGCCATGGTCATTGGCGAAGCCCCGAGGTCCATTGCCAGCAAGCGCCTGTTGATCGAAAACATGGCTGCACTGGCCAAGCAGGACGTTAAGGTGCTGTACATCCAGCATCTGTTCACCGACCTGCATATGTACAAACTGGACAAGTACCGCAAGCTGGGAGCCAGAAGCAAAACCGGCTCCAGCGAGCTGAGGCTCTGGTTCGAAACCCTCAACGACGGCGCATTGAAAAACCGCAGCAGGGATTTCGACTATTACCACGTCGTTAAAATCGCACATCGTCACGGCATAGAAGTACGACCGCTCAGCTCATCCGTCAGCTACCCGCTGATTCACAACCCCGTCACCTCGGCTGCGGGAGATATCGCTGCCGATCAAAAAATGAGCAACTTTTTCAGCAACCTTCTGATAGGTGCCGACGCTGCCGCTACCCCTCAAAAGCGATGGGTGGCGTTAGTCGATCAAAGACTGGCCAGTACTCATCAACAAGTTCCTGGCATTGCCGAACTGCAAGGTGCAATCAGCGTGCGCGTGCATGATGTGCCCGATGGCAGACCAACGCTCATCAGCCGTGATCTTGAAAATACCAGCAGTGCATTCGGCAAGGCTGATTTCAAAATCGAAGTCGCTAATCCGTTGATCAGGGACCAGGGTAACGCTGAAGTCGCGTCTGCGATCTCACCGCCCAGCCTCCTGGATGAAGCGTTACATCGACAAATCCACGGAATCACAGACGATAAAATCGACAATATATTTGTCGGCAAAGCGGGTTTCGAATGGAAGGAAACCGGTGGATGGCAGCCAATCGACGCGGAAAACTGGCCCGCCGAAGTTTCACCTACAGCCATACAATTCTCGTTGCAGGACACCGTTTACGGTATGCCAGCCGAGACCCGAGCCAGCCTGCATGACTTGATCAACTTCAAACACAAGGGACTGGACTCGCGGTTTTTCCTCACGAACGACGAGCATTCGCTGATACGGGACAGCTTTTTCAATCTGCGCCGCAAGCTTCAGAAAGACGCGCGAAAAGTCATTGCGCACGAGCTGCCAGAGCGCCCGACAGTCCCCTCCGTGTCACCCGGAATCAGTCATGGGGATTTGCTTGAAGACCTTTATCAACATACCGAGGGGGTGGTCATTGGCGAATCCCACTCATCCATTGCCAGCAAGAAACTGATCATCGATAACCTGCCGCTTCTGGCTCGACAGGATGTGAAGACGCTGTACATGGAGCACCTGCTCAGCGACCTGCATCAGGCTGATCTGGATCGTTATTTCGAAACAGGCTACATGAGCAAATCCCTGCTTCATGACCTGAGAAAACTCGACCTCGGTCACCAAACCGATCCCGACACGGTCTACACCTTTGAGCAACTGGTCATCAAAGCGCGCGCCAATGGCCTGGAGATCAGGGCTATCGACTGCGCAGCCAGCTACCACATCAAAGAAATTGACCATCCCTCGCTCACCACACGTCAGCAGATGTTCAGCTACTTCGCGTCGCGTACGCTGCGCAAACATCAAGAGGTCATGGGCGCGCACAAGTGGATAGCGCTGGTCGGTAATAGCCATGCCAATACTTACGAGAAAATCATTCCCGGCCTCGCCGAGCTGGAAGGAGGCATTGGCATCCGGGTGGTCGACGTGAGACCTGGCCAGGGACGGGGTGTTTCGACTGCTCCCGGTGACAGCATCCCTATCGGGCTGACTGGCCGAAAAAGTGTCATCAAGAGCGATTTGCGGTTGGAGATGGAAACCCTCAAACCAGCCGTCTCGGTCAGGCCCCCACAATCCTTGCCCGTCGGAGAAAGGCTCACGAGGCCAGGCATGTTCCTGATCGAGGAAAGCAGAGACGGCTTACCGGTGATTGTCCATCGTTCACGAGACAATGCGATTCATCGCACGCCTGTGAAGGTCAACGCCCAAGGCCAGGTTTATGTGGAGCGAGCCACCTGGGCTACGGTCAACCTGAAACCTTTTGCTGACATGGATGCGCTGATTGTCGGGCTGGAGGAAATCAACCTGACGCGGGTGGCGTAACCAAAACGGCAAGCCCAGCTCCCACGTCACATTAGCTCGCGGGCAAACATAGATCTCCCACAGCAATCACCGATGACGTGGGACCGGCTTCAGCTGGGAAGAGGCCGGAACGGACGTTGATTTTTTATCTGCAGAAACACCGCCTTCCCGGCTAAAGCCGGTCCCACGTCGT